>JAYVXO010000193.1:0-139954 GCA_043785105.1 Fimbriiglobus sp.
CCTGGGTAAAAACCGAGCACCCGTTTGTGGCGAGCCACCCAGGCGACTCACGTCGCCGGTTCGCCGGAAATGCCATAATCACAATTCCAAATCATAGCACGCCCGTCACAACCCGCCCGTTGATGGCACATTCGCGCTACCGATCGACTTCGCCGTTCTTTCCGGTCGTAGCATTTGCGGGTACTGTAACGTCATCTCCGCAAGACACGCCGTTGCACCACATCCGAGGGATTTATGTTGTTACTGCCTGCATTGTTGCTAACCACGCTTTTCACGGTGATCGATGAACCCGCCCCAAAGCCGCGTGTGGTGGAATCACCTAAGTCAGCGAAAAAGAAGGACGACACGCTGCCGATCTCCGCGTTCAAGTTGCGGAGTGTTGGCCCTGCCGTGACATCGGGGCGGATCGTCGGGTTGACTGTTCACCCCACGGACAAGAGCACTTATTACGTCGCCGTAGCCTGCGGTGGTGTTTGGAAGACGGTCAACAACGGCACGAGTTGGACGCCGATTTTCGATGGCGAAGGCTCGTACTCGATCGGCTACATCACGCTCGACCCGAAGAACCCCAACGTGGTCTGGGTCGGCACCGGGGAGAACAACTCGCAGCGCAGCGTGGCCTACGGCGACGGCGTTTACAAGAGCGTGGATGCGGGGCGCAGTTGGGTGAACGTGGGGCTGAAGAACTCGGAACACGTCGGCAAAATTCTCATCGACCCGCGCAATTCGGACGTGGTGTACGTCGCCGCGCAAGGGCCGCTCTGGGGGCCGGGTGGCGACCGCGGGCTGTACAAAACAACCGACGGCGGCAAGAACTGGAACAAGGTGTTGACCCTCGACGAAAACACCGGCGTGACCGACGTTGTTCTCGACCCGCGCAACCCCGATTTGCTGATCGCGGCTAGCTACCAGCGTCGTCGCCACGTGTGGACGCTGATTAACGGCGGGCCGGGTAGCGGCATTCATCGTTCCACTGATGGTGGCAAGACGTGGGCGAAAGCCGGTGGCGGATTGCCAGGGGGCGAACTGGGGCGCATCGGCTTGGCGGTGGCGCCGACGGACCCGGACATGATCTACACCATCATCGAGGCGAACGACAAAGCCGGTGGTATTTTCCGCAGCACGGATCGTGGCGTGACGTGGCAGAAGCAAAACCCGTTCGATCAACAAGCCCAATACTACTCGCACATCGTCGTCGATCCGGTGAACAAAGAACGGCTGTACGTGATGAGCGTGTTGATTCAGGTTTCCAACGACGGCGGCAAGACGCTGGCGTCGCTGGGTGAACGATTTAAGCACGTGGACAATCACACCATTTGGATTGACCCCGCCGACCCGAAATACTACCGCGTCGGGTGCGACGGCGGCATTTACGAAAGCTACGATCGCGGTGCCAATTGGCACTTCAAATCCAACTTGCCGGTCACGCAGTTCTACGATGTCGGCGTCGATCAAAACCCGGCGAGCGGGCCGTTCTACCACATCTACGGCGGCACGCAGGACAACTTCACGCTCGGCGGCCCGGTCCGCACCCGCAGCGTTCACGGCATCACCAACGCCGATTGGTACGTCGTGCAAGGAGGCGACGGCTTCCACTGTAAAGTAGACCCCTCGGACCCGAACACCGTGTACGGCGAATCCCAATACGGCGGCCTGTGCCGGTTCGATCGCAAGACCGGCAACCGCGTAAACATTCAACCCCAAGCCGCCCCTGGTGAGCCGCCGTTGCGGTGGAACTGGGACAGCGCTCTCATCATCAGCCCGCACAACCCGAAGCGGCTTTACTTCGCCGCCAACAAGTTGTTTCGCAGTGATGATCGCGGTGACAACTGGGTGGCAGTGAGCCCTGACCTGACCCGGCAACTCGACCGCGACAAGCTCCCAGTCATGGGCAAAGTCTGGGGGCCGGACGCCGTGTCGAAGCACGTTTCGACCAGCTTCTACGGCAACATCGTCGCGCTGGCCGAATCGTCGAAGCAGGAGGGTTTGCTATACGTCGGCACCGACGACGGGTTGATTCAGACTACCGAAGATGGTGGCAAGACGTGGAAGAAGACCGACAAGTTCCCCGGCGTGCCGGACAAGACTTACGTCAGCAAATTGGTGGTGTCCGAGACAGACGCGAACACCGTGTACGCCAGTTTCGACAACCACAAGAACGCGGACTTCAAGCCGTACTTGTTGAAGAGTACCGACGCCGGCGCGACGTGGGCCACGATCGCTGGTGACCTGCCGGAACGCGGCACGGTGTACTGCGTGGCGGAAGATCACGTGAACGCAAACTTGTTGTTCGCGGGCACGGAATTCGGACTGTTCGTCACCGTGGACGGCGGCAAGAAATGGCACCGCATCAAGAACGGCTTGCCGACGATTCAGGTGAAAGACCTCGTCATCCAGAAGCACAACAACGACCTCATCGTGGCGACGTTCGGTCGCGGCTTTTACGTGATCGACGACTACAGCGCGATGCGGACCTTGACGACGAAACCCATCACCGAGGCAGCCGTGTTGCACCCGGTTGCGGACACGACACTGTACATCCCCTCGGCTCAGTTCGGCGGTCGTGGCAAGGCGTTCCTGGGCGAATCGCACTACACCGCAGATAACCCGGCTTACGGGGCAACCTTCACGTTTCAACTGAAAGAGCCGTTGAAGACGTTGAAGCAAAAACGCAAGGAAGCCGAGACCGCCGCGACGAAGGACAAGAAAGAAGTGCCGTACCCAAGCCAAGAGTCGTTGCGGGCCGAAGCCGAGGAAGAAGCCCCGTCCGTGATGCTGGCGATCACCGACACGGACGGCACGATCCTACGCACGGTGGCTGCGCCGATCACCGAAGGCGTTCACCGGGTGACGTGGGACTTGCGTGAGAGCGGCGTTTCCGCGTCGTCGGATGAGTTCGCGGGTGGTGGTTCGCTAGTGATGCCGGGGACGTATCAAGCCAACCTCGGTAAACGGGAAGCGGGCAAGTACACCGCCCTGACCAAGCCCGTCTCGTTCACGATTCTGCCAGACCCGCTGTCATCGCTGACGGCGGACGGGTACAAGGAAATCGCCGCGTTCAACAAACAGGTGAAGACGTTGCGAAAGGCCGTGAACGCGACCCTCAGCACGAACGCCGAACTGGCGACGAAACTGGAGCAAGTCAAAGCTGCCTTGGAACTGGCCCCGAAATCGGATGAACCCGCCAAGCTTAAAGTGCGCGAATTGATCGAGAAAGTCCGCGTCAGCCAACGGAACCTACGCGGTGACAGCATCCTGGCGGCCCGCAACGAAAACGTCCCGGAGTCGATCAGTGCCCGCGCCGGGTATGCGGCCAGTGCATCTAGCGGCGCCCTGGCCAAGCCGACCGGCACCCAAAAGCAAGAGTACGCCGACGCCAACAAACTGCTGGCGATTGAAGTGAACATACTCCGCAAGATTCTGGACACGGACCTGCCCGCATTGGAGAAGAAGCTGGAAGAACTCGGAGCGCCACCGCTACCAGGCCGCTTACCGAAGTTGCTGAAGGATTAACCAAAGTCATTCACCACGGAATACACGGAACACACGGAACCCATCATGAATTAACGTGTTGGAATGCGGGAAGTCAGACACTAGAAACGGCTTATCGTTTCCAGTGTCTTGATTTTTTCCGTCTGTTCCGTGTATTCCGTGGTTAACATTCTGCCATCCGAAAAGCCTTTCATGCACCGTGAATTCGATCCCACCGATCAACCGTTCCAACCGCGGACCCATCTGGGGCTGTATCTGCTCACGGGGATCGTCGGGGCGTTGTTGGTCGCGGACTTGTGGCCACTGCTTGCGAACGGTTTGAAGTCCCTCGGGCTGGAAACGCCGACGTGGCAAGACCGCGAACTGTTCAAAATCCGCTACGCGCTGATCGCCGCCGTGATCGGTGGTGCGAAGACGCTGTACGGCGCACTGGAACGCCTGACGGATGGCCGCGTCGGGGCGGACCTTGCCGTGGCGTTGGCGTGTATTGCGGCGATTCTGATCGGCGAGCCGGTCGTGGCAGCGGAGGTGGTTTTCATCGGATTGATCGGAGAATGTCTCGAAGCGTTCACGTTTGATCGCACACAAAATGCCCTCCGCAAACTGACGGAACTGTTCCCCACCCGGTGTTGGGTGCTACGGGACGGCGTCGAAGAACGCACGCTGACGGTGAACCTGCAAGTCGGCGACCGCGTCGTCATTAAGCCGGGCGGGCGGATTCCGGTCGATGGTCTAGTCGTCGATGGCCGATCGTCCGTTGATACTTCCGCACTGACCGGCGAAAGCGTGCCGGTTGAGAAAGCACCCGGCGATGATGCACTAGCAGGTAGCATCGTGTTACTCGGATCGCTGACCGTCGAAGCGAAGAAGGTGGCGGCGCAGACCGTTGCGGGCCAAGTGATCGAGTTGACCGCAAAAGCGTTGCAGCAAAAAGGCAATGCCGAACGCCTAGCGGATCGACTGGCGCGTTACTTCCTGCCCGCCGTGCTTGTGATCGCACTGCTCACGTTTGGCTTCAACATCTTGTTGCAACTCGGCCCGGTCGGACCCGAAGGCGCGCGGCTCACGCTCAGTGGGGCGGCGCGGTTGGCCACTTACCCCACGTTAGCGGTGTTAGTTGTCGCCTGCCCGTGCCCCCTCGTGTTGGCAACCCCGGCGGCGGTGATCGCGGCGTTGGGTCGGCTCGCGGGCACCGGGGTATTGATTAAAGGCGGCGCCGCGCTGGAACGCCTCGCGTCGGTCACAAGCTTTGCGTTCGACAAAACTGGGACGCTGACCGAAGGCAAACTCGAACTCGGCGACGTGCTGCCGCTGGGCACAACACACCCGGATGAATTGCTTCAAGTCGCGGCCACTGCGGAGCAACGCAGCGAACACCCGATCGCCAAAGTGATCCTCGCGGCAGCCACATCACGGAACTTGTCAGCCACCCCATTGGCGGATTTTCAAGCGCACCCCGGCGCCGGGATTTCGGCCACCACAACCGATTGTGCGAGTCTACTCGTTGGCACTCGGCGGCTGTTGCAAGAGAAGGGGATTGCGTTCAGTGACGATGCGTTGTCACTGCTGAATCAACTCGACGATAGCGGTCAAACGTCGCTATTAGTCGCAAAAAATGGCGTAATCCTCGGCGCCATCGGTGCGCGTGACCGTCTCCGTCCCGAAGCGTTCGGCGTGCTGACGGAGTTGCGCGAACTCGGCATCACGCCGATCACGCTGCTGACGGGGGATCGGGCAAGTGTTGCCAACGCGATCGCTGGTCAACTCCCGTTCACGACGGTCCATGCCGAATTACTCCCTGCCGCAAAAACCGAACATCTGGGTGCGAGTCACGTCGCGTATGTCGGCGATGGCATCAACGATGCGCCCGCACTCGCGCGGGCCACGGTCGGCATTGCCATCGGCACCGGGACGGAGATTGCGGCCGAGGCGAGTGATGTCGTGATGATGGGCGAGCCGCTGCGCCCGTTGCCGATGTTGGTGCGGTTGTCGCGGCAAACGGTGCGAATCATCCGACAAAATATTATCTGGTTCGGGTTCGGGATGAACCTGTTCGGCGTGGTGCTGACTGGGTGGCTGTGGCCGATCTTCGCCACGTCGCCGGAGTGGTTCGAGAAATCGCCGCTCGTTGGGGTGCTGTACCACCAACTCGGGTCGCTCGCGGTTTTGCTGAACTCGATGCGGTTACTGGCATTTGAACGCACCACAACGAACCGAGCGTTCGCACGGATGCGGAATTTCAGCCGGGACGTTGACACCCTGTTGTCACGGTTGAACCCGGACGAACTCCTTCATGTCATCACCGACTACGCTAGGCCGATTCTCGGAGCTGTTTTCGCAGTGGGCTTGCTGGCCTGGGTGCTGTCCGGGTTCACGCAGATCGGCGTCAATGAGCGCGCTGTCGTGCAGCGGTTCGGGGCAATTCAGGGCGACCTCACGCCGGGTTTGCACGTCCGCTACCCGTGGCCGATTGAGGGCGTAACCAAGTTGCGACCGGCGGAAATTCGCCTCGTGGAAGTGGGCTTCCGCATGGTGCCGGAGGAACGCGCCAAGCAGTTGCAACAGGTCCGCGTCGAACAACAGAAGCTGCGACGGCCCGGTGTCACGGTGACCCCGTCCGATTCGAGCATGACCTGGGCCGCCGCCCACGCCGAAGGCATTCAACGCCTCACGGATGAATCGCTGCTCATCACGGGTGATGGCAACTTGATCGAACTGTTGGCGACCGTGCGCTACACCGTGACCGAGCCGCGAAAGTTCTTGTTCGGGGTGCGCGATAGTGACGGCGTGATCCGCTCCGCGGCGGAGTCGGTCTTTCGGGAACTGGCCGCCGGGCAGCCGTTTCTTGACGTGCTAACCACGACGCGCGCTGACTTTGAATCCCAAGCCATCACGCGGTTGAAGCAGCGGTTACGCGATGTTTCACCGGACGGTCTCGGCGTGCAACTGGAGGGCGTGACCATTCATGATTTGCACCCGCCGCAGCAAGTGGTGGCGTCGTACCATGCCGTCGCGGAGGCGATTCAACGCCGGGATAAGCTCGTGAATGAAGCTCAAGCCGATGCGATCCGGACCAAACGCCGCGCGGAGGAAGAAGCGCTTCGCACTGTCCGACAAGCGGAGTCCGCGTCAGTCCAGAAGGTCGCGGAAGCGAGTGCGGCGCGGGATGCGTTCCTGGCGTGGGCGAAATCCCGTTCGATTCTCACGTCCGATGAGGAAGCGAAACTTAGCACCGAATTCGAGGCTCGCACCAAGGCCGGTCAAGACCGCAACACTGTGACAAAGGAACTCGACGAGCGCCGCAAACAACTCCTCGCCACGCGGCGATTGCTGACTGACTTCCGGTTGTCACTCGACGCGGTCACACTGGTTCTACGCGGTCGGGACAAGATATTCGTGGATGTCGAAAGCCTACCCGGCAAGCGGCATCTGTTGTTGATGGACCCGGAAACGCCACGCTTGCCGCCGATCGCATTCCCGCCCCAAAGCCCTGCCCCGCGCGACAACGGACCATCGCCATGAACCGATTTCTCGTGATGATTCTGCTGCCCGTCGCCGCCTTAGTCTGGGGCCGCACCGCGTTCTACGCCGTGGATTACACGGAGTACGCCTACGTCACGCGGTTCGGCGAACCTGTTGTGATTCACGACGGCGAGACGGACGCGGGGTTGCACGTGAAGTACCCTTGGCCGGTGGATTCGGTGTTGCGAATCGACCGGCGGTTACAGGTGTTTGACTTGCCATCGGTCGAATCCCTCACCCGCGATGCGACGAACAAGACCGTGGACAAAACGTTGGCACTGGATGCGTTTCTGACGTGGCGAATCCCGGACGTCACGGCAGCGGATCGGTTTGTGCGGACCCTCGGTACGCCGGACCAAGCGAAACGGGTACTCGGGCCGCAAATCAGCGGGCGGCTGGCGGCGGTCATCAGCAACATGGCGTTAGAAGATCTGATTGCCGTCGCGGACGAACGAGGGATCGACGCCCGCAGCGACCGCCTTCGCAAGCAACTCCTCGGCGATGACGCCGCGCCGGAAAGCGTGCGTGAAAAGATCCGCACGGAGTACGGCATCGAAATCGTTGATTTGAGGTTGCGCCGGTTCAGCTACCCCGAAGCCGTGCGGGCGAGCATCTACGATCGGATTCGCAGCGAGCGGTCACGTAAAGTCGCCGACTACGAAAGTGAGGGCCGCAAGCGTGCCGCCGACATCCTCACTGCCGCCGAGCGCGAAGCCCGCACCACGGAGAGCCTGGCACGCGCCGAAAAGCAACGCCTCGAAGGCCAAGCCGACGTGGACGCCGACCGCATCCGCAACGAAGCCCACGCAATGGACCGCGAGTTCTACGTGTTCTTGCAGAAGCTAAAAGCGTATCAATCCATGCTAAGCGAAACCCGCGACGTGCTGTTGCTGTCCACCAAGCACCCGCTATTCGACTACCTGCTGACCCCGGAGAAGCCGAAGGAACCGATGAAGTAACCGAACAGTGTCACCGCGTTGTCAGTCCCGTTTTCGTTATCACGAGTTTGTCATGCGTCGATTGGTCATCGTCACGGCTTTACTGGTTCTGCTTGCCTACCTCGCTACCGGAATTGCGCAGGTTGGCCCGGATGAACGCGCCGTGGTACGGCGGTTCGGGCGGGTGGTGGCGCGACCCGGTCCGGGGTTGTGGGTCGGGTTTCCGTGGGGGATTGATCGCGTCGATCGGGTGCAGGTGCGGACGGTTCGCCCATTGGTCGTGGGCTTTATTCCCGAAGCGGTGGAGGACTCGCAAGCCACCCCGCCTGGGCAATGGCTGACGGGCGACCAGAACTTGGTCAACGTGCGGCTGGTCGTGGAATATGCCGTGGATGATACCGCGATCGAAAACTACGTCGTGAACAGCGATCAAGTCGATGCCCTGTTGACCCGTGAAAGCGAAGCCCTCACCGCCGAGTGGGTTGGGGCGCGCCCGGTTGATGAGGTGTTGCTGACGGGGCGGGCCGCCTTGCCGCGATGGATCATGCAACGTCTCCCGGATCGTCTCGTGGCGCATCGCATCGGCATCGCGGTGCAACGGGTGAGTGTCGCGGAACTGGCGGCACCGCAAGAAGTGCAAGAAGCGTTTGCGGCAGTCAATCAGGCCCAAACCGGCATCGTCACCCGCGAAAACCAAGCCCAACAAGAGGCGAACCAACGGCTCCGCGATTCCGAATCGACCAAGTTCAAACTCGAACAACAGAGCCAATCCTACCGCACCGACAAGCTCACCATTGCGAAGTCCGACGCCGAAGTGTTTACGAAACGCCTCGAACAATACCGTCGATTAAAAGCCACCAACCCCGACCTACTCACCGCCATCTGGTGGGACGAAATGGGCCGCACGTTCATCAGCATGAAGGGTCGCGGCCGGGTCGAACTGCTGGACCAACACCTCGGCCCCAACGGCCTCGACATCACCCAGTTCCTACCCCCGAAACGGCGATGAGTGAATCTACCTCCCCAGCTTCGCCAGCACGTTTTTCGTCACTTGCATCACGACGCGGTCGTTGCCGCGTAGGCCGTGGCTCCAGTCGGTGCTGCCTACGGTGATGACGGTTCCGCCTCGGGTGTACGTGCCGATGACGGCGTGACCGAGGCGGCCTTTCTCCCACTTTTCGTACCACTCGCAATCGTCGGGGTGCCACTTGGCGGGCGCGGTGGCGAGGACGGTGAAGTTCGCGGGCGTGCCGTCTTTGTGGGTGGGTGTCGGTAGCCCGTCCTTCCACACCAGTTCGCAGCCGTCGCACTCGTAGCCGACGATCGAGTCCTTGCCGCCGAACTCGGTGCCGCGTTTTGCATCACACCCGGCGAACAGCCAGTGGTCCGGGCGGTGGATCGTGTAGGCGCCGGAGCCGTCCATGTATTGGCCGTGACTGCGGTGATAGCCGCCCCACAAAAAGCCCACGCCGGTCAGGGTGTTTTCGGGGCGTGCAACCAAGTAATGGCTCCACGCCGTGGACAGCAGTTTGTGGTCGCCGGACTTGTACACCGGGTCGTCGCCGAAGGATTGTTTCCAGCAGGTCAGCGCACGCCCGTTCTCTTCGCTGCGGACCTGCCAACAACACGTGTTGCCGCTGAAAAATGCCACGTTCCCGCCGTTGCCGATGAACGCTTCGAGGTTGTCGCGCATCGGCGATGACCAATACTCATCGTGGCCCACGCTCAGTACGAGTTTGTAATTCTTCAACAACTCCGGGTCACGTTCCAAGTCCGAATTGGCCGCATACTCCAGGGTGAAACCGTTGCCCTCCGCCCAGGCGACGAACGGCTGTTCCCAGTTGGGAAACTGCGAAGATTGCGGGCGATCAAACGACACCCGGCGACCCTGCACCTTGTGCCGCCCGTGGTAGGCGTACAGGCTGTAGCCGCCCCAATTCGTGTAGGCGTTGTAGGTGTTCGTGGAGAGCTGCAACAAGATGGCGGAAGTCTTGCCGGGGTGTTTAGGCCGCACGATGAAGTAGACTTCGGACACCAGCGGTTTGGCGCTCGCAACCTTGGCGGTCAGCCGTGCGGTGTAGTAGCCTGACTTCCACTCATCGGGGATTTTCACGGTGAACGTCGCGGGCCACTTGCACCCCTGCGACGAGGCATCGGCGGGGATCGGGTGCAGCTTTGCCCCAACAGTGTCCTTTCGCCACACGACATCACGCTTCGCACCGATTCTGGCGATTTCGACATCGTATTCACTGGCCGACGAGACGTGAAACACGACCTCTTCACCCGGTCGATAACTCGTTTGATCCGTGTAGCCTTCCGGTGCGAGGGGGGCTTTTTGCTGAACCAGTGCCGAGGCAGAAAGTCCTGCTACTAGGCTTCCACTGACGGCGAGTGCTGCCCGGCGGGTGATCGGGGTGTCGAGTTCCATGTTGCGACCATCGGTGGGGAAGGGGAACCATCTGCATAGCACAATAGCCTGAAAGCGAGCCTGGGGAAAGGAAATCCCTCGCACGAAGTCGTGTTCGTGTTTAGTGTGGCAGACACAATGACACGACTGACTGATCGGGGTGGATGTTACGTTCGTAGCGATTATCGTGGTTGACAGTGGCCTCAGATACCCTTACCATCACTTCGCTGTGGCCCACAGCACGGTTTGACATCTCACTCCACTTCGAGGGCTTGAACGTGAAACGACTTCGACCACTTCTGTTGATGGCGTTATTCGTCATCGGTGTAACCCAAGTGCAGGCTCAATTTCCGCCGGGATTCTCTTGGGATCCAATCCCTGGTCAAAATGGCAAGTTTTACCCTCGGACAACTGTGACCGGCAAAAAAATGAGCATCGATGCTGCTGGGCATCTGAATGTTACTGGGTCAGTCACGAAGGTTTACCTTCGAGTCCAACAATGCATCAAGGGTCAGCCAGGCGTGCCAGATACGACAGTTAATTCGGTAGTCTACGACGGACCAGTCCCACACCAACACCGCCCGGACCACTCGGGTATGCACTGAGTTGTACGCCAACGAATGCAGGTCTGACGCTCATTTTCGATCCACAATACTCTTACATCGTGCAGTTTCTCGTTGATGTTGACTACTCGCCGATGGGACCAGTACTCCCGAAAGTTGCGATCTCACCAAACGCGGTTGCGTCGCCTTGATGCATCCGCACGAAACGACACATGTCGAAAATCCGACGAGGTGGCCCGCCTCGTCCTTTCTTGATTCCGATCATAGGAGTTGAAATGAACCGACGGACTGGATTCACACTTGTCGAGTTATTGGTTGTGATTGCGATCATTGCGATTCTCATCGGCCTCTTGCTACCAGCGGTCCAAAAGGTTCGAGAGGTGGCGATGAAGACGAAGAGTATGAACAACCTGAAACAAATCGGACTTGCCGTTCACAGTTTCGCCACGGCCCACGATGACGATTTATTGACCGTTGATGGAAATGCAAAGAAGCAAACATACGCGGGACTCACCGGGTGGGTGACAACCAATCTGTTGATGGTTGATATTTTGCCCTACTTGGAGCAACCTGTTACCGACCGCCGCGTCTCGTATGTTCCGGTCTACGTCAGCCCGGCAGACTTCTCGTTTGCGGTGCCAGTTCAGAATATGGGAGCGATCACCAGTTACGGCGGGAACGCTCAGGTGTTCTCGGGGCGGCCATCACTCCGGTCCCGTTATTCAGACGGTACGTCTAACACGGTGGCGTTTGCAGAACACTATGTGGTGTGTGGGCCGGACACCGACAGTGCAATTTTAGGGTCCAAAGTCCAGTTTCATTTCGAGTACTTTGAGACTTACATCGGCAACCGCCATCGCCCTTCATTTGCAGATGGTGGGCCAATTCTGGGCGGCAAGACCCACGGCGACGTTTACCCCGTGACGAGCGGGAACCCGGCGGTGACACGGTCGAGCCGCCCTGGGGCGACGTTCCAAGTCCGCCCGACGGTCGAGGGCTGCGACCCGACTCTGCCGCAGACGCCACACGCCGGCGGAATGCTCGCAGGTCTGGGTGACGGCAGTGTTCGGGTCATCAGCCCGAGCGTCTCCGAGATGGTCTTCTGGTCTGCGGTGACACCGAACGGCGGTGAAGTCTTCTCCTTCGACTGATCCGTTTGGTCGATTCCGCTGATGTGGTTGAGCGGCGGATTGTTCGGCACGAAAAAGCCGTCGCGTGAGGTCGGGGAGAAGAAATTCCCCCGGCCTCACGCGACGGCTTTTTCACTGTCAGGACTTCAGTTGTTACCCGACGAACAGCCCGCCGTTGAACTCGGTGAACGGGTCGTAGGTGGCGAAGACTTTGGGCGTCCCGTCGATGGGGATCGTCTTGCCGGCGTAGGTTGTGACGCGGTTCTGTGCGCCGCTTCCGGAGCCGGTGACAAGGTCGGCACGGTTGTCGCCGTCCAGGTTGGATGTCGCAACGCGAACGCCGCCGCGATTCTCGGGATCACCGGCGAAGAAGTTGGCCAGTTGGCTCTGGCGACCGGATTCGTTGGCCAAGGCTTGACCCGACAGTGCGAGGACACGCGGGCCACCACCAGGGCCGGCACCGACAATCAGGTCCGCTTTCCCGTCGCCGTTGAGATCGGCTGATGTGATGTACACACCGTTGCGCAACTCGGGTTCAAAGGCGAAGAAGTCCGCGAACAACCGGGCGGGCGTGCCACCCAACGATCGACTGTCAAATGCGGCAACGCGGGGGCCGCCGCCGAACCCGGCTGCGACCAAGAGATCGCCTAGCCCGTCCCCGTTCAAGTCGCCGATTGCGGCCCGCGCCCCGCCGCGGAATTCCGTGTCGTCGATCCCGAAGAAGTCCGCGATTTGGGTAAAGCTTTTCCCGTTGAACACCCGAATCCGTGGCCCGCCGCCTTCGTCTGGGGAGATCACCAGGTCCGGAACCCCGTCGCCGTTGATGTCCCCGGTTGCGACGTACACCCCACCAGTGAAGCTGTCTTCAAACGGCTGGATTTGGAACAGGACGGCTTTGGTGACGCCGTCCAAAATTTGAACTAACGTGACCACACCAGGGCCGGTGCCGACCACCATGTCCGTGACACCGTCCCCGTTAAAATCACCCGACGCGACGCGGACGCCGCCACTAAAGCCGGCACCAAATACGGGTTCGCTGAATGCAAGGGTGCCGTCTGGGTTGCGCACTTGAATCTGGTTACCAACCCCGTTGCCGACCGTGACGATCCCGGTCTTGATGGCAGGTAAGGTGCCGTTCAAAGCAAACGTCGCCGTGGCCGGCGCCGATGCGGCACTCACGTTTGCGAAGTCGTCCGTCCCGGCGGCGGGCTTCACGGTCACGGTCGTTGTGCCGCTGCTTGTCAGTCCGGTCACCGTCACCATGTAACTCGACCCACTGCCGGTCACACTGGCGACCGGCGTGCCACCCGCCGTGCCGGTCACCACGACACCGGACGCATCAAACCCGGCGACCGCGCGTGAGAAATTGACCGCGAATCGGACCGGCAACGCATCGACGACGCCGACCGAATCGAGCGTCGGAACCACGCTGACTGCGGGGTTCGTGTTGTCGAATTGGACGGCTGCCAGAGTGCCCGATGCGTTCGGAACCTTGAGGGCGTTCAACACGGCACCGACAGGGACAGTGACCGCGATTTTACCCGACGCAATCGGGACCAGCACGAACGTGTAGGTCGTCGGGCTGACTTGGGTAAACCCGGTGACGGTTGAATTCGTGGCGACGAGTTTCGCCGCTGTCAGCCCGGTGACCGCTTCGTTAAACGTGACGGTCACCGGAACCGATTGATTCGTCTTGGCCGGTGCCGTACTCACCAGTGTGAACGTCGGTGCAGGTGGGGTTACGGTGCGTGTCAGCGTGGTGCCGAAGCTCGGGTTCCCAACGGAATCGACCGACGTACTACTTGGAATCACGATGCCCACATCGCCTGCGGCAACGGCTGTGACGGTGAAGGTGTACGTCGTGGCTGTGACGAGTTTGAAGTTGCTGATCGTGCCGTTCGTGACAACCACGTCATCGACTGTAAAGTCCGTGACTGGTTTCGTGAACGTCACCGCGACGGGAATGACAATCGAAACGGACGGGTTGGGGGCCGTCGTCGTCAACCGAGGCAACGAACCCGTTCGGTCAAAGGTGTACTTCGGCCCAATGAGCGTGGTAGCTGGGTTGCCACTCGCATCGGAGACCCCAGTGCTGTTACTCAAGTTCAGCCCGAGTGTGCCATCGCCCGTCCCGGTCGTGGCGGTCACGGTGTAAGTCGTAGCACTTCCCGATACGCCGGTGATTGCGGCTCCACTCACACCGAATTGGGCCAACGCGAAGTTGGCTGCCGTGATCCCGGTCACGGGTTCACTGAAGACCACGGTCCAACTCACGGTCGCTGCGTTGGTCGGAGTCGATCCGTTCGGGACGATGGTGGCAACGGGTGGCGTCTTGTCGATGGTGAACACCGGCGCGATAACCGGAACCCCGGCAAGCGGGTTGGTGGCCGAATCGAAAACGGTGTTCGTGATCGAGAACCCCAGTGTGCCGTCACCCGTGCCGGTATTCCAGGCGACGGTGTAAGTCACGGGGCTGTTCTTCGTCACCGTCAACGCACCGGGTGTCACGCCGACACTGGTGGTGACGAGATTCGCCGCAGTCAAGCTCACGATCGGTTCGCTGAACGTCACCAGCCAACTGACAGTCGCGGCGTTCGTCAACGGACTGCCAAGCTGGTCGATGGTTGCCGTCGGTGCGGTCCGGTCAATCGTGTAAGACTCACCCACCAGCGTGCCAGTGGCAACGTTGCTAAAATCGTCCACAACGCTAGCCTGATTCCCCGTCATCAAAGTCACGGTGCCATCGCCGCTACCCACTGATGCGGTCACGGTGTACGTCGCGCCGGTTCCGGTCACGCCGCTAATCGATGCCCCGCTGATGCCCGTCGTCGTGAGAGCAAAGTTGCCCGCCGATACGCCGGTGACGGGTTCGCTGAACGTGACCGTCCACGAGACTGATGTCGCGCGGGTTGTGGCTGGCCCGACTCGGGCAATCGTTGAAACAAACGGTGGGGTGCGGTCGAAGACGTAAGTTTCCCCAGTGACGGAACCCGTGACTGGTGTGGCGAACAGCCCGGTGACGCCGGTCAGGTTGCCGGTGTTTAACCCGAGCGTCCCGTCGGCGATGCCGGTGTTCGCGGTAACGACATAAGTCGTGCCGCTCCCGGTCAGTGTTGACAGGCCGAATCCGCTGAGCGTGCTGCTGTTTGCCAGTGTGAAGTTTGCCAGCGACAGACCTGTGACCGACTCGCTGAACACGACGGTCCAGGACACGGTCGGCGTGTTCGAGGCTGCCGGACTGGTTCGGGAAATGGACAGTGTTAAGACTCGATCGACGGCATAGACCGGGCCAACAATGCCAGTTCCCGTTGCAGGCTGGTTCGTTGTGTCCACGATGCCGGTGAGGTTGGCGAGGTCTAACCCCAACGTGCCGTGACCCGTGCCCACATTGGCGGTCACGGTCACAACGTTGCCGTTCGTAACAATCCCGACGACTGCGGCACCAACCAAGCTGCCGGTGGCCGTAAATTGGAAGTTGCTCGCGGTCACGCCGGTGACGGGTTCGCTAAACGTGACGAGCCAAGTGACGGATGCGGTCGTGGCGGGGTTCGGGTCGCCCCGTGTGATGGACTTCGCCGTCGGTGCCGGATCGACGACTGTTTGGGTGAGGACGTACTCACCGTTCGTGCCACCCACTCCCTTAACACGAACGCGGTACGCACCGGCTGTGGCAGCCGTGAACGACAGCTTAGCGTTGTTGCCATCCGCTGCCGAGTTGTCGTCCGTGAACAACAACGTGTTAGCCGGAGAGTACACTTCGAGTAACGGGTTGAGCAGGTTGACAAACTCACCGGGTTGATCGCCCGGCGTGGCCGTTTTCAAACTGACGATGTCGCCAGCACCGATGTTGAGCGTGTACCAATCATCGGTGCCGTTGATGGCGCCCACGACCGGGAGGTTCCGAATCAAGGTCTGCGCCGTGGCGAAGGTGTCGTTCGGCTCCGCCGCGATCGTCGCCCGTTGGAACGTGAACAGGTTGTACTCAACGGCGCTCGTCCCGGAAACTTGGGCGTAGTAGGTACCCGTTTTCGTAGAGGTGTAGCTGGCGATGAGGGCGTCGAGATTGCTCGCGCCACTAGTGCTGGTGGCCAACACAGTTCCGTTCACATCGACCACGTCCAGCTTTGCCGTGCCTGCTGTCAACGCCTTCAGACCGACGGAGATCGTATCCCCGGAATTGATGGTGAACGAGTAGACATCCGGAGTCGTGAGATCGAACCGGCCGCGGACACTGGCTTGGGTGATGCCGCCACTAACCGGGATGAAGACCGGGTTCATGTTCTGGGCTGCGGCCGGCGAGTCGTCCGGGATGCCACCGTAGGTCTCTGCTTCCGGCGTGCTATTCAACAGCACTTCGAGGCCATAGCCGCCTGTGGTCGATGCGAGACCACTGACGGTGAAGGTGTACACCCCCGCCGTCACAATCGCGGTCGATGGCAACACGACAGTCCGGCCAGCGCCCGTCGCCACGGCACTGACGTTGATGCCACCGGGGCCGGTCAGTTGCAGCTTCGATTGAAGCCCGGCAACCGGCGAAACGATCCCCGTGAGGCGTTGCCCGGCTTCGAGGTTAATGGTGTAGCTGTCGGTGTCCAGAGCCGTGTTGACGACCGCAGACGTTGTTCCCTGATAGGCCAGCGAACCCAGAGGGCTGATCGCCGCGAGTGCCGGGAACTGGGACGTGACCAGATCAATCACGAACGTGCCGGTGTAAGGACCACTGAGGTTGCCGGACGTGTCCCCGACTGCCTGGGCGGCAATGGTGACCGTGAGCGGGCCTTCGGGGGCCAGTCCGGTCAGATCGTACCGGATCGTGTTCGGGTTCAGCAGGTTCGCCGCCGTCACGGACCCCGTCGAAAGTTTCAGGTCGTTTGTGCCGATCGTGGCCACGTCAACATTTTTCGTGAACGAAACATCCAGCGTCGTGGTCGGTCCGGTGATGACCCCGTTGTTAGCGGGGTTAGTCGAGGTGACAAACATGACGATCCCGTTCGTGATCGTGAAGTTCGTATCACTCACGTCGAAGAACACGTTGTTGGTCGGTTGGATTTTGATCCGGGCGGTCGTGGTCGGCAAGTTCGGGATGGTGACGAGTTCCGCGCCGTCGTTCAACGTGTTGGCAATCAGCACTGTTGGATACGTCAAGCCGCCGTCGGTCGAGAGGAGAATGTTCACGTTCGTCGCGTTGATCGTTCCACTGTTTGTTCCCGCTACGTTCCACGTGATAGTTTGCTGGGTCGTGCCTTTGAAGGTCACGGCGGTGTTCGGTGCGGTGACGGCAAAGGCACTGCCCGTGTCCACAACGGTCAGCTTGGTATCGTCCCGGTTGTACGCACCCGTCGCACGGTTGTCCCGAACTGTGAGGCGGAAGTTCAGCGTTCGATTCGTTGTCGGCAGGATTTCCGCTTGGTCGGAACCGTTGCTCAGAATTGTCGCGAGTCGGGGGAACGTCCGGGTCGGGTCGGTCGTCGCGGTGTACGACCGGAACAACGGGCCTTTCCCGCTGTCCGGTGTCCCGAGTGCGACTTGTGGCCCGAGGTCGTACTGTTCCCAGTTGTAGGTCAAGACATCGCCGGTCTCGGCATCCGTACCTGCCCCGGTGAGTGCGAACGGCGTGCGGGCCGGGATCGTGTAGTCGAGTCCGGCATTGGCCGTGGGGATGTTGTTGCCCGTCGTCGTCTTGGTGTTGCCGGCACCGGCACCGCCGAACGTGTAATTCGAGATTTCGTCGAGACTGGCAGCATGGAAGTAGGCGTCACTATGGGCTTGGAGATCGTCCGCACCCGTGATACCCGCGTAACTCATGATTGTCGAGCCACTACCGGGTTCGTAAGCAGTCGTTGGGTCCACGTTACCTGCGGCGTTCCCTTGAACACCGTTGAACGTGTGGCTGCCACCGAACTGGTGGCCGACTTCGTGGGCCACGAAATCGATGTAAAAGTCATCCCCAACTGGAGAGAAAGTACCCGTTACCCCGAGCGCTTTCAGACCCGTTTTTCCGACAATTCCCAGTCCGCCTGACACGCCGCCTGAACTCGTTGCAAACACGTGACCAATGTCGTAATTCGCCGAACCGATGACGGCGTCTATGTTCGCTTGGTTTTCGTCAAGCATTGTAAATTGGTTATTGTTCGTATAAGGATCGGTTGCAGGGTTCGTGTAGATGAGCGAGGTGTTGTTCGCAACCAAAACCATTCGGATCGCAAGATCGGTTTCGTAAACACCGTCCAAGCGGTTCACGGCCGTCAAGACTGCGGCTTGACCGAGTGCGACCGTGCCGCCGTGGAACGCGGTGTATTCCCCGGTCGCGGCAAATGCTGCCCGATAGGTGCGCAATATCGCGCCGTTGGATCCACGACCCGCAGTGCCTCCTTTGGCAACAGTTGCGGGCGGACTGTCAGCCGATCCGCCGATTGCCCCGTCGGTAAATGTCCCGTGACTGTTAACCAAGTCCTTCGAGAAGTACGCGGCATAAACGCTGTTGTCGAGGTGGTAGAACGGATCGACGTACCACCGCCCTTGTGGCCCGAGGACTTGGACGTGGAAGCCTTGCGGGGTGATGTCGGCAGCGAACGTCGCCGCCGGGTCGTCAATCCCTTGGCCACGCCACGTCTTGATGTCCGGGAACTGGGCCGCCAGACCCGGCTCCATGATCGACACTTCCCAGACCTTGAACCGATCCAGTTGGCCGTCCGGTCGTGGGATCGCCACCGTGACTTGCGGCGTCGTGGCGAATTCTTGTGGAGCAGCCGCCAGATGGGATTTAAGCGTATTCAGGTCGATCGTGAACGGGACGAACTGGTTGAGCTTGAAATCCGGTGCTGCACTGATCGGGCTGGCTGGCAGCGCCGTCAGCAAGTTGTAAGACCCAGCAGCGGAAGCGTTGTAGTCCGCGAGTTCTTGCGGCGTGTACGGTCCCATCGCGGACAGCGACGGGGTGATCCGCGATTCCAGCGCCTCCATGCCGAGCGAGATACGGGGTAAGTTGATTTTGTCTTTCACGAACGAATTGAGAAGGGAATGCCACCGGCGACGCAGGCGAGGGTTCATGGGTGCTCCGAAAGTTGTCTATTTCGAGTCGTGATGGATTGCGGGAGAATGCAGCTAAAGACGAAGTTTAAGTGATTTAGTTGTACCACGTCCGGTGATTTAGGTAAAGAAAATTGGATGTACCGTTCAGGCAATCCAGATGTGCTGGCCCTAAAGCCGGAATGAATTGTGCAGTCGGATGAGAGTTGGTGTGGTCAAGGTGTCGAGAAATGCGGCGATAGGGGTTGTGAGGCGCGTGGGGACTTGCAGTCTGCCCACCGATTCACTTAGGCTTATGTGGCGACGGGTCAAACACGACCCCGATCGCCAATTCAATTTCTCCGACCTTACGTGCAATTGTTCGCAGCGCCGGGCACGGCAGCTGGTTCGGACTCCGCGACTTTGGCTGCCCGCACGAGCGGACGGCATTCCACAAGTGTGACGATCTCACCTTCTTGGACGATCTTCCGATCCTGGTTGAGAATTTCGCGGTGCCAAACGACTTCACCGCGCTTGCCGATGCCGCGCAGCGTTTTTTCAACGAGCTTGGTGCGGACGCGAATCGTGTCGCCGATGAACACGGGTAACACGAACTTCCAATACCGTACCCCGAACAGGGCAATGGTGCGGACCGGCGGGACTTGCACGCCGAGACCGCTGGCCATCGAAAACACCCCGAAGCCGTGCGCGATCCGGCGCCGGAAAGGGGTTCCTTTGGCAAACTCTTCGTCGATGTGCATCGGGTTGTAATCGCCACTAAACCCAGCGTAAGTGACGATGTCCGCTTCGGTCACGGTGCGGCCGGGTGACTCCCATTCTTGCCCTTGTTCCAAGTCGTCGAAGTAGAGATGAAAAAAACTAAATGACATAGTGCCCTCAAAAAAATGACGGACATCATTGAGCAAGTGTAATGAAAGTCCCAAGAGATGTTATAAGAACCGCTACCGAATCATCAAGGTTGCGGTGTTGGCCACCCGTAAGGCTTCTTGATTCGCCAACTCGCCTGCACCGGATTGGGGCGTCTGGCTACACTGTTTACTGGTGACCGCGTTGCATTTACCACGGATGGCTCATGTCTGCTACAAATCAACCCTTGGCGACCCCGACGGTCTGGACCGTCCGGGCGCTGGTGAACTGGACGACGACGTTTTTGGCGAATAAGGGCATCGAATTCCCGCAGAAAGAAGCCCGGATTTTGCTCGGCCACGTGATGGATTGCAGGCCGATTGACGTGATTGCCCGCTACGACGACGAACCGACGGAGCATGAACGCGCGCAGTTCAAAGACCTGATTAAACGCCGCGTCGATGGGTGGCCGGTGGCGTACCTGACGGGGCAACGCGAGTTCTACTTGTTGTCGTTCGATGTCACCCCGGCGGTGTTGATTCCGCGACCGGACACCGAACAATTGGTGATGCAAGCACTGGATGTTTTGAAAGGCCAACCCGCGCCGCGAATCCTGGACCTCGGCACCGGCTCGGGGTGCATTGCGGTGAGTTTGGCGCACCAGTGCAAAACCGCAATCGTCACGGCGGTGGATGTCTCGCCGGACGCGCTGGAAGTGGCGAAGCGTAACGCCGTGAAGCACGGCGTTACGGCGCGGATGAACTTCGTCGTCGGCGATCTCTTTAGCCCGTTGCCGCCGAATAGCACCTTTGACTTGATCGTCAGCAACCCGCCGTATGTGACGCCCACGGAAATCACGGAACTGGCCCCCGATGTGCGCGACCACGAACCGCGGATCGCTCTCGACGGCGGCCCGGATGGGTTGGCGTTTTACCGGCGGATCACGACGGACGCGGCGAAGTATTTGGCAGCGGGTGGTCGGGTGATGGTCGAAATCGGCTGGACGCAAGAACCGGCAGTGCGGGCACTGTTTGGAGCGAGTCCGGAGTTCACGGACATCAAGTCGATGAAGGATCTCGGCAATCGGTGGCGGGTAGTGACGGCCAAGAAAGCGTGACATGGTTCATAGCTGTGATGGTGTAAGCTTGGCCACGTGATCGGGTATCTTCTGGTATCAAACCACGAGGAGAACCGATTCATGCTCACGATTCGCAAAGCCACTGATCGCGGGGTCACGAACTTCGGATGGCTGGACAGCAAGCACACGTTTTCGTTCGGGGACTATCACGACCCGAAGCACACTCACTTCCGCACGCTGCGGGTGATTAACGACGACATCATTGCGGGCGGCGGTCAGTTTGGGTCTCACCCGCACCGGGACATGGAGATTTTTTACCTACGTCCTGAACGGGTCGCTGGAACACCAGGACAGCATGGGGAACGGGTCCGTGATTCGGGCCGGCGAATGGCAATTCATGTCCGCCGGAACAGGCGTGATGCACAGCGAGGCGAACCCCTCCCCCACGGAGCCGGTTCACCTGCTTGCAAATGTGGGTCTTCCCCGAACAACGGAATCTGAAGCCGAGCTACGCGCAGAAGTTGTTTACGGACGCGGACAAGCACGGTCGGTGGCAAACGGCCTTGTCACGCGATGGCCGGGACGGGTCGATGGTGATTCACCAAGATGCGACCGTCTCCGTGACCAAGCTCGGGGCCGGTGACAAACTCGCCTACGACTTTACGGCCAAACGTGGCGGGTGGCTGCACGTGGCAACCGGCGCCGTGATAGTCAATGGTCACTCGCTGAATGCCGGTGATGCGCTCGCTGTCGAAGTCGAAACCAAGATTGAATTGACGGGAGTCGAACTCGGTGAAGTACTGCTGTTCGACTTGGCTTAATGACTCGGCACGCTTTGTAGGTCGTGGTCGAGGCTCTGCGAGGCCCGACACTTTGTCATGAACGGAAAAGGATCAGCCCCTTTTTCAGTGGAAGTCGAATGTCGGGCCTCGCAAAGCCTCGACCACGACCTACAAGAGCGAACGTGCCAGACCCATCACATCATCTTCCACAATTCGCTCCAGCCAATGTAGGTGCCTAGCGCCAGGATGCTGGTCACTAGCGCAACTGCCAGCATGATCCGGAACCGCCCCACGCGGCGATCGGTTCGGTCGCCTAGCGTGGGGTCTTCGATCAGGCGTTGGAGAAACTCAATTCGGCTACTCATTGGTCCGTGTTGCCAGGCGCGGACCCACGGCCAAAGTCGCGGCAGCAGCTTCCCACGTTGCCCACTTCGGGGCGAGTCGAGACCGTGCAGGTCGGCGACGCGGTCGAGGGCGCGGATCAGGGCGTTGATTCCTGTCCGGCACAGCGCTTGGCCGTTGGGAACGATCACGGTGTCTTCGTCGTGGGCGTAGCAATTCGGGTTCGCACACGAACCGGCGCGGCACCCATAAATGTCCGCCTGCCGTTCGCATCGGCGCGAAAGCAACCCGAACACCACGAACAGGTATGCGCCCATTCCCACGAGTGGCAGCACGGAAAGCCACTGTTGCCACGCGCTCGGGATCACCCACTGGGCATTGGTGCGGGCTTGTTCCAGGAGTGCGAAAACGGCCGTGCCCAGACTTGCACTTAACACGATGAACGCCGCATAGTACGGAATGTGCCTGTGCCGAACGTGACCGGCTTCGTGGCCGAACACGGCATCGAGTTCGTCGTAAGGCATCGTCTCCAACAGCCGATCCGTGAAGATCACGTACCGCGCCCACGGCACCACGCCGATGACCATTGCGTTCGCCATCGCGCCTTGCGTGTGCCACACGAGAATGTCCGTGAACCGAATCCGCGACCGCTTGGCAGTGGCTTCGAGACGCTGACGGATGTAACCGTCGGACAGGGGCTTCAGCCCCAACAACGGCGGGACCGCGAGCGGTAACAGCATGAACAGTAGGATTCCAAAACCCACCGAACCGAATTGCATCCAAGCCGAGTTCGTCCACTCTGGGGCGACCCGTGCAAGGCTTTGTTGCACGACGCACATACCCACCGGCAGCGCGATCATCAACATAAATTGCCGCAGGTGAAAGCCGAAGAACGCGAACACGGACCAGAACACCGGCGACTTTCGCCCTTCCCGTACCGCGTAGGACGATTGATGCAATGCCCGCTCGGCACCGTGGTAGATAAGCCAGTTCAAGAAAATCGTCAGGAAGTACGGCAACGGCACGAGCAACTCCGCACCGGGGAACAAGACGACTTGCCCGGACGGTCGCGCGGTCGTGAACGTCTCCCAAACGGTCGCGCCCCAACCCCAACCCAACACACAGAGGATCGCGGCACCGAGGTTGACCAGAATCATCGTGCGGCGAACTTTCGCGTACCGGGCCACCACTCTCGGGCGTTGATCTGGATCGCGGCGCAGCGTTCGCATCACCCAACGGCTCAACCGCATCGACACCAAAATCGGAATCGCTATTGTGGCAAACGTGAGGACCGTCGATTGGCTGGCCGTCAACCCGAACGGACGGTCCGGCCAGGGCAGCGGGAGACAGGACGAGGTGATGAACAAGATCAGCAGGATCGGCATCGGGGGACCGCTAGAGGTATGCTATTTCTGAACTGGGACGCCACGCAATACAACGATCCGCGTTCGCTCGGCACTGCCGAGACTGATCGTTCGCTTCCACTCGAATTGCTGTCCGTCGAGGGTCCACTTCGCCGTGATGGCTAACGTCACGGCGTCACCGCTGCGGATGGCCTTCGATGTGAATGTGCGGGTTAGACCCTCGCCCGAAACTGTGCCACCCGTTACAACGACTTCCGGAATCGCGGGGAACTCGATCGTGAGTTCAGCCGGAACTTGTGGCACGATCGCGGCGGTACCACCGCCTGCCCCGACCAGTTGCGGGCGATCCAGTGTTGGAAGTATGGGTTGCGGATTTATCACGAGATAAGGCGACCAATTGGAGTACGGGTACGCCGGGCCGAAATTGCCCACCCACGTCGGCCCGAACCGCCCGCCGTAAAAGCCGCCGTTGAATCCATACGTGTAGCCCCAGTTGAACCCATACGGACCATACGGTATTGGCCGCACGAAGACCGCCGGACGTGGCATCACGGGCGGAATGGGCGCCGACTGCTGAAAACCCTGTGCGAACGCCGCCGGACTGACCGTTCCAAGTAGCCCGTTCGTAATCAGAAACAAACTCACGGTGCGCATCACGCATTGCCTCCGGTCAACGATGTCATCTCACCCATCATACCGGCGGAAGGCAAGTCGGCGTGGCATTCAGTTCTTACTGAATTGCAATTTGGGCTTGGCGTCTCGACCCAACGGGTCCGCGACGAACTTGTTGTGACAGCTACCGCACAGGTCGTACTGAAGCTTTTGGGTCGTCGGCACGTAGATGGCGTGTTCGCCGGATTCTTCTAACTCTTGAAGCATCTCGGCCATCGTCTCGACGTGATCCTGGTCGAGGTCCGCTTCCGTCAATTCGGCGGCCTCCGAGGCGGGATAAACTTCCATGCGGAGGACAAATCGGGCATCTTCGCCGGGGGTGAGGTCTTTGCCACAGAGGTCGCACGAGAAGTGCCGCATGGGTGTTGTCTCCTACTGCCCAAAGGGCGGGCGTTTACTACGGGTTGCCGCATGGCGGGGCGAGTCGAGTGATACCGCCAACGCAATTCCTACCATCATCCGTCGCACTTTTCCAAGGGAGTGTCAAGCGAAATTCCGCAGTCGATTGAGTTTAATTCGTGGCTTCGGCATTTCCCCTTTCCCCCTTTGGCCGCTCGTTCTACAATCAGTAATTCTGACACGGTCCGTGTCCCCTAATTTCGGGGTCGGGGAACTAAGTGAGCCGTTGCGATGAATCTCATCACAACTTTCTCCCCCTTGATTTACCCCCTCCGTGAACTCATCGTGGGTTCGCGTGAACTCGTGAGGTATGTGATGGCCAAGAAGAACAAGACGAACAAGAGCATTAAGAAGCGGCTGAAGCGCACGGCGAGTGGCAAGCTCAAGCACGGCATTCCTGGTAAGCGGCACTTGAACGCCCACTTCACCCCCAAACGTCGGCGTCAACTGCGCCGCATGGGGGTGGTGACGGGCGCCACGGTCAAGAAGTATCTCATCGCAATGGGCGAGTACTAAGCCGGGTCAAAAACACTCTTGGTTCATCAGCACTTACATTCACCGATTTTTTTAGGGTACAATCATGGTCCGCGCTGGTAGTGGTAAGACGTTAGCGGCTCGTCGGAAACGCACTCGGAAGCTGACGAAGGGCTTCCGGCTCAGTCGGCACAACTTGTTCCGACAAGCCATTGTCACGCTCATTCGCGCTCGCGCCTTTGCGTTCCGGGACCGCAAAGCGAAGAAGCGTCAATTCCGTAGACTCTGGATCATCCGCATCAACGCCGCCTGCCGGATGCGCGGACTGCGGTACAGCGAATTCATCAACGGCTTACAACGCGCCTTCTGTATTCTGGACCGCAAAGCACTCTCCGAAATTGCGATCCACGACCCCGCGACCTTCGACAAGCTCGTCGAACTCGCCAAAGCCAACATGCACCCCGACATGCTCAAAGCCAACGCCAACGGCGCGAAGAAGTAGGCTGTTAAAAAGTGACATACGAAAACAGGGCAGAGCTTTCGCCTGCCCTGTTTTCGTATGTCAGGTGACTCATCACCACGGTCGAATCGCAAGCCTCCGAGGTTTCACGAGTCGGCTATCAATCCTCACCTGCTCGTTTGGTAGGTTTGTCTTGTTTTGTCATTTCGAGGTGTCCAATCATGTTACGTGCGGTATTGATTCTGGTGTGCTCCGGAGTAGCTGTGCCCGCTGTTGCAGCCGAACTTCCCGGCTTTCGCACGAGTGCGTGGTTTGGCGAACAGGTTCGTGAACAGTGGGTCAGCGATGGCGTGCGCGTGGTGGCGAATGCTGCGGGCAACTTCGATCCGAAGGCGCCCACGCGACTTGTGATCTTTGCCACGCCGAATGGCAACACGATTGAGCAGACACTCGGCTGCGCTTCGGCAACGGGAGTCGATTGGCACTTTGACATTCAACACGTCGCGGCCCAGGTTCGCAAGCTGCGGTCGATCACACCGAACGAGAACATTGTGCTGGCCTGCACGGAAGCCGAAGGCTTGAGTTGGCCGGCGTGGAAGCGGAAGTTCGTGGATGGCCCGGCTCGGATTCGCAAGGTGGTCGAGACCGTGCGCGGTTGGCTACCCGAGGGAACCGTGCGAGTGACACTGGCATGTCACAGTGGCGGTGGCAGCTTTCTGTTCGGCTACCTCGATGCGGCGGATACCATCCCTGCCGAGGTCGAACGGATCGTCTTCTTGGATGCGAACTACAGTTACAGCGATGCTGACAAGCACGGCGACAAATTACTGACGTGGCTGAAGGCGGACCGCTCCCGGCGATTGATCGTGATCGCCTACGATGATCGTGCTGTGAAACTCAACGGCAAGCTGGTCGTCAGTGCCGACGGCGGAACATTCCGCGCCACGGAGCGAATGCGAACTCGCTTCAGTCAAGACATCGAGTTGACCGAAACGACGACCGGCGACTTTGTGAACCGCGTTGGGTTGGGTGGACGAATTGGGTTGGATGGACGAATCGCGTTGCACGTTCACACGAATCCCGGCAATCGGATCCTGCACACGGCCCTCGTCGGCGAGATGAACGGTCTCCTGCGTGGTCTAACCGACGACTGGCCGAAACCCGCGTGGGGTGCGTTCGGCGGGCCGCGTGCTTATTCACAATGGGTGCAGCCCGCGCCGGGTATTCCCAAACGACCCGTTGATGCTGGGAGTGGAAAAGCTTTCTTCGCCACGCTTGAAACGATGAACCGGATTGAACGTGAAGAGGCAATCGCGAAAGAAATTGGTCGCGGCAACATCCCCGACTTTCTCCGCACGTTTCAGAAGTTGACCGTCACGGGAAAGGACGCGAGGGGCAAGGAACACACGGCAACAATTGAGGTGATGCCCGACTACCTGGCGATCGGCAGTGACACTGATTTTGTGCGCGTGCCGATGACGCCGATGACGGCAGCCCGGATTGCAGACGTGTTCGGGTGCGCTCTCCCGACGCGGAAGATTGTCGATGATGTGTATCTGGCCGCAACGGTGAAACTGGAACCGCGACCGATGACGAAAGACCGCGAATCCCCGCTGACATTTCTCGCACACCACGAGATCATCGAACGCCAACGCGAGGGCCGCAAATTGGGCGAACTCGTTGCGGGGGTCAAGAAAGACATCGTGATTTCCAACCGAGTCGGTGAGAAGCCCAATCGTGTGGCGATTTACGGCTGGCACAAACTCGACGGGACGCCGATTCAACCGCTCACGATCGTGCATGTGAATTGGTACGTCGATTACAGCCACGGCGTCCGACTGATGAAACGGGCGGTCACCGTGGATGGTCAATCACAGGACATTCGACACGTGCTCTATTCAGCCGACATCTCGCCGCTGCTCAGTGATGAAGGGCCGATCACCCACCCGGCGTATTGATTGCTCCGTCAATCCTTCACGAACACCGTGAGCGATTCGATACTGGCGTGGCCTGATTTCCGAAACGGGCGTGGCATCGGTTGGGCGTGGCCCTTCGCGTCGATGGTGCGGCAACGAAAGAGGTATTCGCCCGTCGGCAGTCCCGGTAGCACTGCTGCCCAGTGGGCGTTCGTCAAACGTAGCGGCCACGTCTTCGGCAACCCCTTGTCGTCGAAGCCGTGCGTCGCGGCGGGAATCTTCCCATCGTTGAAGGCACCCCAGCGTTTGGGTGCGGGAAGGATTTCGGCATCGACCCACGGCGCCGTCTGGAAGTACGGGTCGTTCTCCGGTCGTACTGTGGCTTTGGATTCGATCGACACCTGAACCTTCGACAACCCCGACAGGCCGACCTGGGCGTACCCCGAAACCGCGATCTTCTCGCCCGCTTTCACATCCCGAGGGATCACGAGTGTCGCGGCGAACGTCTTCATCGGGCTATCGACATCGTTGTTCTGGTCCGCGTAGGTGTCGTTGGCCGTGGCGAGGTTGGTCAGCACCACGTGGGTCAGCCACTTGATCGACTTGAACCCGTAGTCCTCCGGTACGACGATGCGGACCGGGCCGCCGCGTTCGGCGTCGAGCCACTCGCCGTTCAACTTGTAACAGAGGATCACCGGCGGCAAATCGAAGGCGTCTTCCAGCACCCGGCCAATTGGCAGGGAACTGCGAAACATCTGTTCCGGGTCATCGTTGTGGTAGCCGTAGTAGAAAGCCCGTCGCAGGTTCTCACGCGGTTGTGTCAGCCACACGACTTCTCGCAACGGCACGCCTTCCCACAGGCCCATGCCGAGCGGACAGCCGAGATTCAGGCAAGTCATCACCTTGGCGAATCGGACCGCGTGCTTTTCACCGAGCTTCAACAGGGCCGCGAAATCGAGGGCGGTGCCATTCGCCTTCGTCATCGGCTTGCCGATCCGGGCCGGATTCTTGGGATCGCTGATGACTTCGAGCTTCCACGTTTCGCGGGTCATGCCGACTTCGCGTTTCTTCTCCTCGGGCAGTGAGTGCGGTAACGGCGTCCCCCGTGAGACATCGCGGAACTGGTCCGGCGGCGTGAAATACGGCTCCGGTTGCGCGCCGGCCTTGGGCACCTTAACGGGCTTTTTCGGCGGGGTCGAACTGCCTTCCTGTGCGAGCACTGCCGGAGACGCCGTGAGACCCGCCACGCCTGCCGCCAGGAAGAACCGCCGCGTGAGTTGCTGATGCTCGTCCAGAAATTCGGGGTGGTTCATGGGTCGATCCTCGGGTGCGATGTCAACAGACACATCGAGATTGTAACCGAAAACGAGTCTGGTTCTCATGGTTTTCGGGCCTGAAAGGCACGTTCTGTTAGCCCAGGGCCATGCCCTGGGTGCCGGTTCCCAGGGCATGGCCCTGGGCTGATTGCACGACCCTTTCAGGGTCGAAAGCCCGTTTGAAGACGGAGTGCCAGAGAATCTAGTTGCACCCCAAAATCAGCCTTCAGAATTTAATCATCGACGGCGCCTTGTCGCGCTGATAGGATCGGTCAGAGTTGCCCGAATACCCTCTCCTCGTGATGAAAGTGGAATCCATGCGTAGCCTGGTACTGATCCTTGCAATGGTTGTGACCGCAACCGTAACCGAACCCGCAGTCGGTCAAGACAAGAAAGCGCCCCCGAAAGAAGCACCCGTTATCAAGCCGCGCGAAGGCAAGTCCGAAACGATCGCGCTGTTTGATGGCAAAACCTTGAACGGCTGGGAAGGTTATACCGACCTGTGGTCCGTCAAAGATGGCGTGATCGTGGCGAAGAACACGGACCCACTGACGTTCAGCACGTACTTGAACACCAAAGACAAGTACACCGATTTTCGGCTGACGTTCGCTGCCAAATTGGTCGAATCGGAGATGCACTCCGGCGTGTCGTTCTGGGGCACGGTGAAACCGGATGTGAGCAAAGACCCCGAAAAGGATCGCACCAAACACACCTACGCGGGGCACCTCGTGATGTTCCCGTCAGGTTGGGGCATGTACGATCTCTTCGGTCGAAACGGCTTGCCTGTTAACGGCGCCCCGGCCAAGAAAGTCGGCAAGCAGCACGATTGGAACGACATCGAAATTCTCGCGCAAGGCAACCGCGTCCGCGTGGCTGTGAACGGAACCGCCGTTGTCGATTGGCGCGATCCGGAACCCGATCGCGTCAAAGCCGGGCCGATCGGGTTGCAACTGCATTCCAACAAAGTGCCGCAGGAAATTCACTTCAAGGGGTTGGCACTCGAAACGTTTCCGAAGGAAGATAAGTTGCTCAGCGTGAAGTAGTGTGCGATCGGGAGTTCGTGGGAAGCGTTCCACGAACTCCCATTTGAGTTGTAATGTTCAAACTTAATCCATCCGCACCTTGGCACCGAAATCCCGTTTCACATTGCTGATGAAGTATGTGGCACACGCCGCATCAATCAAGTCCGGACTGAAGTTAATCCGTTCCATGTTATACTTGGCGATTGACATCATCTGATCGAGTAAGTCACGCGGTTGGCACATCCGGTACGGTCGGTTGTGGGGCAGGTACCACTTATTGATAAGATAGTCGATTCCACTCGGATCATACTCAACACGCCGACCTTTACACACCAGCTCCCAAATCTTGCGATATTGCGCCTCGCTGGGGTCTCGTATCTCAATCTTGAATTTGATTCGCCGCAAGAACGCCTCGTCCGCGAGTTGTGTCGGGTCCAGGTTGGTGGAAAAGATCAAGATTTCGTCGAACGGAACCTCGATTTTAGTCCCCGTGGTGGTGGTGAGGTAATCGTACTTCTTCTCCAACGGCACAATCCAGCGGTTCAACAAATCCATCGCGCGAACTTGTTGCCGCCCGAAGTCGTCGATCATGAAGATGCCGCCGTTCGACTTCATCTGCAATGGCGCTTCATAAAACTTACCAATAGGGTTATACTTCAAATCCAACATCGGCATCACCAACTCGCCACCCACAACAATCGTGGGGCGTTTAATGTTGATGAATCGTCGGTCGAATTGCCCGGACTTTTTGAGCAGACCCTCGTAGTCGTCGAGTGAGGTCTCTTCTTTCAACGCGGTGTGTTGAATGGGATCATACAACTTGATAATTTGTCCATTCGCTTCAATCGCGTGAGGGATGTAGATATGATCCCCCAATAACCGGGTAATTCGCTCCGCTACGCTGGTTTTGCCGTTGCCGGGGTAGCCGAAGAAAAAGATACTCGACGCCGAGTTGATCGCTGGGCCGATCTCGTTGAATACATCTTCGGTGATGACAAGGTCGGCGAACGCGCGTTGTATACTCCGGCGGGTGACGACAATCTTCTTCACAGTTTGTGCGAGTACGGATTCAACATAATCGGCAAACGGCACCGGCAACGGGCCGATGTAGTTCGTCTTATCCAGTGCCTCATGAAGCGCGGCGGTTCCTTTGGGTGGCTTGATTTCGTACACGAACGACGCATCACCACTTGACCCTTTTTGCCCAATAATGTCCATAAGCGTCTGCTTGCGCATCATCTGCAAAACAGGACTCAGAACCGAGAACGGGATGCACATGTGGTTGGCAATGTCGCCGCCCGTGAGTTGGCCGCGGGTAAAAATCGTCCGCAAAATCATGTCAAAAATGAACGGAATGCCCACGCCGAGTTCGTCGGCGTTGGAAGGAACCCGTGGCAAATAGGCGTTCGCGGAACTGGGGTTTCCTTCGTCGTCGGTGGGGGGTGGGTCACCGAGTAATGTGACACCTTCTAAGCTGCCATACCGCTGCGCGTCGGCCAGCAGCACGTCGTAATGCAATTTATGCAAGCGAAGATGGTCAATCGCTTCGGGGTCATTTTCCGCTTCCGCTTTCGCAAGGCAATCCATGACCGCAGGGGCCACAACATATTTCACACCATCAATGTACATGTGGTGCAAATACTCACCCGGTCGGACGTAACAGTCCGGGGTATGATCGGGCATGGCCAGCATCTGCTGATAAAATTCCGGCGCTATAATCACCCGCATCGGCACACTCCCCCAACTGAGACTTGTACTCCAGCCTCAGCGCAAGCATAGAACAAGAGACGTGGGCGTGGGGGCACAGAAAAATTCCTTTCTCGATTGATGGCCGGGATTTCCTATTCGATCACGTAACTAAACTGTGAATTTTCGCCGACGCCGATCGTCACCTGTTTCATCGGGCGGCCTTCTGCCATGCGGGTCAGCACTTCCTGGGAGAGCATCGGCAACAGCGTGCCGGTGAGGATGTGATCGACGTTGCGGGCGCCGCTTTCGACTTCGGTGCAGCGGGCCAGGATGGTGTCCACGACACTCGGTTCGTACTTGAACGTGGCCTTGTGGTTCTGCTTGAGGCGGTCGCCGATTTGTGCGAGCTTCAACCCGATGATCTTGCGTAACACCTCTTCACCCAATGCGAAATACGGCACGATGGCCATTCGCCCCAAGAGCGCAGGCTTGAACGCTTTCAACAAATCGGGCCGCAACATTTCATTCAAGACCGCGACGGTCGGCATCTTAGTGGGGTCGGCGCACGCCTTCATAATCGTGCCGGTGCCGACGTTCGACGTGAGCAGAATGATCGTGTTCTTGAAGTTCACGTCCTCGCCGTCGTCGTTTTGGAGCACGCCCTTGTCGAAGACTTGGTAGAAGATTTCCTGCACGCTTTCGTGGGCTTTTTCAACTTCATCCAACAACACCACGCTGTACGGTCGGTTCTTCACCGCGTTGGTCAGCACGCCGCCTTCGCCGTAACCGACGTAACCTTTCGCACTTCCCACCAGCCGGGAAACCTTGTGCGATTCCTTGTACTCGGACATATTCACAACGACCATGTTGCGATCGCCGCCATACAGCAAGTCGGCCAGCGCCATCGCCGTTTCGGTTTTCCCAACTCCGGATGGGCCGACGAGCAAGAAGACGCCGAGTGGTCGGCGGGGGTCACCCAAGTCAGCGCGGGCGGTGTGAATGCGTTGGGCGATGGCTTCGAGCGCGTGCTTCTGCCCGACGACCCGTTCGTTGAGGATTTCGGCTAGCCGAAGAACCGTTTGCACTTCGTCGCGGACCATCTTGCCGAGCGGAATTCCCGTGAAGCCGGACACGACTTCAGCCACGGCCTGCGAATCTACGACCGGGTAAACCAGTGGCGTTTCGCCTTGAATCGTGAGCAAATCGGCGTGCAGCTTCGCCAAGTCGTCGCGGTCCTTCGGCAACGAATCCGGTGCGGGTTCGACCGTCGCCGCGGTTTCGATCGTGGTGCGGAGGTCGCGGATTTTGCCGACGAGTTCCGCTTCTTTCGTCAGTTGATCCTGCAATCTGACGCGGTTCTCTTCACCGATGGTTTTACGTTGCCGCAATTCATTCAACCGATCCGGATTACCGGGCGCGACCTGAGCTTCGCGTTCCAGGAAGTGAATTTCGGTCGTGAGGTGTTCGATCTCCCGCGTCACGTCTTCCAACGCCGGTGGTGTGGCGGTTTGGCTCAGGGCAACGCGGGCACAAACGGTGTCCAACAAACTGATGGCTTTGTCCGGCAAGTGGCGATCCGGGACGTATCGCGTCGAAAGCCGCACGGCGGCGGTCACCGCTTCGTCCATGATCCGGACCGCGTGATGCTTCTCCAACATGGCGACAAGTCCGCGCAACATCCGCGTCGCTTTGCCCTCGTCCGGTTCATCGACTTTGACTTGTTGGAAGCGGCGTTTCAGGGCGGCATCGGTCTCGAAATACTTCTTGTACTCGGCGAACGTCGTGGCCGCGATGGTGCGGAGTTCGCCGCGTGCCAGGGCGGGCTTCAACAAGTTGGCGGCATCGCCCTGACCGGCTTGCCCGCCGGCGCCGATGAGGGTGTGGGCCTCGTCAATAAACAAAATAATCGGCTGGGGGGACGCTTTGACTTCTTCGATGACGGACTTCAGCCGGTTCTCGAATTCGCCCTTCACGCCCGCCCCGGCTTGCAGCAACCCGAGATCGAGTGTACGCAGAATCACGGGCTTCAGTGGTGGTGGCACGTCCCCGGCGGCGATGCGCAGTGCCAGACCTTCGACGACGGCGGTTTTCCCGACGCCCGCTTCCCCGGTCAGGATCGGGTTGTTCTGCCGTCGGCGGGTGAGGATGTCGATGACGAGGCGGATCTCCGGGTCACGGCCAATCACGGGGTCGATCTTGCCTTGCCGGGCGCGGTCGGTGAGGTTCACGGTGAACTGATCGAGCGACGGCGTGTTCGACGAAACCGACGGCTTGCCAGTCCCGTCCGGCGTTGCTGCCGTCGATCCACCGGGCGACACCGGGGCACGGTCGAATTCGTCACTGTTCAACTTGGGCAGAATTTCCCGCAAGTCCTTCAGCAGTTGCTCGCCGGGAATTCGCAGCAAGGAAAACGAACTGCCGCTAATCCACTGCTTCAACTTCGTGTCGTTCAGAAGTGCCGCGAGCAGGTGACCACTGCGAACCGAACTGGCGCCACATTCCACGGAAGCGACCACCCAGGCTTCGCGGATCAAGTCCAGGATGTTGGTGGACAACGCCGGTGCGCGGCCGTTGCCGGTTTTGAAGCGATTTAACGCGGCGTCCAATTCCCGACGAATGGAAGGGAAGTCCGCATCGTACTGCTTGAACAGTAACGGAATGTCCGAGTTCGGTGCTTCCAAAAACTTGAACAGCCAGTGTTCGATTTCGACTTCAAAGTGGGTACGAGACAGGCACAGTCCCGCCGCCGATTCGAGCGCTTTCCGGCAGGTGACGTTCAACTTCTCGAACAGCAAACGCGGGTTCGTGACGGCCATAGCGGGAGTTCTCTTACGGGGTGGAGAAGATGCATTGGCCCATTTTGCGATGAAAGCGGGCGAAGATGCCATGAAAAAAACCAGCGAACCGCTGGTTTTTTACGAGTCGTGCTAAGCAACCGATCAACATGATGAACCATGAACGCAGCTAATGGATTATCGTCCCCATCAATCGGCGGTATTGGCTTGAGTGCCCTGAAGGGGCACCGGGTTGTAGCCACGGGTGAAGCGAAGCGCAACCCGTGGACCGTGACAGCCCCTTGTCAATCGCCCTGAAGGGGCGACGGAATTCCTCTGCCCCTTCAGGGCAGGAGAGTTGTCGTTTCCGGTTCCACGGGTTGCGCGAAGCGCTTCACCCGTGGCTACATTCCGTGACCCCTACCGGGGTCATCAACCCGATCACCACTTGGGCGTATTGGTGTAGTTCGCGTGAAAGACCTTCCAAACGGGTTTCGTCGTGTCGATCAACAGTTCCCAGTGGTCCAACTTAACGGGTTGGGCGCGGGGGTTCGCGGCTTGAAAGATCAGTTGGGCTTCGGCCGCGTCCAGCGCGCCGGCCAGCGAACTGACGGGGAAATCGGTGCCCGCGATTTTTGCCCACTCGTTCGCCTTGACCGCGACTTCTCCCATGTGTTTCGTCGCCGGCCCGATCACGGTGCCGTCGGCTTTGACGGCGGATCGTTCAACCAAAAACTCCCGTTGACCGACTTTGAGCCGCATCGAGACGGGAATCGACGTGCCGGGAATCTTCTCGGTCGATTCGGCCAGGACGGTCCAAGTCAACTTGATGTACTTGGCACGCAGGCGGGCAAAGTTTTTCCCCAACCACGTTTCCATTCGGGCGGCTTGCCGGAAGAGTTTGCTTTCACGCATGGATTTCAGGGCATTAAGAATTCGCCCCTCCGCTGCTTCTTTCGTGAGGTATAAGACGAGCGCCTGGACCAGCAACGAAAAAAACGTCGCCACCCCTTCCGCAAATTCTCGTGCCGCCATTTCGATTGCACACGAGGTGCCGTCCGAGTTCCACGCGAGCGAAATGGCGTTCCCGAACCGCTCCGTCAGTGCGGAAAAATTCTCCTCAAGGTACGAGATCAGAAACGCGACCCCCAACCACTGCAACAACCACTCCCCGATGAGTAACCCCAACCGCGCGCCGTAAGCCGCGCCCGGACCCGCCCCGACACCCCCGGCCAGTGCGCCGACGCCGCCCCCGATGATACCCCCGAGTAGCGTCGTCACAATCATGACCCCGAGCGCCATCACCAGACCGAAAATCAACCCATCGACCACGGTGCGGAAATCATTCCCAAGCCGCTTCATGACCGCCGGCCCTGTGTACTGTTGGGCGGCGAGAAAGACGGCATCCTTGATGTAGCCAACGCGATCCGGCACACTCAGCGCGTCATCGAACCAACTCGTCCCCGACGACCCCGGCGGCTTGGCCCGACACGTAGGTGCATTCTCCAATTCTGGGCCGGGAACGGTGGTGTTCGGTGGGGGCATGATGGGGCGCTCAATGTGGTGGCAATCGAAGCGGGTGTTCAAGCGGCGTCCCGTCACATCGCCTTTCGCCAATCTCGAAACGTACTCGCAAATTCTAACACGTGGCCGTCTTCGCTGCCTTCCGCAATGTACAAAGCGATCGGGCCGAGGAAATCGCGGACTTCGGAACTGGTGCAGGTCGGCAAGTACGTTCGCAACACTCGGGGGTCGTAGTAGCGAAAATAGACTTGGCGGCCGTCCGGGAGTTTGACGAGCAAAAACTGCCGGAGGTGTTTCCGCACTTCGGCCAGTTGGCGATCGCAGGTCAGGTAGACGCCCCAACTGTTGCCCCACCCGTCGCGGATGAGTTCTTCAAGCAGCGGCGCATTCGGTTGGATTCGGACCAGCCAAGGGCCGAACGCGGCGAGTTCGTCGCCCCGACCGCCTTCGTACAAACTCTCGAATTCGTGGCCGGCCCGTTCGAGCCGTCCGGGGATGCTCTGCTCCCTGGCGGCATCGACCAAGGCGTACAACGGGCCACGGACTTGTTGCAAGTGTTTCAACGCTGCTGCTTTCATCGGCGTCAACGGCAGCACATCGGGACCGTACAGGACAACGGGCGACAAAGCGGGTTCAAAGTAACTGGGTGTGGGAGTGAGGGCGGAAACGTCCGGGCGGGTTTCACTTCGGGGCGGCCCGCCGATTAGCATGACGACAAATACGGTCCGCCCCGCCTTGATTTCGTCCCCATCCTGCACTGCCGATTCGATCACTTTCTGGCCGTTCACCGTGGTCCCGAACCGACTGCCGAGATCCTTAACACAACACCCGCCCTCGTCGCATTGAATACTGAAATGTTCGCCGGATAACATCGGGTCGGCGGCGAGCCGGATTTCGGCGGGCAAGAGCCGCCCGACACGTAGCGACGATCCCGGTGGGACGGGAAACCGTCGCCCGGCGTCATCCCCGGTCCGTACTTCGAGTGTTAAATCCATGCCGACGTCCGGCGGGTGGCCCGCTATGTGTTGCAGACTTCACAAAAAGGAGTCCCGGTTTGCGCTGCGGACGTCAGCGCGTTCCCTTGTCCCATATCACCAATCATCACCTGGGGGAAGCCCAGCACGATCGTGCCACCGTGGGCGGTCAGATCCCCCATGCGGGCTGCCGGTTGGCCACCGATCAGAACCGTCATGCTGCCTTTCACAATCACGTCCGGCGGGCCAACACAGACGAGCATATCCCCGACGCGGGCCGCCGGCATGAACCCGATCAGCACCTGGATTGCGCACGGCGGCAGTATCGGCCCGCCCACGTGCGGAACAAGTACGGTAATCATCGGGCAAACGTGCATGTCACCAACGCGGGCAGCGGGGGGCATTGGCGGTGACTCCTATTAGTTCGACTTCTGGCCGGTCTTGGACAGATCGGCGTCTTTGGGTTTGACCGGGGCGGCATCCTTCGCGTCTTTGGCCGCCTTCGCTTTCTTCGGTTTACTTGGCATGGACCCGGTTCCGGGTACTGCCGCACCGCCGCTGTTAATGAGTACCATCGTACCCGAGATGGCCACACCCGCCGGCGAGATCGTGATGAACCCGCCACCGCCTTTCAGCGTAATTGTCGTGGCTTCAATGACAACCGTGGCGCCGGCTTTCAGGTGAATCTCTTGGCCCGCGTCCACGGCGTGCTTGGTGCCGGTCTTTTCCTGATAGCTTGTTCCAATCGTCATCGAAACCGCGCCATCAATTTTTTGTTGCAGGTCGTCCGTCACGGACAAGTCGTAGCCCGCCTTGACCGTCTCCGTTCGCTGGCCGCCAATTTCCAGGTCGTAAGTCGCGTCCAGCAACTCGGTGACCGCTTTTTTTACGTGCAGGTCTGAGGTGTCGTCGATCAACTCGTGTTTCTGCTTCTTGACGTGAATGTCGAGGTTCCCTGGCCCGTCGATGCCACCCACCAGCAACTTCATGTCCCCGCCGATGTGTTCGTCTTTGTCCTTGTGAACCTTCAGGTGCTGGTTGATGGCCACTTCTTCAAACTGGTTGCCCTTCTTGGTTTCACCGCTGGCGTCGCCTTTGTGGTCGTTTTGTAGGTAGAACCCGACACGCAGGTGGCGGTCGTTGCCAACCCGCTCCATGCTGTCGTGGCGGACTCGTTCATCCATGTCCTTCTGCGCGTGGATATAGATCTGTTCCTTGTCGGCTTTGTCCTCGAAGCGAATCGCGTTGTAGCCCACCCCGCCTGGCGAAGAGTTGGTCCGGATGTACGACTTCGTTTTCTCATCGGGGAGCTTGTACATCGGCATCTGATCCGGGTTGTAAACGCACCCGACGATGATCGGTTGATCCGGGTCGCCTTCCAGGAAGTCCACCACGACTTCCTGCCCAATCCGGGGAACGCTCACCATGCCCCACGCCCGCCCGGCGGAGAGGTGAGCCACGCGGACCCAACACGAGCTATCGGCGTTTTTTTTGCCTTCGCGGTCCCAATGGAACTGGACCTTCACGCGGCCGTACTTGTCGGTGAAAATTTCCTCGCCGGGCGGTCCCACCACGACGGCGGTTTGGGAGCCGGAAATCACGGGCTTCGGGGTATCCCGTTCGGGGAGGTAGGGCAGGGAAAGCGGAATGGCGGTGAAGATATTCGAGTACCGGAAACCCAGCCCGTCGTCCGAACCCGAGCGGTACGTCGCGGGGACGTGAATCGTGTGGGTCACCGAAGTGATGACGTAGTCACCCTCAATTCTGATCGGCGTCGTCACCGTGTCGGTTGTGAGTGTGGACACGGAGAACTTATGCCCGCCCGTCATCTGGCGACAGGAACTCGCGCCCCGAACACTGACCGCGCTCGTGGCGATCCGCTGCATCCGTAAGTTCACGGTGCGTTTGTTGTCTTCAAAAATCTTCTTCAGTTCCGCCGGTTGTTCGCCACCGCCGGAATTGATGCCGTCAAACCGTTGTGCGTACTCCCCCGGCCAATCGTACACTTCCAGCTTGGAGTTATCACCCACTGCCAGCTTGTGGGTTACTTTGCCAATCGTGACCGTGTCCGTGATCGGCTTTTCGGTTTCCAGATGTTGGTGGGGCAGTTCAAACGTGTGATCCCACAGCGTGAATTTCCCGGACGTCTGTTCCTGAATCTTCGTCATCTCGGAGATGTGATCTTGGATGCCGGACGCTTCCAGGTTGGTGGTCTTGTAAATGATGTCCGCCTGACCGGGAACCGCCGGGTGGTTCTGAGGCGTGTTCGCCACCACCATGACGTGGTTGCCGGCGGTGTGCTTGAAGAAGTAATAAATCCCTTCTTCTTCCATGAGTCGGGAGGCGAAGTTGAAGTCGGTCTCCCGGTATTGCACGCAGAAATCCCGTGGCTCGAACGTACCCGAAAGCTTGTATTCGACATCGAACCCGGCGAACACTTTCTTCAAAATGTCCGGCACGGTGATGTGCTGAAAAATCCGGCTTTGACTCCGCTTGCTGATCAGCCAAACCTTCGGTACGACTTCCAAGCGGTAGTCCGTGAAGTCCGGGTCACTTTCCCCCTGCGTCAAGCGAATACAAATCCCGGAAAAGAACCGCGCCGCATTCTTGGGCAATTCCAGGCGGACCGAAATCGGTTGCCCGATCAGTTTGTCAAACGGGACCGTGGTTTGGCGAGAGGTTTTGGTGTCGATGGTGTACCGAAACGGTTGCGACAAGCCTTCCGTGCCGTGAAGCCCCATTGCCAGCATCACGTCTTGGCCTAACGGCGTGGTGATGATGAGTGGTCGACCGGCCTGAACGTATGAATTGGCCATATCGATCTCGTGCTTCGATCTGCGGTGTCGAGTCGTTGTGAGTATACGCCACACAAAATCGGGTAGCAATAGACAGAACGTCCACGCCTGAGTCTTGGGTGTAACTCAAATCTCTGGTGGTCAAAAAGAATGCTAACCACAAGGCACAGAGACACCGAGAAACCAATAGGAGTTACACAGACATGCCGAAATCCAAAATCGATCACGAAAACACGAAAGTACGAAAGCGCGAAACAACCCATATTTTCTAGCACGCTGTCTTCAACGGGTTTTCGGCCCTGAAAGGGACGTTCTGTCAGCCCAGGGCCATGCCCTGGGGGCCGGGCTGGGGACCGGGTAACGGTCTGGTTTTCGGCCCTGCCTCGACCGTTCCATCCCGACGATGGCCACACGCATAGCCGTCCCTTCCCGCGTTCCCAGGGCATGGCCCTGGGCTGACAGAACGTCCCTTTCAGGGCCGAAAGCCAAGAGAAATCTCTTGCCCGAAAAATTTGCCAGACCCGTGGTGAAACTGGTTTTGAGTATCCCAGAGATTTGAGTTCACTCACATCGCCGGACCGCCGGGATTCGTTTGGCGGTCGGGATTGTTGCTAAACTATCAGCATCACGCCATTCGGGATTCTTGCCTCGTTTCATTGAGCTTTCATGATTTACGCCGTGCGATGTTCGTCGTGTCAAAACTTGTCGCGGGTCAGTGCCGATGCACTCGGGCAGATGGTGGGCTGTCCCCATTGTGGGATTTCGTATGTTGCAGAAGCGGTTGCGGAACAGAGTTCCGTTGCGACCCCAAACCAATCTCGACCCGTGCCAGCGCAGCCCACACGAGCGCGGCCCCGGCGTGATGTTCCGGTGGTGTATCCAACGAAACAAGATTCACACGCACACGATGAAGAAACCGAACAACCCGGCCCCACGCCGATCTTGTTTGGCATCGCATTGCTACCGTTCGGCGTACCGTTGTTGTGGCTGATTGGGCCGTTCGTCGGGATGAAAGAGCCTGTTTTTTCGTTCGCAACGCCCGTCGCGCTGGCTGTTGGGTTAACGGGGTTGTGCTTGGGCATCGCGTATGCCGCCGCGTGGAAGACCAGCACGAAAATCAAAGCGATGGTGATGCTGATCCTACTCGGCTACGGCACGGCCGGCTTTCTTTACTTCATCAAGAAAGAGTGGGCACAGGAGGTCCGCAAACACATTGGCCCGCCGATCCTCGACTGGAAGGACTTCCAGCCACCCGACGATAAAGCCTACAAAGTGAGCTTACCGGGCATTCCAAAACCCGTGACCGTCAGTCCACTCCCGAACTGGCCGCTCAAAAGCTTTCGCATCGCACGCGACGAGAACAATCGCAACGAAGTCTTGCACATCAGCTACGAAATGGCCCACGGCTCCCCCGCCGAACCCGTTGCCGCCCGTACGGTCAAAGACGACGATTGGTTCGCCGCCGTTCGCACAGCAGTTCTGGAAGTGACCCAAGGCGAAATCACGGCGGAGCGGGAAGTCAAACAAGACAAACACATGGCCCGCGAGTACACGCTCACCCTGCCGGACGGCGCGACCAACCGCATCGTCCGCGTGATCCGCGTCCGCACCCAGAACAAAGCCTACTACCTCGCCGTCGAAGGCGCGTTCATCCCCGCTGATGCGAAGTACGTCCGCAAGTTCCTCGACTCATTTACCCTCACCCCGTAGCACCATTGACCGGAGGAGTTCAGATGAAAGTCAACACCATGAGATGGGCGATTTTCTTCATCGCAATCCTAGTGGCGATCGGGTTCGCGGCATGGTTCGGCTTGTTCAATCTTGGCGTAGTGCCGCTTGCCGCCCACGATGTGAAGTCAGTCGAAATTGAACGAATTGACTTCGACCCCCAATCACGAATCCTCCCACAAGAAATCATCATCTCTGAAGAGAAAGAGGCAATTGCCGCACTGATGCAAGTGGTACAATCCGCCCGCGAAACGTCCGACCACAAATGCGGCAGTCGTGGCACGATCACGCTCAAGACGGGGACTGGCGCGAGTACGAAATTGCAATACTTGGCTGGCCATGACGACCAGTTTTACGAGTTCCGGTACAACCAGAAAATCTACAAAGTGTCACGGGAGAAGTTTGTTGAAGTGATGCAAAAACTCGGCGTGAAGGTGCCGTTGAAGTGTTAATTGAAAAATCCCCGGAGCTTGGAAGAGTGGGGGTGCCCTGAGCCGCGCCTTCAGCCACTTATGGCTGCTTCTTCCGACCTGACCAAGTTCATGACATCCAGCCGGTCAGGCCCCCACCCATCCAAGCCCCGCAGGACTATTTCGCGTCTACTTCGCCAAAAAGGTTTGCCGTCAGCAATTGGTCCAAACTGTACGGGCAGTCTACTGGAAAATCTGCGGTTGACTTCCCCGTTTCCACTACCGCCCGCTTGATCGCTTTCAAATAGGACGCCGGAAGAACCGATTCGGCGTGGTTGTACAGCACGCCACGACCGAGTAATCCTTCCAGTTCCTGGCACTGTTCGATGATCGTCGCCTGCCAACTCCCGGACCGGCGGTCCGGTTGATGAACCCACTTCAACACATGGGCTAAAAGAACAATGAGTCGGCTCTCGACTTCCCGCCGGTCCCGTCGGGCCATGTCGGACAGGTACTCCGATAGGTTCTCGGTGTCGAGTTGGTCGTAAAGACCGCGTCGCACCAGATCGGCAGTGGCCTCCAACCAGGCCGTTTCGTCCGCTTCGTAAAGCGCAGCCAACGTGCTACTGGTTCGCTGCACCATGACGCGGTCCCCGTCTCCGGACTATTTCTTCGTCTGCCCACGGGCGAAGATGCTGGCGACGAAATTTAGGATGTCCGTCGCACTCGACTCGTTATAGCCGTAGTTGCGAATTAGGCGACTCTTCACCACGTCGATTTTCTCTTGGGTCGCGCGATCGACGACATTGGACACCAAGCTCGTGAGCTTGATCGTGTCCTTTTGGTCCTCGAACAGCTTCAATTCCAGAGCCTTTTGGAGCCGTTCGTTGGTCTTGTAGTCGAACTTCTTGCCGTCGATGGCGAGCGCGCCGATGTAGTTCATGATCTCGCGGCGGAAGTCGTCCTTGCGGCCTTCGGGGATGTCGATTTTCTCCTCGACGGACCGCATCAGCCGTTCGTCCGGTTCCTCGTAGTTGCCGGTGTAGCGGTTGCGGACTTTCTCCCGTTGGGTGTACGCCTTCACGTTGTCGATGTAGTTACCGCACAACCGCATCAGGGCTTCTTCGTCGGCGGCAATGGCCCGCTGGACTTCGTTTTTCACGATGTCTTCGTACTCCTCACGGACGACGGAAAGCAGTTCCTTGAAGTGGCGGTACTGCTCTTCGTCTTTCAGAAGGGCATGGTGCCGTAACCCCTCTTCGAGTTCCTTCATCACCATGAACGGGTTGATGTTGTCCTCGTCCGGGTGGACCACGAGGGCGTTCGAGATTTTGTCCTGGATGTAGCGTGGGCTAATGCCGGCCATGCCTTCGTGGGTGGCTTCGCGTTTCAATTCGATGACGTTGTCTTCGGTGAAGCCGGGCATCGTCTTGCCGTTGTAGAGCTTCAACTTCTGCAACATCGTCAGGCTGGCGTGCTTCGGCGGCGACAGCCGCGTCAACACCGCCCACATCGCCGCCACCTCGATCGTGTGCGGGGCGATGTGCTTGCCCTTCACCTTTTCGACGTTGAAGTCCTTCTCGTAAATCCGTACTTCGTCCCGGAGTCGCGTGACGTAGGGGATGTCGATCTTCACAGTGCGGTCCCGCAGGGCTTCCATGAATTCGTTGCTCTGCAACCGACGGTATTCCGGCTCATTTGTGTGGCCTAAAATAACCTCATCAATGTCAGTTTGGGCGAACTTCTTCGGCTTGATCTTGTGTTCCTGCGACGCACCGAGCAAGTCGTACAAGAACGCCACGTCGAGTTTCAACACTTCGATGAACTCGATGATGCCCCGGTTGGCGATGTTCAGTTCGCCATCGAAATTAAAGGCGCGAGGATCAGAGTCGCTGCCGTACTCCGCGATCTTGCGGTAGTTGATGTCGCCGGTCAGTTCGGTCGAATCCTGGTTCTTCTCGTCCTTCGGTTGGAACGTGCCAATGCCGATGCGGTCTTTTTCACTCAGGACCAGCCGATAAACTCGCACTTCCTGCCGGAGCATTTCGAGGAAGTCGCCGTTGTACTTGGCCAACCGCACCCGGTACTCGTACCGGCTGTACGGGCAGAGGTCGCCCTTGATGCGGATTTCATAGCTGTGCGGTTTCGCACACTGGTCGTTGAGCATCAGCAATATTTGGGCGCGGTGTTCTTCCGGGATCAGTTGCAACGGCTCGCCGTGCATCGGGTCTTTGGTCCACGTGCCGTCGTCGTTCTTCCACTTGAAGCTGAACAGCATCCCGTTGTCGGTCCGCGAATACTCTTCAATGCCACGCTTCAGGAGCCGGGCAATCGTTGATTTCGCCGACCCCACCGGGCCGTGCAACAGAATCACACGGCGTTCAGTGCCGTACCCGAGCGCCGCACTTTTGAAGGTGTTGACCAGTTGCATTAACGGTCGGTCCAGACCATAAATGCCATCGGAGTGCCGCGAGGCAAATTCGGTGAAGAACTTACAGCGGGTGAGCTTCTCTTTGTTCTCGTAAACGTCTTCGACGCCGTGCGACAAAATCATGTCGTACACGCGCTGGTACGCCGTGCGCGTGACACCGGGAGTATCGAGGACGATGTTGAGGTACTCGTCGAACGTCCCTTCCCAGTTCAGCTTTTTGAAATCGGTGAGATCAAGTTTACTGCGAAGGGTATCCAGAATCGCCTGGGCTCGGGCCATGCGTGTGTCTCCTCAATGAAGGAACTTCGCGGGATTAACCGCGACAAACAGCAATGATGGGCACGTCAAACCAACAGAACGCCGTGGGGAGAAGACCAGTCGGGCACAGAAGCTTACCACCCAAAGCCCCGGTCCACAAATTGTTAGTCGCTAGCGTCGCCGCATTCTACCCCCATTCCCAAGTTGTTCCAAGTATAGACTCGGTCCGGGTTGATCGGAGGTCGGGCTTTGCATCGTATTTTTTGGCAAGCATCCCTATGGGATCAGAAGCAATTCGAGGCTGCCGGGTTGGGTTCGCGGGTTGCGGCAACGCGAAAGCGGGTTTCGAGTCGGGCGACGAGCCGGGGCGTGTGGCGTTGGTCGATGGCTTGCGGTTTGTCGGTGGGAACCGAGAGGTGTACCCAGGGCGTCGTCGCAAAGCCGACTCGCCCTGGGCTGAGTGTCTCCAGCCCTTCCGGTTGAAGACACAGAAATGCCAGAATCATGAACAAATTTGCTACCTATCAGCATAGCTCTCCCCGGACCACTAACCGTTACTTCTCAACGGGCAACCCTTGCCCCGTCCAATCGCGCCACCCACCGTCCATGCTAATCACGTTCGTGTAGCCCATTTTCTGGAGCATGTCTGCCGAAAGTGCGGACCGAAAGCCGCCGCCACAGTACAGAACAAGCGGGGTCGCCGGGTCCGGGATTTTCGTTTCGATGTCGCGTTCGAGAACCCCTTTGCCGACGTGAACCGCACCCGGAATGTGCCCCGCCGCGTATTCACTCTCTTCGCGGACATCGACCAGTGTGAACGTGTCACCGGCACGTTGTCGGGCCAAAACGGCATCAATGCTGCACTCGTTCACCCGTGTTTTTGCGTCGGCGACGACTTTCAGGAACGTCGGGTTGTGTTGCTTGCCCATGATGAAGACCTCGTAAATTGGGAAATCGGAACAATCCATTCGCAGAGTAATCGACACGTCAATCGGCTTGTTGACCCAACCCGTGCAATGCCTTGAATCGCGCCAGCTTTGGGGAAATTTAGTGCATTACAGGTTAAGTGTGGTTGCCCCGGTCCATCGCGGGGAAAGAATCACTGAATAGCGAAAAGCATCGCCATAATCTGTCATGAGAGGCCACCCGATGTACCGCAACTTTTTCGCTCTTGCTCTCGTTACAGCCGGTGTTGGGTTCACTCACACCGCGACCGCTCAACAGGTGATCGTCATCGAGTCGAGCGCACCTGTCTACTCCAGTGTACCGGCTCCCTGTTCCGTCCCGATGTACTCGACTGGTCCCGTCGATCCGCACGTTCGATCCCCGTTTGAAATGCGATTTCCGCGCACAGCCAGGGTGCTGCAAGTGATCGCGGACCCAACATTGGCGATGCAGAATCGACAAAACTACGCCTGGAATCAACCCTCAGATCACCCCGTGCTGGATGCGGCACCGCCGATTGCTTCGATTACGTTTTTCGCACTCTCGTTAGGTGCATCTGGCTCGATGAATACGGTGGGCCTGTTCGTGCCGGCGGCACTCCGGTTGCTACGTGTCGTACTGTATGGATCACCGCTACCCGGCACCCGTGCTGACACACTCTTGTGGGTCGCACTGCCGACGGTGGCCCGAATCCGGCTGGCGAACAAAGAAAGCGGCGGGTTGTTTCACCCACCCCTGATCCAGCGACCATTGCTTCCGTGGCGTCGCAATGCGGCAACGGGATACTGCCGGTAAGTTAGCGGTAGTAGCGGTTGATGATGTTCTCGATCAACTCCTGCCGACCGGATTCGTTCTTGTCGGCGTCGCCCTTCTTGAGCATGTAGGCTTCGAGCGTCTCGAAGCTCGCTTGCCCACCCTCAATGTCTGCGCCGATGCCCTTGTCCCAACTGCCGTATCGCTTCGCCACGATGTCCTTCAGCACGCCATCTTTCCGCATCGCGGCTGCAATTTTTAGACCCTGAGCAAAGGCATCCATCCCACCGATGTGGGCGTAGAATAAATCGTTTGGCTCGAAGCTTTCCCGGCGAACTTTCGCGTCAAAGTTGAGGCCGCCCGAACCCAAGCCGCCCTGACCAAGGACCACAAGCATCGCTTGGGCCGTCTGATACAAGTCGGTCGGGAATTGATCGGTGTCCCAGCCGATCAACTCATTGCCCCGGTTTGCATCAATGCTCCCGAGCATCCCGTAACTGCTCGAATACGTCAGCTCATGGAACATCGTGTGCCCCGCGAGCGTGGCGTGGTTGGTTTCGACGTTGAACTTGAACTCCTTGTCGAGTCCGTAAGTCTTCAAGAACGCCATGCACGCGGCACAATCCGAGTCGTACTGGTGCGTGGTCGGTTCCTTCGGCTTCGGCTCGATGAGGAACTGCCCGGTGAACCCGATCTTGTGTTTATGCTCGACCGCGAGGTGCAAGAACTTGGCAAGGTGGTCGAATTCCCGCCGCAAGTCAGTGTTAAACAGGTTGTGGTAGCCTTCGCGCCCGCCCCAGAAAACGTAGTTGACGCCGCCCAGTTCCTTGGTCACTTCGAGTGCTTTCTTGACTTGGGCACCCGCATAAGCAAACACATCCGCATTGCATGATGTGGCAGCACCATGAACGAACCGCTTGTTGCTGAACAGGTTTGCCGTGCCCCACAGCAATTTGACGCCAGTCTCGTCTTGCTTCTGCTTAAGCTTGGCCGCAATCGTGTCGAGGTTCTTGTTCGTTTCCGAAAGGGTGCTGCCTTCCGGCGCCACGTCACGATCGTGGAAACAATAAAAGGGGGCGCCGAGTTTCGTGACGATTTCAAACATCACATCCACGCGCCGCAAGGCGATGTCCATCGCCGACCCGCCTTGGTCGTCCCACGGTCGCACGGCACACCCCGGACCGAACGGGTCCGCGCCCGTCCCGGTCATGGTGTGCCAGTAGCAGACCGCGAACCGCAAGTGCTCCTTCATGGAGCGGCCTTCGACGAGTTCGGTCGCGTTGTAGTGCCGAAACGCCAGATCGTTCTTGCTGTCCGGACCCTCGAACGCGATCGTGGGTACACCATCGAAAAATGCCATCGTGTTCCGTCGGGGTTGGAGGGAGAGAACTTTGTTCTGAAGGAAAGCGTATTCCCGGACGGCCGGTTTGTGTAGCATATCAACTAGGGACGAAAGGCAACGCCGAGGTGAAATATGAGCGCAACAACCGATTCCGTAACCCTACCGCTTTCACCCGTAGTCTACGTGCAGTCGTTGAGCCTCGAAGACAAGCAAGCGGTGCTTGTGGCATTGTTACGTGAAGCGATTCAGATCAACGGTGACGATACCCCGATGCCGATCGAAGACGAATCCGGTCAGTCGATGGGGTATTATCTGCCACCGAAGCCGGCTAAACTACAAGTTGAGAATATCGGTCCGAGGCTAACTCCCGAGGAGCAAACAAAGATTGAGCAACGGTTACAACACCTCGATGATGCCATTCCGATCCGAGAAGTGATAGCGGATTTCAAGCAGCGTCTGGCTGCGCTGAAAACGCAACCACAGTGATCCTTCGTTCCTTGTTGCGGAATGGCCAGGGACCGACAACACTATCTTGCGGAGTGAACGCAAGCCAAATGCCATCAGCGTAAAGCCACCAAATTGAACCACTATGCAATCGCTTCAAAACTGCCCCGAATGGTATTGTTCCGGACTGCGTGAAGGTCCGCTCGATTTCCTCACAATAGAAAATTGCTAATGCGAGTGCGTCACTCGGAACACGTGTTCGTGTGGTCAGTAAATCTAGCAGTTCGATTCGTGCCTCGGGCAAAATCGTGATAGTTGTTCGCATCAGCTTGCCCTTAAGTTAACCCCGAAATCCGTTACCTTTCACTCTTCTAACCCATCGCCTTCATCACAGCCACTGTGAACGCAGGCAAGTCATCGGGCTTACGGCTGGTGATGATGTTGCCATCGACGACCACTTCGGCATCGACGTAGATGGCTCCGGCGTTCACCACGTCGTCTTTGATGGAATGGAAGCACGTTGCTTTTTTGCCGCGAAGAGCAGTGGTCGAGCAAAGTACCCACGGGCCGTGGCAGATGGCGGCGGTGGGTTTGTTGGCGGCAGCCATATCCCGAACCAACTTCAGCATCGCTTCACTCCGCCGAATGTAATCCGGGGCGAACCCACCGGGGATGATGATCGCATCGAAATCGGCGGCGTTAACGGTGTGGGCGGCGACATCGGCCTTCGCTGGATAGCCGAGTTTACTCGCATACACTTTGCCCGCTTCCAAGCCAACGAGTGTGACAGCGGCGCCTGCTTCCTTGAGCCGGTAAACGGGATACCACACTTCCATCTCTTGATATTGTTGCTCGATCAGCATTGCGATCCGTTTGCCCGAGAGGTTCATGACGGTTTCCAGTGAGGGGTGAACAAATGAAGCCCCACCGACGTGGGGCTTCATTTGGTTTACGATCTTGGGACAACTATTCGCCGACTTTGACTTTCACTTTGTAGCTGCCACTGCAGTCGTTGTTTCCCCAACTACTCGGGGCAATGATGAGGTAAAGCCGCCCGGCGGTCGGAGAGGTGGCTTGTTTGTAATTCGATCCCACCACGAAGGGGGCACCGTTCGCGCCGATTTTGCCCAGGACCGAACCGGAGCGAACAAAGCCAGCTTGCATACCCCTAACCCCTTGATTGTTATTGGGCACACCGGGTGGCCCCAACTGATTCGGCATCCCCGGTGCGGCACCGCTGCCGCCTTCGGGTTTCGCCAAGTACCGACCGGGTTCTTGCGGCCATTGATCGACCTCACCCGTCGCTGTGATCCCAATCGGCACATCAGTCAAAACATCAATCTTGGTATCCATCCAGCTTGCATAATTAAGTTTCGCGTACATGCCCGCATCCAGGGTGATTTCGTTCGACCCCGCACCAACAAACGTCGCCCGCAGCGTTTTGACTTCGTCGATCTTGAGCGTGGTTTCGCCGAATTGTTTGGTCTTCACTTTGAGTGTGGTCGTTTCCAACCGTCCGCGAATGGTGAAGTCGTTGGTTTCGACCGTGTCGAGGTCTTTCAGATTGAGGCGATCGGCGGGAAGTTTCTTCGTGAGGATTTTCAACACGTCTTCGGCCCGACGGGCTAGCTCCGCGTCACTGTTCTTGGTCGCCCGCTTCAGGGACGGTACCGCGTACTCTTTGAAGCCGGCCAGTTCTTTTTCGGCATCTTCCCGTTCTTGAAACGCCGGGGCACCGAGCTTGGCAATCGCCGCTTCGATCTTCGCTTCTAGCCCATCGGGGTACCGGAAGCCGAATTCCACACGCCGCAATTCGGTGTACGGGATTGTGAGCTTGCCGTACTTCGTGGCGACCACGACCATTGTGTCGAGGATCACCATTTTCACGTTGCTGTTATCCGAGAAGCTCACATCAAACTCGGGCGGCCCGTCGGCCGGTTTGGGCTTGTCCTCGGCAACGGGTTTAGCGGTTTGCTTGGCCTTGTCATCGGGCGCCTTTTTCTTGCCTTCGTCTTGTGCCCCCGCAAGCGTGGCACTCAACAATAACGTGAAGAAGTAGCCAACTCCTGTTGCGATTCGCATTGGGTTAACCCTCGGTGGGAAGAGACCGTGTGATTCGATTCTGACTTTCGCAATCTTAACCTGTTGACAGCCCCCGCGTCTATCGTTGAGTGCATTTATCGTGTCGGTTTCACGATTTCCCGATACCACGCCAGGGCCGCTTTCATGCCTTCGTCGAAGCCGACTTTTGGGTCGTATCCCAACACGGTGCGGGCTTTGCCGATGCTGAAATCGAGGTTCAACCCGGCAAATTTGACGGTGGCTTGGGTGATGAGCGGCGGGTTCGGGGCATTTTTGCGGCGGAAGACGTTCTCACGCCATCGTGCTAATGGTTTCGCCAGAAACAACGGGATCGACATCTTCGGTCGCGGTAACCCGAGGCCATCGGCGATCGTCTCGAAAAACCGTTTCTTGGTGACGAACTCGCCGTCCGTAATGTTGAACACTTCGCCCAGTGCCTTCGGATGATCGGCGGCCAGAAATATGGCTTCGACCAAGTTGCCGATGTACGTGGTGTTCAGAACATGCTTGCCACGCGACATGTAGATGATGCTCTTCTTCGCCAGTCGCTCGGCCAGTCGGGGTAAAACTGTCCGGTCGCGGGGGCCGTAGATGAAGCCGGGTCGCAAGATGGTGATGGGGGTTTGGTGCTTGCGAAATTCGTCGAGTGCGAGTTTCTCGCATTCGACTTTGGATTGGGTGTAGCCGTCAATGTGATGGGCGGGCAGCGGTTCGGTTTCGTCGGTGCCGTAATGATGGCGTGCTTCGTAAACGCCCAAGCTGGAAATATGCAAGAAGCGCTTGAGCGGTTTGCCGCGAACGGCCTCTAGGAGTGACCGCAAGCCTTCGACGTTCACTTGGCGATAGTCGTCAACCGGCCCCCAATCGCCGACCTTCGCCGCACAGTGAATCACATAATCCACCCCGTCGGCGGCGCGCCGCAACGCATCGGGTTGGGTGAGATCACCCGGCATGATTGTCGCCCCGATCGCTTCGAGGTGCTTCGTATTACTGCCCGGTCGTGCTAGTGCTCGCACCGTCCCAAGCTTCACGGCAACATCCGCAACATGACTGCCGACAAACCCAGTTGCACCCGTAATCAGATAAATCGGCATCAAGGGAACCTACGGGAAAAGTACGCCAGCGGAGTTTGACTGGAACGAAAACGCTGAACTACGTGACCGTTATTCGTGAGGAATACCAGCGAAGTGTACCCGGCCATCCGCTGGAACGGGTGGCCAGGATTTCTCTTGATCGAGTGGGCAATACAGGATTTGAACCTGTGACATCGCCCGTGTGAGGAGCGCGCTCTACCGCTGAGCTAATTGCCCGAGCTTCCCGAGGTGTGCAAGGTCGCCATGCACGCCCCACCAAAGATCCTAGCTGTCTCCGACGTTGTTGGCCAGGAGATCATCACCCAAAGAAGGCTTCCCAACTCAAAGTCATTAGGAAGCCTGTTTTTAGTAGACAACCGACGCACCGTCAAGGTTCACACTCTGGGTGGCAGGTTATTCGATGCCGCGTCACTGAATACAGGGGCGGTGGGGGTGACCCGTTGGGGTGCCCTTACAGGTTCGGGTTCAATTGACGCGCGGGCGGTTGATGACGAATTGTTGATCTCGTCTTCCATCCCGGCGAAACCCTTCTTGAACTCGATCACGGTCTTGCCAAGCGACCGTCCGATGTCAGGAAGTTTGCGACCGAAAAGTAACACGCCGATTAGCAGGAGTACCAGAACTTCCTGCATTCCAAGTCCGAACATAATCAATCCTCCTCAATACAAGTGATGGCGCACAGGCCACAGGTTTAGGTATTGGTGTGAATCACCGTGCCAACAGGAGGAGGTTGAAGGTAACCCCGCGAAGTTTGCAATGCTCAAGTAATATACCAGCCGACTCGGTCAACGGGCAAGAAGTTCGCGGAGTATTTTCACAAGGAATGCGCCAGGGTCTGGCAAAATTTTCTGGCACTCCACCTGGAACGGGTCTTCGGCCCTGAAAGGGACGTTCAATCAGCCCAGGGCCATGCCCTGGGAACTCGCACCCAGGGCATGGCCCTGGGCTGACAGCACGTGCCTTTCAGGCCCGAAAACCATGAGAATTCACCCGCCCAAAAAATTTGCCTGACCCGTACACCAGATCGCCTCGTTCTCCGACTCACTCCGGCTTCGGCTTGGACGCGGGTGGTTGGAGTTTCAACGTCACGGTCACCGGGAAGTGGTCGCTATACCCACGGCCACCGATCGGGGGGCTGCGGGGGTTGCCGAATCGCCACGGTTCACGGCGGGTTCCGCGCATTAGCCCGTCGGTATAGGTTTTGACGCTGTCCGGATCACAACTCCAGCCTTCATTATCTAACATGCCGGGCGAAACGCAGATGTGGTCGTAGATCAGCGGTCGGCCGTTGTACCAGATTGTGCCAAACTTATCGGCAGGCTTACCAGCGAAGAGGTCGAGTAGGAACGGGTTGTTGTCGGTCGGTAGAACCTGATTTCGGTTGCCGGTTGTGTGCAACCCTTTCAACACCGGCTCGGAATCGGGCGTGTCGTTAAAATCGCCGCACACGACGAAGTCGGTGTTCGGGTTTTTCTTCGCTAAATCGGTGAAGACGCGATTAATAGTATTGCTGTATTTGTCTCGCCCGCCATCACCGTTGCTGCCGTCCTTCTGGCGAAGTTGGGAAGTCCAGTGCGAAGCAATGATGCACAACTCATACCCGTTGACGTAAAGGCGGCCTTCCAGAATGCGTAACTGATAGCCGTGCAATTTCGTGAAACCGTGCGACACGTTCAACCGGGTGATGATACACGGCGCGATGTGTCGGCCCGCGTCTAGGTTTTTCATCACGACTTGCGTGTATTTCAACTTGGGGTCGGCTTTGGCGTCGTCGAGTTTTTTGTTCAGCGTCGCCTTCAACAAATCGGCAGCGCGGACCGTTTCCACTTCGGCACACGCCAGGATGTCCGGGCCTTTACCGCCGTTCATTTTCAACAGGATTTCGGCGAGGTGGTCGTATTTTTGCTGTCGGAGCTTTTCGTCGTTCGCAAACGGATTGTCGAATTCTTCGTCCACGTCGCGGCGTTTGTCGTCTTTGTCATCGAACAGGTTTTCCACGTTCCAGAAGCAGAACATAAACGTCCCGGACCCGTCCGGATTGATGCCCGTGGCTGCGTTCGGTTCCGGGTAAAGAGCGGCATTCGATGGCGCGCGTTCGTGGGTGACCACGAAATAAACCAGTCCTGCTAACAGGGCGAATGCGATGATGCCGACTCGCGTGGCCAACGACAATTTCATGACGAGCGGCAAGAACGGCTTTGCCAATCGAATGAGTTGAGTCGGTGGAATTGAGGAATTAGCCATAGGAGTCTCAATCAATTGGGATGTGTGGTACTGGTGCGATTGTAGTCGATGAATGGGAAAATCGGCTAGACAGGTTTCGGATTCACGGTATTGTCTCGCGGCACTGAAGGTGGTTTGATTCGTGCGCACTGATAACAAAACCGGACCACGGAGGGCGGAAGATGAAGCTTCCCGGACATATGATCGCGCTGGCCGTTGGCGCCGTGTTGGGTATCGTTGCCACGATGTTTTACCTCGGGCAACCGCGTCCGGCACGGGCTGCCGCGATCGACCGTTACCAAGATTACGTGATGGCAACGGGTGCCGTTTCCCTGAGCGCACGCCAACAACTGGATGGCGTTTGGATGCTCGACTATCGGTCGGGGAAACTGCTCGGCACCGTGATCGACAAGAGCCAGGGCAAAATCGTCGGGTGGGCCGAAGTCGATCTTGTCAGTGAATTTGAAGTCGCGCCGCGACAAGACGTTCACTTCATGATGGTGACCGGGTACATCACCGCCGGGCAATCCGCCCTTTATGTTGCGGAGACGGTGACCGGGAAATTCGGCGTTTACACGATGACATCCGGCACGAACGGCCAGGGCGTTGTGATCCGTCGGCACGATCTCACGAGTTTCCGCAAGGCTGCGGAACCGGGCGTAGCACCTGCTGTTGCCGCCGGACCCGCACCGATTGGAAACCCGGTTGCACCTACGCCGACGGTCACGCCAACCAACCCGCCTGTGCCAGCTCCTCCCATGAGCCTAAACACACCGAAGAATTGAACCACGAATTACACGAATCGGACGAATAAAACCAGTTATCAAGAACGAGCGCGGGCTGTACTTGATAACTGGCTTTTCCTTTCCTGACTCATTGGCCGCCAAAACTCAAAGGTTTTATTCGTCCGATTCGTGTGATTCGTGGTGAACTTTTTGCTTCTGGTTCAGGGCAACGGTGGTGTAAGATTCTTGGACGGCTAGTCGCCAGGAACTTCATCCACGGTTCGGTCTCGATGATTGATGTGCATATTCACGTCGTCCCGCCTAACCTTCCCGGCGTCGGGTCGTTGAACCCGTTGTTGCGTGAAAATCCCCACACGATTGCGGCCCGATTGCGGGACGAGATGCGGGCGAGTGGCGTCGATTCCATTTTTGCGATGGGCGAGTGGAACTGCACGGCCACGGACCCACTTGGAATCGCATCGACGTTGCAACTCGCCGAACTCGTCCCCGGATTGCGCCCGATCGGCATCATGGACCCCGTCCAGGGAAGTGACCGCGACCATCTCCAACGTGTCGATGCCGAACTCAGTCGCGGCCGAGTCGTGGCGCTGAAGGGCTACCTTGGCTACTTGCATTTTGAACCGGCCCATGCGAACTATCGCCCGTATTACGAGATGGCCGCCAAGCACAAAATCCCGGTGATTTTTCACACGGGTGATACCTACTCCCCCTACGCGAAATTGAAGTATGCCCACCCGTTGGGTGTCGATGAGGTGGCGGTCGATCACCCCAATACCAAGTTCGTGATGGCCCATTTGGGCAACCCGTGGATGACCGACGCCGCCGAGGTTGTGTATAAAAACCTCAACGTCTGGGCCGATCTCTCCGGGTTGGTGGTCGGCGATGGGTCCGAGTTTGCGAGCGAAGAACACCGGGCCACCATCTCCGACTTGGGTGCCAACATCCGCCGTGCCTTTCGGTACGCCGAACGCCCCACCCGCTTCCTTTTCGGCACCGACTGGCCTTTGGTCCCGATCGCCCCCTATCGTCAATTCATCGCCTCGGTGATCCCGAGTGAGTTCCACCCGGAAGTGTTCACCGAAAATGCCCAATCGCTGTTCCGGCTCTAAGAAAAGATTTCACCACAGAGGGCACGGAGAGCCACAGAGCAAACCAATACACGTATTTTCTTCTCTGTGGCCCTCTGTGTCCTCTGTGGTGAATCGTCTTCGTCTTTCGTGAGTTCTCCCAGGTCGGGTTTCTTTCCGGGTCGATTCTGCGATAATTCCCCCACGGTTACTTGTCATCCTTCTACGGTCACCACCGATGCTTAATACCGCTTTGCAAGACGCAATCCTCCGCATCCTTCCTCGGGTGAAGACGCCGGGGCAATACTCGGGCGGGGAACTGAACTCGGTCCGCAAGGACCACCGGCAGGTTCGTGGCAAACTGTGCCTCTGTTTCCCGGACACGTATGGCATGGGGATGAGCCACCACGGGTTGCAGGTTCTGTACACGATCATGAACAACGACCCGCAGTGGGCGTGTGAACGGGCCTTCACGCCGTGGCTGGATTTTGAAGCCGAGTTGCGAGCCAAGAAGCTGCCGCTCTACGGCCTCGAAACCTTCACTCCGCTTGACCAGTTCGATCTCCTCGGGTTTAGCTTGCAGTACGAGGTGAGCTACACCAACCTCCTCACGATGCTCGATCTTGGCGGCGTGCCGATGTTCAGTGACGAACGGCTTGTCACGGACCCGCTCGTGGTAACTGGCGGGCCGGGTGCGCAGAACCCGGAATTGCTCGCGCCGTTCGTCGATATTTGCGTCGTCGGGGATGGTGAAGAATCGTTGCCGTGGATCATGGAAAAGTGGGTCACGTTGAAGGAACGCGCGATCCGGGCCGGGGACATCAGTTTCCGCCGTCGCCAGGAGATGATTGCGGAAATTGCCGGGAGTACGAATTGGGCTTACGCGCCGATGTTTTACGAACCGGAGTACCACAAGGACGGCACGATTGCGACCATCAACCGCACACGGACCGACGTGCCGTCAGAAATTACGTCGTGTACCATCACGACCGATCTCGAAGCGATCCCGCTGCCAACCAAGCCGGTCGTGTCGTTCGTCAAGACGCCGCACGACCGCATTGCTATCGAGATTATGCGTGGTTGCCCACACCAGTGCCGGTTCTGTCAATCGACTGTCATTAAGCGCCCGATGCGGTTCCGCACGGTGGAAACGATCGTGCAATCCGCACTCGAAAGCTACCGCAACACCGGCATGAACGAGATTAGTTTGCTGTCCCTCTCGACCAGCGATTACCCGCAGTTCGAGGAACTCATCAAGCGGATGTACGAGGTCTTCACTCCCCTTGGCGTGAACGTTTCCCTACCGAGTCTGCGAATCAACCACCAGTTGCGCACGCTGCCGGGGTTGGTGCAGGGCGTTCGCAAAGCCGGTCTGACATTGGCGCCCGAAGTGGCCCGCGACGACATGCGTGAACAGATTCGCAAGAAGATCAAAAACGACGACCTGTACACCGGCTGCCGTGAAGCGTTCAAGAACGGTTGGCAAAAGGTGAAGCTCTACTTCCTGTGCGGTCTCCCCGGCGAGCGGCCGATCGACCTGGAAGGCATTGTCGAAATGGCCGACCACATCGCCCAGATCAGCAAAGAGGTCACGGGGCGGTATAAGGAAGTGACCGCAAGCGTGTCGAACTTCGTGCCGAAACCGCACACGCCGTACCAGTGGAACGGGATGCAAGACCGCGAATACTTCAAATGGGCGGGGTACTACATTCGCTCCAAGTGCCGTCAGCGTAGTGTGCGAATTCGCCAGCACGACATCGAAACCAGCTTGCTCGAAGGCATCCTGACACGGGGTGATCGGCGGGTGGCAGCGGGGTTGTACGAAGCGTGGAAACGCGGCGCCCGGCTCGATAGCTGGCAAGAGTGCTTCAAGCCCGACCTGTGGTGGGGCGCGTTCCGCGATCTCGGCATCGACACCGCCTTCTACACCCACCGCCAACGCCCGACGGGTGAACGGTTACCGTGGGACCACGTCAACGTAAAAAAGGGCCGCGCGTACCTGGAGAAGGAACAAGAACGCAGCGTGATTCAACTCGGCGTCATGGCCGAAGCCGTCGGCAAGGAAGCGTCGGGCTGCGGTGGGTAAATCAAGAGAAATCACCACGAATCACACGAATCGGACGAATGAAATCAGAATGAGCTAAAACGATGCGTCGCCCGTGTACCGGTGTCCTCAAAGCAGTTCGATGTCTTAATATGTAGTTGTTTCTGATTTGTCTAATTCGTTCGATTCGTGCTATTCGTGGTGAAATTGATGGCTTCCCCGCTGAAGTTACCCCCGCGCGACGGTGCCTTTGTCGCCATCGACTTCGAGACTGCCGATCATGGTCCGGATAGCGCGTGTGCGGTCGGGTTGGTGCGGGTGGAAAACATGCAGGTCGTGCGCCGTGAGGTTGTGTTGATTCGACCGCCGCGACCGAAGATTCTGTTTACCTATGTTCATGGCATCACGTGGAACATGGTAGCCAACGCGCCGACGTTTGGCGAAGTGTGGCCGTTGATCGAAAACATTTTTGACGGGGCCACCCATTTCACCGCCCACAACGCTACCTTTGATCGCCGCGTGTTGGAAGCCTGTTGTACGGCTGCGAAACTGCCGGTTCCGCCGTTGCCGTTTCTGTGCAGTGTTCACATCGCCCGCAAACGGTGGGGGTTGAAGCCGAACAACCTTCCGACGGTCTGTCGCCGTCTCGGAATTGGTTTGATTCACCACGATGCCGGGTCCGACGCGGAAGCCTGTGCCCGGATTGTGATCGCGGCAGCGGCCCAAGATGCCGAACAACTCAACGGGGCTTCGTCGCCACATCCGCAGGCCAATCCAACTCCACGCCGGTTTTAATCAACGTCGCCTGGAAGTCGGCCAAGAGTTTAGCATCCGCACGCACCTTCCGCGGCGGCAGCTTCTTCGCCAGACAATACGCGATGAGGTTGCCAACCGATTCGCCAATGTTCCACTCCACCGGGTGCAGCCGATAGCAGCCGTTCGTAATGTGCGTGACCCCGAGATTTTTGCACGCCGGGAGCAGGTTTTCGATGCGTTGCGGGATCAGCGCACCGAGCGGAATTTGAAACGGCAGCGACGACACGTCAATGTAATTGTCACCACCTGACGACGGGTGCAGGTCGATGCGATAGCTACCTACGCCGACGGAGTCCGCGAACTTCTCCGCCGTGAATTCCCCCGCCTTTTTCCCGAGTGCCTTGGCCCGCGCCTCGGTGCCGACGTGGTTTTCCGTGACGGTGAACTCGGCCTTGATGCGGCGACTTTCGCGGATGTACGGGGCTTGCGCCACACCCGTTTCGGTGCCGAGGATGTCACTACGCAACCGCAAACCCTTCCAGCCTTGCTTCCCGTCCGCACGCGGCGCTTCGGTTTGCATCCAGTAGAACAGTGCTAAACTGAGGTCGATGCCTCGGTCGGAGTGCTTCTGGATTTCACCCTTCGGAAGGTCGATGAGGTTGCCAAGCCAGTAGTCGTTTTGCGGCCAGTTCACGAGGCACACATCACCGGCATACGTGCCATCTACAAAGTTCTTGCGGTCCACAATGCGGCGATACGTCCACAGGTTCAACTTCCCCTTTTCAGCCGGTCCCATCGGGTTGAAATCCACGGCCCGGACTTTGGACGTGTCGTTGTATTGCGTCACGTCCCACGACAGCAGTTTGCCCGGCCAAGGTGGTGTCATCTTCGGGATGTAGTCACGCCAGAATGCGTAATCCTTCGGCTTGGCAATCGTGTGGTCTTCGCCGTCAACGTAGTCCATCGCAAAGCACCACGTGAACGCCTGTTGGTTCGCGGGATTGGCGTGCGTCGGGGCGTGCGGTTCGTTGGTGTCCTTCTGGCTCTCGGCACCAATCACGTACTCGACTTTTGCCAACGGCAACAGGTCACCGAGTTCCGTGGCATCGATGAAATACGGTGCGGATAACGTGATTTCTGACGAATGCCCTGAAATGGAAACGGATCGAATGCGATCCGCTTGCACATCGGCGGATTTCACCTCGTAGCCCTGCAGCAATCGTACTTTGCCGTTGCTCAAGTACGGCGCGAGCATCTGCAACAACACGGCCACGGCAACTCGCGGTTCATGGCAGAGCTTCGAGACACTGCCATTACCGGGGTTGAACGCCGGCACTTTCCGTGCGGTTTCAGTGAGTGGAAAATGGTTGCGGTAGTAGTCCCGGATATCGGTGCGGAATTGGCGGTACAGTTTCGTGCTACCGAATTGCTCAATCCACGGGTGCTCGTCCGGCGGCACTCCCTGTGACGTGAGTTGGCCGCCAACCCAGTCGTTCACTTCGGTCATGATGACCGACAGTCCCGCCTTCGCCGCAGCCAGTGCCGCCGCGCACCCCCCAACCCCAGCCCCAAGAATGACCACGTCCGCTTTCAATTCCCGCAACTTGGTTTTCGGTTCCTGACCAAACGCGGGCAAATACGTGGCCAACGGCGTGATGGCGGAGAGGGAGAGGAAGGCACGGCGATTCATGGCGGTTAGAACCCTTTGGTTGGCGTCACTTTCAGCGTCATCTTTTTACTACCTCGCTCGATGACGACATCAACTGCTCGACCTGGTTTCACCAAACTTGTGGCCAAATACGTATCGCCAAGTGAGTCCGTCCAGCGGCCATCAATCGTGATGATGCGATCCTCGGGTTGCAACCCCGCCTGTGATGCCGGGCTATTCTCGTAGACCTTTCTCACGAACACGGAAGTGGTGTCGCCTTCAACATCTTCACGCAACGTCAAACCCCACACACCAGCGGCACCGACGATTTTTGGTTCGCTGGATTTCTCACCAGCCGTCATCAAGTTCTTGGTCAAGTCTTGGATGTAGTCGCCCGGTTTGTAGTTGGTCGGCTTCAGGATCAACTGCTTCTTCTGGTAGTCCACGGTCGAGGAGTATCGGCCAAAGAACGGGAAGCCGACGATCCCTTCGATCGGCCCGTAGTCGTCCGAGAACATGTCCGAAATCGCTTTCACGGTGGGGTGATCCATCACAATTGCGGGCAGTTTTTCGGCGGTGATGCCGCCCACTTGCATCTTCGCCACGTCGATCTGGTTCAGCCCGCCGAACAAACTGAACCCACCGCCACCCTTCTTCAATATCCCCGCATCTTTCGCAAGGCGATTGTTCAACAAGTTGATCGGGGCGCCCGTATCAAAGATCAATTTATACGGCCCTTTGTCGTTAATCATCACTTCCAACAACATATGTCGGGATGGTAACAACTTGAACGGAATTGTCACAGCCTTATCACTCGGCGGCGCTTGGCATTGCCCCAATTGTGCGCAGAATGTGATACAGGTTATCACACCGATATATTTTAAGCTCTTCACTTTATAGCCCCTTTCCGAGTGTGATGACCAAAACCGGAGTTTCATCGCCGCGTTTGACACGAATCTTCGCCTCGTCACCCGGCTTGGTATTCGCTAGCAACCGAGTGAGATCTTTCACGCGGTCAATATCCTCGAAGCTCGCCTTGCCCTTCTTGCGGTCGCTGGTTGTGATCGAAATCGCTTCGAGTTTGTCCCCCGTTTTTAAGCCTGCTTTGCTAGCCGGTGTGCCCTCCAGGACCGACTTCACAACGACTTCGTCGTTCTTGTCTTCGATCTCGAACCCGAGAAATCCACGCGGCTGCGTCTCGAAATTCGGCTTGATGCCCATGAACCCGGCGAGCATTTTCATCACTGGCCCGAGTAGATCGAGACTGCCTTGGCTATTGTTCTTGCCCATCGCATTCACCGCGGGCGGATCGTATGCCAACGGCACCCACACCAGTTTATCTGCTGCAAAGTCATATGTAATGCGATACTTGGCCAAAATGTTATATCCAATCACGCCATGCAGTTCGACACCGGCCAGACCCATGCCGTTCATCCCTTCAAGTTGGAACAAATCCGCAATCCGGCACTTCGCTTCCTCAACAACCAACCCACCTTCAAGTTCAAACCGATCCAGCTTGCTCCAACCTTTATCATCCACTTCCAAACCGGCTTGGGCGGCGATTTTCTTCGGGATAAATACCGAGGGTGCGCCGGTGTCCAGTATCAGATTAAACGGCCCTTTCCCGTTGACCTTCACCCGCACCATCACGTGCTTCGTGTCGGTCAATCGGTACGGAATTTGAAACGACTTTTCCGCAGGCGGATCAGCAGCCGGCGCCATGCCACACACCAGTGTCGGCACAATCAGGGCAAGCAACCAACAACGCATGGTTGTCTCCATAGGTGGGAATCAGCGGTATAGGCAGTCTGACAGATTGTACCACGATCGGAAGTGTCCGGGGATCCAACTCGGTTCGCGGGAGTGCTAAAAGCGAATTCGTTGTGTCGCTGTAAACGACATCCGGTCATTCTCAACTTGCGAACATGTCGCTTCCGCGAGAATCGAACAGGTTCGGTTGAACGGCAGTCCGCTTGCCAACGTATTCGGCCAGTTCTTGGGATAGTCCTAGCTCGCGCGCCAACGCAGTTAGGTTGAGTTTACGGAGTAAATCAACAGTGATCGGCCTCTTAGCGTCCCAGAACGTGAATGCGGAAAAGAACTCGTGGGCAACTTTCGTGTTTAGCATCGAAGCGATGCTTCGGGCTTCACGCTCGCTCTGACACGGCAGGAAGTATCCGGTGTCATCCAGTACCGTGGGCCGCCCGTTTGAATTCCCGACGACAACGAACTTTAGCCGCTTGTAAAAGCCCGAAATCCCGACCTTCCACGGCGAAAAAGTATAATCGCCGACGCCAAAGATCGAAAAGCTCGGACGGCCCTTGTAGATCGAACTTCCCCGATTTTCGAGGGCAGTGATATTGCGATGGAGGTAGGCCCAGGTTTTCGGTGCATTAATCCGAATTTGTCTGGTCTCTTCGCCGACGGACCGCTGCGTTACCAGCATCCACCGCACCGGGTTATCAACGCGATCATTTGCAAGCTCCGAACTTTTCAGCATCGGGTACATGTAGTCCGCTTCCAATTCGACCAACTCCCCCAACCCGTTCCGATACCCGGCTGCGTCCTTGCGTAGCTCCATTACTTTCGAGCAATCGTGCTTGATACCCGACCGCCACTGGTACGGGCTTTCCCCGATGAGGTGCTTCCACTTCTGATAGAGTGGCACGTCGGCGACGAGTTGTTTGTCACACCAACCGATTACGCTTGAAGTCTTCTTTGTGACGAAATCTTCGTATACGCCGCAATCCTTGCTTCTGCCATCGGGCTTGAGTGAGCAGACCAGCAAGCAGGCATCGACCGCCGCGCCGAAATGTGCCTTCGCGTCGATCGCCCGCATTTCGGCCCACTCGATGCCGATTTCGGTTTTCCAGGCATGAATTAGCGCCTTACGAGCCACAGAGGTCTTGCACAGCATCGCTAGCCAAGATCTTCGACCAGCCAGTGATTCCAGTATCTTGATTAGCATCCACTCGGAGATGTCGAAGTTGCTTTTACCCGTCAGCGCGTCGAGACCAACGTGCCCCTGAAAGTTTGTCTTCTGCGGCAGGTTCGAACTGCCCAACGTGCCAAGTTGTGCATTCGTTACCCACGGGGGGTTGCCGAGTACTAATACCGGCGAGCGTAGTTCTTGAAAAGTAGCACGCCAGTCGAAATGAAAAAAGCTCTCGTGTTCAACGCGAACCCGACGCAGGCCGAGTGCCGAACGCAGTGCCGCGATGTGGTCCGTGTTGATTTCGACCCCGAGGTGTGTGGCCTGCGGCCAGAGGTCGAACGCTGTTAGGACAAAATTGCCGAGGCCACAGGTCGGCTCGACCACCGCAGCCGGCGCTACACCCCGTCGTGAAAGATAATCACAAACATCCTGGACAAGGCGCATCGGGGTCTGAAAGTCGCCGAACTCATTTGCTCCGAGCGTCTTCTTCACGGCACTCACTCCGAGTCAACTGATGCGAATAATACCGTCTATGGCACCAGCTTGCTGGATCACTCGGGAATATTGAAGTCGCCATTGTAGCGCGTTCGAGATGGTCAGGTAGCCAAGCTCCGGCGGTTTTTGCAGTAGCTCCTGTGCGATCCGTTGCAACTCGATCTCCTCGACCGGCAACATTTTGTCAGCCATGAATGCGATTAAGTCGTCCTCGTTCCCGTTATTCGACATAATCTCGATCAAACCGCGAGTCATCTGGTAATCAGCAGTGCGATGCTTTTCGATAAAGATGGCGTGCAGGATGTTCAAGTTCGCGGTGCGGGTCTTTGGGTCGTCGGTTTTGTCGTATACGAAGACCAACAGGCCGTAGCCCAATCCGTAGATTTTCTGGCGCGCGTGTCGAAACGGACATGACGATTGTGGCTGCTTGATGCTCGTCACTTTCATATCGACTTCTAGCCCAGGAAAGTCGATCCCAAGTGCCGAGTTGCCTGGGGCATGAATGTAGAGTGCTTCGAGGTGTTCCTGAAATTTGTGTTCAAGATACGTGCCGATCGCTTTGCCGTCGGTCACGCCGAAGATGGTCGGCTCCGGATGAGTCGACTCGTGCAGGGCGAACCGCCGCGCTTCGTTCCGCAACAGTTCAATAGTTATCGTCGGCTTGGACATAGCCGCCGCACCTTAACGAATGCCGATTGGCGAGACAGATGATGCTCATGTCACGGTAGCGATTCGCTCACCAAATGCCAGCATCGTAAATTCAAGATAACCAGAACGCAGTTGCTTCAGATTCCCGATCGTTTAGACTGTCGGTCCGTTGGCATCACGCGAGTACCGGGTAATTGCATGCAACTCTCAGACATGACTTGGCCGCAGATTCACGCGCTTGACAAAAACACGCCCGTTGTGTTTCCGGTTGCGGCGCTGGAGCAGCACGGGCATCACATGCCGTTGTTCACGGATAGCCTGTTGCTAGGGGAAGTGGTCCGGCGGGCGGCGATTCCACTGGCGGACAAGGTGTTGTTCGCGCCGCTTCAGTGGTTGGGGAATTCCGATCATCACCTGGATTTCGCCGGTACCCTCTCCGCACCGCCGCGTGTTTACCTCGATCTTCTCAATAGTATGATTGACAACTTCGTGATGCACGGGTTCAAGCGAATCGTCTTTCTGAACGGGCACGGGGGAAACGATGTGCCGGGGAAGCAAGCGGTGTTTGAAGCGCGACAGCGCTACCGGGATCGGGCCGATTTGCTGTTACTGTTTGCGACGTATTGGAGCCTCGGCGGTCAACCGCATCTCGTGAATCCCCGCATTCAGCAACAGCACATGGGCCATGCGTGCGAATGGGAAACGTCGATGATGATGCGCCTCGCACCCCATTTAGTCGGCGATTTATCCAAGTTGGAAGCGGTCGAGTTTGGCAACCCGTTTGAACCGGCTTCTCGGGGTTGGACCACGAAAGACCGCACCGTGCCGGGGCACATCGGCGACCCCCGATTGGCCACGGCAGATAAGGGCGAGACACTGTTCACGGTCTTCACCGACGACGTGGTGAAGTTCCTCAACCGGGTTATCGTGTGGAACGGGCGGAGTTGGAACGGATGAACACGTTTCAATCAGCCCGGTCGCCGTCGTGGAAATGGTGGGTGTGCGGGGCACTCTTATTAGCAACGTTCCTGAACTACATGGACCGCCAATCGCTCTCAGTGCTGTTGCCGGAATTGAAAACCCTATATCAACTGGCCGAAAAGCGGATTGGCTTGTTGGAAGGCTGCTTCGGGTTTGCGTTCGCCTTCGGCTCGCTGTTCTTCGGCTTCGTCGCCGATCGGATCGGACCGCGGTTGTTGTACCCAGTCGTGTTGGTGGGGTGGTCGTTCGCGGGCATCGCCACCGGGTTTGCGGGGCAACCTTCGGTCACGTCCCACTTCGAGTTCACAGACGATGAACCCGGCGCCGGGCCGTTTCGTTGGTTCGTGTTGTGTCGCGTTGTTCTCGGCTTTTTTGAAGCGGGGCACTGGCCCTGTGCGCTGATTACCGTGCGGCAAATTCTGACCGCACGCGATCGACCGTTCGGCAACGCGCTGTTGCAAAGCGGGGCATCGCTCGGCGCCATCATCGTGCCACTTTACATCGAACTGGTGCAACGGTTCGATGCGGGTTGGGAGTTCGTGTTTTGGTCCGTCGGCGTCGTCGGGTTGCTCTGGGTTCCACTGTGGTCGGTGTTGATTCGGAAAGACGATTTCCGTGTGATGAACCCGGTTGAACCAGTTGAAACGTCGTCCGCACCCACCTCGTTCCTGCGTCAACTTCTGGTGCTGGCCATCGTCGTGAGTTGCCTGACGATCAGTTGGCAATTCCTCCGCGCGTGGCTGGCGTTGTACCTGCAAACCACCTACGGCTTTTCCAGCACTACAACGCGGTTGTGCGTGTCGGGCTATTTCATCTCGGCTGATATCGGCTGTTTGCTGGCAGGCATTTTGGTGACGGTTCTTGTCAAGCGGGGATGGGACGTGGACTCAGCGAGACGGCTGGGGTTCTTCGGGTTTTCATCGCTGACAGCGCTGGCCGCCATCGTCCCGGTTTCGGGTTCTTCAACTGTCGCGGTGATACTACTGATGCTCGCCGGGGCGGGGATTCTCGGGTTGCACCCGTACTACTATGCTCTCGCACAAGAACTACCAGCGGCACGGATGGGCATCTATTCCGGGGCATTGGCGGCAACGGGGTGGGTGGCATCGAGCCTGTTTCAGATTTACATCGGCGCGGAGATTCAAGCCACGAAATCCTACGGCGTCGGCCTCGTCATCGTGGGCTGCGCGCCGATGGTTGCGTTCGCGGCGCTGATGCTGCTGTGGGGGAAACCGGGAAAGATTTCCTCACGCAGAGGCGCAGTGCCGCAGAGAGAAGAGTAAAACAAAGACATTTTCATATTCTGCTTCTCTCTGCGTCTCTGCGCCTCTGCGTGAGAAAATTGCTTCGTCCGATTCTGGTGAATACAGTAATCTACTTTGAATACTTGCAGGAACTCCGACTCGACTCTGGTGACGTAGCATGTTTGAAGGGATCACACGCGGGCTGAGCGACGCACTTAAGAAACTCAAAGGCCGTGGGCGGCTGTCGGCGGACAACATCCGGGAAGGGTTGCGGGAAGTGCGGCGTGCCCTTCTCGAAGCGGACGTGAACTTCACGGTTGTCACGAACTTCATTGCCAAGGTCGAAGAAAAAGCGGTCGGCCAGGACGTGCTGGCGCGGGTCGATCCGTCGGAACAGATCGTCAAAATCGTGTACGAAGAGTTGTGCGGCTTGATGGGGCCGGTCGATCACAAAATTCCGCAACGCGGTGACCGCCCGGTCATCCTGATGTTGTGCGGGTTGCAAGGGTCTGGGAAAACGACGACCGCTGCCAAGCTCGCGGTGACGCTGAAAAGCCAGGGCCGCAAGCCGATGCTGGTCGCCGCCGACTTGCAACGCCCCGGTGCCGTCGAGCAGTTGCAAACCCTCGGGGCGCAAATCGGCGTGCCGGTTTACACCGAGCGTACCACGCCGGTTGAAGTTTGTCGCAACGGTGTTGCCGAAGCGAAGAAGAACCTGTGCGACGCGGTGATTCTTGACACCGCCGGGCGGTTGCAGATCGACGACGAGTTGATGAACGAGTTGAAGCAAATCGACAAGCTCGTTAAGCCGGATGAAGTCTACTTGGTCGTCGATGCCATGATCGGCCAGGAAGCGGCCAACGTCGCCAAGGCGTTCAACGACGCTCTGGAATTGAACGCCTGCATTCTCACGAAACTCGATGGCGATGCACGCGGCGGAGCGGCACTCTCGATTAAGGGGGTGACCGGCGTTCCGATCAAGTTCGTCGGCGTCGGGGAAAAGGTGGACAAGCTCGAAGAGTTTGTCCCCGAACGCATGGCCGGGCGAATCCTCGGCCAAGGCGACATGATGGGGATCGTCGAAAAGATCCAACAAATCCAATCGAAGATCGGTGAAGAGGAACTCAAAAAACAACAAACGGCTCTGGAGAAGGGGACGTTTACCCTCGAACAGTTCCGCCAACAATTCGGCATGATCGCCCAAGCCGGCGGTATGCGTGACATGATCGAGAAGATGCCCGGTGGCATCGGCGACATGATCCCCAAAGATGTCGATCCGGAAGACGCGGTCAAGCGCGTCACCGGGATGATCGACTCGATGACCAAGAAAGAAAAGCTCGACCCCGACTCAATCGACAACAGCCGCCGGAAGCGGATCGCCGGGGGTGCCGGCATTGAACCGTCCGAAGTGAAACAATTCTTGCATCAGTTCGACCAGATGCGTGGCCTCATGAAGCAAATGGCCAGCATGAGCATCATTCAACGCATGAAGATGATGGCCGGCCTCGGCAACGCCGGTGCGTTCCTGCCAAACGGGATGAACAACATCAAAACCAAGGGCGACACCGGCAAACGCAAGTCCGCGAAGGAACGCGCCGATGACCGCAAAAAGAAACGCAAGAAGTGATTCAGAACAAAAGAGTTTCACCACAGAGGGCACGGAGAGCCACAGAGAGCCACAGAGAAACCAAAATCAATTCTTATGGATTTCTCTGTGGCTCTCCGTGCCCTCTGTGGTGAATCCTCTTGATTTGCTTCAAACCGTTCCAAACTGTCGATCGCCCGCGTCGCCCAAGCCGGGGACGATGTAGCCCATCTCGTTCAACTGTGTGTCGATGGCCGCCAAGTACGCGGGGACATCGGGGTGAGCAGCTTGCAATGCGGCGACTCCTTCGGGCGCCGCGATTAAGCCGATGAACTTGACACGCGGTACGCCGGCGGCCTTCAAAATCTCGATTGCGGCGATGGCCGAACCGCCGGTCGCCAGCATCGGGTCGAGGACGAACGCCACGTCCAATCCGTGGTTCGCGGGGAGCTTGTTGTAGTACGTCATGGGCTTCAAGGTTTCATGATCGCGGTAGATACCCAGGTGCCACACGATCGCTTCGGGCAGCGCGTCGTGCATCGCGTTTGCCATTCCCAACCCCGCCCGCAACACCGGCACAAGACCAATTTTGTCCGCAATTTCCCGGCATTCACACATCATAATCGGTGTGGCCACCGTCACAGGTCGTAGCCGAACGTCCTGGAGCGCGTCGTGAAAAAGCACCTGCGCCATCTCGTAAACCAAGTGCCGAAACTGCGGCGACGGCGTGTCCTTGTGCCGCAACCGCGCCAGCTTGTGGTGAACGAGTGGGTGATCGCAAACATACACAGCGGCGGGCATGATTGGCTCCTACATCTTGAGTTGTGTCGCGTCGAAGCCGTGGGGCAACAGTTCTTGCACCGTGTATTTTGCGGTCTTGCCGTGGGTGTTGGCCAGGATCACTTCGGCATTCGGCGCAAACTCCCACAGGAGTTGTCGGCACGCCCCGCACGGCGGCGTGAGACCTTCGACATCCGTGACCACCGCGATGCACTGAAACGACATCAACCCGTCCGAAATGGCTTTGACCAACGCCACCCGCTCCGCACAAATCGTTAGCCCGTAACTCGCATTTTCGACGTTACACCCGGTAATGATCGTGCCATCAGCCGTGAGCAAGGCCGCACCAACGCGGAACTTCGAGTAAGGCGCGTAGGCTTTCAAGCGGGCTTCCGTGGCGGCAGCAATTAGGGCTTCGGTGTTCATGTGATCGTCTCCAGTACGATGGATGTCACTGACGGTGCGTTGTCACTGACGGTGAACGCAGACGATAGTAGCGAAACGGCGGCAGCCAAGTTTTCCTCATACCGATAGTTCATCGTGAACACGGCTCCATCGGCTGCAGTTTCTTCGCCGACGTGGGTGAGGACGTTCACGCCGACGGCGTGGTCGATTTTATCGTCGGCCCGTTGCCGCCCCGCCCCCAACAGCATGGCCGCCACACCGACTTTTTCCGCATCCATCGCGGTCACCCAACCGGCATGGGGAGACTTCACGGTCATGGTATGAGGGGCTTGCGGCAAGATGCGTTCGGGGTGATCGACCACTTGCGGGTCGCCGCCTTGTTGGGCGACCATTTGGCGAAACTTTTCTAGCGCCGCTCCGGATTTCAACGCGGCTTCGACTTTCTCAACTGCCGCGTTCAGATCGGTTGCGAGACCGGCAAACAACACCATCTTCGCGGCTAGTAAAATCGACAGTTCACGCAACGCATCCGGTGGTCGATTCGACTTGGGGTTCAGTATCGCAATGCACTCCGCGACCTCGTTCGCATTCCCAACGGCCCGCCCAAGCGGTACGTCCATACTTGTGATAAACGCTTCGACTTTCAGCCCGTTCGCGGTGCCGACGCGGACCAGCGATTGGGCTAGCGCCCGAGCGTCTGGCAGGGTTTTCATGAACGCGCCGCGACCACATTTCACGTCCATCACCAGGGCGGAAATGCCCTCCGCGAGTTTCTTCGACAGGATCGACGCCGTGATGAGCGGGATGCTCTCCACTGTGCCGGTCACGTCACGGAGTGCATAAAGTTTTTTGTCCGCCGGTGCGACATCGGCGGTCTGCCCGATCATACCAATGCCGACTGTTCGTAACGCCGATTTGAACTCGTCAATGCTGAGGTTTACCCGAAAGCCGGGGATGGCTTCAAGCTTATCCAAGGTGCCACCCGTGTGCCCCAGACCACGCCCGGACATCATCGGCACAACCACGCCACATGCCGCCGCCAGCGGGCCGAGAATCAGTGACGGTTTATCCCCCACGCCGCCGGTGCTATGCTTGTCCACTTTCACGCCGGCCAAGTTCGACAAGTCCACCCGCACGCCGGAATCGGTCATCGCGCGGGTCAGGTGAGCCGTCTCCACTTCGGTCATCCCGCGAATGCAAATCGCCATCAGCAACGCCGACAGTTGATAATCCGGCCACGTGCCGTGACTGGCGGCTTGCACGAACGCCGCGATTTCGTCGGCGGTCAGTTCCCCGCCGTCACGCTTCTTGCGAATGAGATCGACCGCACGCATAACCGCCCCGTAGAAGAAGGGTGAATAAAGATACCGCTTGCTGTGTTTGTGTTTCTACGGAAGATCACGCTAGAATTCCCCATTCATGCGTCACATGGGGGTTTGTACCGTGGCTGATCGTTGGCTTTTCGTTGTCGCTGTGGAAAAGTACCTCGACACAACCCTCGGCACGGTTCCGTATGCCGAATCGGGCGCTCGGGGCTTAGCGGACGCACTGGTCGGGGCAGGCTATCCGAAGTCGCACCACGTCACGCTATTCGGGTCGCAAGCTACCAAAGCGATTGTCGAATCGCGGTTGCGCCGGTTGAAACGAATTCTAAAGAAAGACGACGAACTACTCGTGTTCATCGCCGCGCGGGGGTTCGCCCAAAAGGGTCGCGGGTTCATTGCCTGTTGGGACACGCAGTGGGACGATGTCGCCGAGATGGGTCTTAACGTGATGCACTTCTTCAAAGAGTTGCACGCCACGAAAGCGTCACAAATCACGGTGTTATTCGACATCGGCAGCGGGTTAGCGCTGGAAGATTTTGAGCCACATTTGCACGGTACGGAGTTGAAGCACGTTCTTTCGGACTCGCCGAAAATTGTGTTACTTGCCGTGAACGCTGCCGACGAAGAGTCCCACGCCACCGCCAGTTTCAAGGCGACGCTCGGCACGTACTTGCTGACCGAAGCGTTTGCGGGCCGGGGCGCCAAGGCGGTTAACAAAGACGGCAGTGTCACCGCGTTGTCACTGCACGGCTACCTCGAAGACGAACTCCCGCGACTGCTGCGAAAGCACTTCGATAGCCGCGCTACGCAATCACCACAACTGTACGGCGAACACAACGCGGCCAACCCGATTGCCGACCTTTCGCGGTTGGTGGGGCATGGCCAGGGCGGAAATTTACTCGACGCCGATCGGCTCAAGCGGGTGTTGTTCCGCAGCGAGAGCCAAGGCCGGGTGAAGGACTTGACCGGGTTCCGCAAGGGGTTTCAGACACCGGACAATGCGAGTGCGTCGTCCCGGAAGTTCATCGCCAAGTTGGCCACGGCTGACGTGAAAATCGACCTCGACGCTGTGTTTGAAGCGATCCGCGAGCACCTCGGGTACCTCGGGTACAAGCGGAAAGATGTCGATGTCTCGGCGGAGGGTGACGGAACCGGGATGATCCGCACGCCGGATTTTGAGTACACCGTGCGGGCCGAACTGGACCCGACCGATTCGGCCCGCGTCGCGTGGTGCCGTGAAGTGACACGCTTCATCAACCCCGGTTTCATTCGTAGCCCCGGCTTCGAGACCGTCTTCGGCAAGAGCTTCGATCAACTCGTCTTCGAGTTCGCCACACCGATTGATGTCGAAGCCCTCGTCGATCGCCTCGAAGATTCTCCCCCGAAGGGCGTGAAGATCACGGTCGCTAGCAACGGGGCAAGCTGTGACATCGCGTTGACAGGATTCACCGGGCGGGTCGTGGTCGATCGCAATTCGCTGATCGTGCGTGGCCGTGCGGGGAATTCCGCCGGGCTGTTGGACCAATTCTTAGCGTTCCTCCAAACCGTCGGCCCGCTCGGCGAGCCGCTAATGTTGCCGGGGTAAATCGGGCGTCCCTCGTAATCTCGTTGACTCGCAACCGGGAATGCGAACAATGACGTTGCCGCTATCACCACCCTTTCCGCCGAGGTCCGTATGTACCGTGTTCTCCTCTTCACCCTGCTCGGTGTCACCGCGTTGACATCACAATTAATCGTCGCTCAAGACAAAAATGAAAAGCCGAAAGCCCTACCGCGAATCGCCATCAACGACCCCGCGATGCTCAAAGACGATGCCGACTTCGCCATGCAGGGGGAGTACTTCGTTGAAGGAAGTAAAGGCGATAAGAACTTTAAGAGTGCAGCACAAGTCATCGCAAAGGGTGAGACTAACTTCGATCTCATTTTTTACGTCGGCGGACTGCCGGGGAACGGGTGGGACGGGAACGATGTCGATCGCGCAATGAAGGGTATTCGGAAAGACGACACGGTCGAATTTAGGAGCGGAGGAACTATCACTTACAAATTGAAAGATGGCGTCATAACAAATGAGTTGAACAGTAAGGCTCCTATCCCCATGAAGAAAGTCTCGCGCACGTCGTCCACAATCGATGCGAAGCCACCCGAAGGGGCGGTCGTGCTGTTCGGCAAACCGGGGGATGAGGCGAACTGGGTTGGTGGCAAGTTGGTTGAGCTTTCGGACGGGAAGTTTTTGAACACTGGTATCAAGAGCAAGCAAGCCTTCGGCAGCTTCACCGCGCACGTGGAGTTCCGGTTGCCGTGGATGCCGAATAGCCGTGGTCAGGGGCGGGGGAACAGCGGCGTTTATCTGCAAGATCGGTACGAAGTGCAGGTGCTGGACAGCTTCGGGTTGAAGGGCGAGAACAACGAATGCGGCGGGGTTTACACGCAGTACAAGCCGCTCGTGAACATGTGCTACCCGCCGATGGTGTGGCAGACTTACGACATCGACTTCACCCAAGCCGAGTTCGACGCAGACGGCAAAAAGACCAAACCCGCCCGGCTGACGATGCTGCACAACGGCGTCAAAATCCATGCCAACGTCGAACTCAAGGGCAATACCGGCGGCGGTCAACCGGAGACGGCGAAACCCGGCCCGTTCCAACTGCAAAACCACGGCGACCCGGTTGTGTACCGCAACGTCTGGGTTGTGGAGAAGAAGTAGGATTGCCGCTATTTTTGCTCACGCTTGCGGGGGCCACGAATGGCCTCGGCGGTGAGGGGGTCGTCGGGCCAACTGTGCTTGGGGTACCGGGGCCGCAGTTCTTTCCGCACGACCGCGTACCCGGTTTTCCAGAAGCTGGCGAGGTCGTCGGTCACCTGTTGCGGGCGGTAGTTCGGGGCGAGTAAGTGCAACAACATCTTGACCCGCCCCCCAGCTAATCGTGGCGTTTCCGTCAGGCCAAATAGTTCTTGAATGCGGGCGGCCAGGATCGGCGGGCGGCCGGCTTCGTACTGAATCGCAATGAAGCTGCCGCTCGGCACCTCCCACGTTTCTGGGGCTTCGCGGTCGAGTAGTTGTTGCTGCGGGTACGTCAACATGCCGCGCATCGAATCCAACCACGGTGCGTTACGAACATCCGTTAGCGAGCGACGACCGCGACACAGGTGTTGCAGCAATTCTCCTAACTCTGCATCGGCGAACGACGGCAGGTCCACCTCTGGTAACCACGCCTTCAAGCACCGAATCCGCGTGCGGAAAATCCCGGCTGGCGAATCGGCTGACGGCAACACTTTGTCCAGGCGTTCCAGGCAGGCCGCCGTCAAAACTTGCGTGGCCTGCTCTTCGTCGGCAATGTGCCCGGCGGTGTCGTCGATCACGAGATCGGCAAAGCGGAGTTGCTTGCGGGCGACCAATTTTTCGGTCTGCACATCGAAGCTGACCTCGTTCACTGTCACCAGCTTGTCACTGGGCAACCATTCCCGCTTCACGCCGGATGCCATGCGCACGAACGACTCCACGCCGCCCGCTTCGACATCGACGCACACGAACAGTTCCTCATCGACGACACCACTTTGCGGTGCGAGCTTCACACCGCGACCGCCGATCATTTTCGCGCGCGGGTCGTTCGGCGAACGCCGCCGTGCTAGGCGGTCCGGAAACGCGGTGAAGATCGCATACAACAGGCACGCATCGGGGTCGGAATCACGCGGCTGTTGGGAGTTGTGAAGCAATCGTTGCAACTGGTCGCGGGCTTGCAAAACGCCGTGGGCACCGCCGCGATGGAGCCGCCCGAGGTGCGAATCGAGCCGCCCAGTTCGTTCAAATGCTTCGACCGCTTCGACCCGATCGAGCAAGTCGGAAACCGTGGCCGCGTGCTTACGAACGGGTGAGCCGCCTGGGGTGAATTCACGTGAGAACGGGTCACGTTCGGACAGCAGCGCCGCGGCCAACGCAGTTCGGGAAACAATGCCGAGCCGTTGCCCTTCGACTAGTAAGCGGCCGATACGGGGGTGGACGGGAAGCGTGGCCAACGTCTGGCCGAGTTCGGTCAGTTTGCCGTCGTCGTAGGCGTCAAGTTTTTGCAACAAGTTGATCGCTTGCACGATTGCTTCCGGGCGGGGCGGTTCGAGCCACGGGAACTGGTCCACGTTGGCTTCACCCAGAGCCAACAATTGCAGCACCGCACTGGCCAAATCGACGCGGCGAATTTCCGGCTCGGTTTGTTCGAGTCTGGCCCGATGCCCCGGTTCGTCCCACAACCGCAGGCACATCCCCGGCTGCGTTCGCCCGGCACGCCCGGCCCGCTGATCCGCCGACGCCCGCGAGATCGGCGCCAATCGCAAGCGGTCCATGCCGACGCTGGCGTCGAACTCCATTTGCCGTGACAACCCGGTGTCAATGACCACGGTCACCCCATCGACGGTGACAGACGTTTCGGCCACGTTAGTGGCCAGGACGATCTTGCGCGACGTGAGTTTTTGCAACGCCCGGTCTTGTTGTTCCGGCGGTAGGTCGCCGTGCAGTGGCATCACGGCGATGTCTTGTTCGGAAGCAAATCGGGCCAGTTCGTCTGCCGTTTGGCGAATCTCCCGCAAGCCGGGGAGGAAGACCAAAACATCGCCGCTCGTCTCGGTCCACACGTCCCGCACTGCGTTCGCGGTGAACTCTGGCCACGGCGTTTCGGATCGCTTGGGGCGGTACTGAATCGTGACCGGGAAGGTGCGGCCTTCGCTGGTCACGATCGGGCAATCGCCGAGGTACTTGGCAATCGGCCCGGCATCAATCGTGGCGGACATCACGACGACTTGCAGTTCCGGTCGCACGGTCTGGCGAATCAACCGGACCATGCCGAGGGCGAGGTCGGCTTCCAGGCCGCGTTCATGGAACTCGTCGAAGATCACCGTGGCAACCGATTCCAGAAACGGGTCGTCGTGCAGCATTCGCAACAGGATGCCCGGTGTCACCGCGATGACGCGAGTTCGCGGCCCGACTCGGCGATCAAACCGCACCTGATACCCGAACCGCTCCCCGAGCGCCGTCCCGTCCTCAACCGCCATCCGCCGCGCCGCCGCCCGCGCCGCCACCCGCCGCGGTTCGAGCAACAGCACAATACCAGTCGGAAGAGTCTCGATGATGGCCGGCGGCACGCGCGTCGTCTTCCCCGCCCCCGTCGGCGCCCGCAACACAACGGCACCGGCGTAGGCAAGCTTCGCCAAGAGTTCCGGCAAGGTGTCATCAATCGGCAGTCGATCACGAGCCATGCGGGAATTGATAGCAGTTGCAGCCGGGTTGCGAAAGTGCGACGCGGGGAACGAGATTGACGAAAAATGATGGGAGCCTTGCATTTCGTGAACACGGAGAAGCTTGACACGGCGGCAGATGTCAGGTCAGATCGAGCGCGGAGTTTTAGAATAACTAGTGGGTCGGCATAAGGGCGCTCGGGAGCACACATGACGGTGGGGCCATTTCGCCATGAGCAAAATCACGAAGACATTAGAGCGGTTCTCGTGAAGGTCTAGCGCTCGGAGCCTTGGTCGGCTATTCTGGTGTTATCGACATCACAGGGGGCGGACATGCGGGCGTACTCGATGGACTTGCGGGTGAGGGTGTTGTCCGACTGCGACTCCGGGGCCGGCACCCAGGCGGTGGCCGAGAAGCAGGTTGCGCGGTCAAAGCTGGACATAACGGAGATGAGCCAACCGCATGATCGTTGGTGTACCCCACTAGCCACGCTAAAGTGCGTGTTTTGAAAATGAGTAGCCACGCGAAACACAAATGCCATGTCGCAGAGAGTAGATACGTCCCCGGTGCAGACGTGACTCGATCGGGTTGCTCGATGGGCAACAGAAGCTCCACCACGGCCATCGTGTGACTGAAGCCGTTATACAGAACCCAAAGTCCGAAAACACGCGCACCAGCGATGAACCAATCTCGGCCACACATGATCGCCTCCCGAGCTATTTGAAATCACCACCGTTCGGTGAACCGGATTCAATACACCGTAGCCGCCAGTTCTTCCAGGCGAACAATGTGGGCGAGCGCGAGGTGTTCGCTCGCCTCGGGCATTTCGTCTTCGGCACCGAGGGGCAGGATTACGCGAGTTCGCAGCACCAATGCTTCGTCCGGGTGGCGCACGTCACGGCTGCGACCGTCGGTGCCGTGAATGCGGAATGGGCGGAATGGTCTCGCACGGAGAAATTCCAGCAGATCCTGGGCAATCATGGTGATGGTCCTCGAAGTTTGATAGCTATGGCATTCTAGTTTGTCCCACCCGCGAACACTACGCCTTTCGCAAGCTGATCGTCATGGTCTGCCCGTCGATTTTCGCGGTGCTGGTGTGACAGTCGGGTGACAGTGGGGTGTCGCTCCAGGTGGTGGCTTGGGTTTCGGCGGCGATGGTGGCTTGGTGGGTGGCGATCGCGTTGCGGAGTTCGGGGCTGTCGGTTTGCAGGTGGAGCATGATCTTGTCAGCGACATCGAGCTTGGCGTCCTTGCGGGCGTCTTGGACGAAGCGGACCACGTCGCGGGCCAAGCCTTCGGCTTTCAACTCGGGCGTGATGCGGGTGTCCAGCGCCGCTTGCGTGCCTTTGTCCACGACCGCGACCCAGCCGGGTTGGGCGACGTACTCTTTGATGATGTCGGCGGATTCGAGCGTGACTCCGGCGATCTCGACCGGCGTGGTTAGTTTCACGGCGTCCAGCTTTGATAACGCGGCTTCGGCCTCTTTCAACTTCGGCCCGAGCTTGCTCGCGGCGGTTTTCTTGTTGAGCTTGGCGGTTGCTTTTAACAGCGGTTCGGTGGCCGTGTGAAGCGTCAGCTTCTTGATGTTCAACTCATGGCGAATCAGCGCGTTGAAGCCCTCGACGGCGCGGCGGTCGGCGTCGTTCGCAGCGGCAATCGTGAATTCCGCGAGGGGCTTGCGGACGTTGAGTTTGGCCACGTTTCGGGCGGCGTGGCCGAGGTTCACGATCCGCAACACCGCGTCCATGTCGGCGGAGAGTTGGGCATCCACCAGCGATTCGTTCGCGGTGGGGTAATCGCACAAGTGAACCGATTCGGCGTCGGATTGCGTGCGCAAGTTCGCCCACATCACCTCGGCCAGAAACGGCACGCACGGCGCGATCAGTTTCGCCAGCGTGGTGATGACGGTGTACAGCGTTTGGTACGCCGCTTGTTTGTCGCGCAGGCCGTTCGTGTCCAGTTCCGCGTTCTTGCTCCAGAACCGATCCCGGTTCACGCGGATGTACCAGTTCGACAGCTTCGCATCAATGAACTCTTCGGTGTCCTGGGCGAACGCCGCGACGTTGTAACTGCGGAAGCTGGTCTGCGCGGTTTGCACCAAGTTTTGCAAGTCGGACAGAATCCAGCGGTCGATGTCCGGTCGGTCCTTCAGCAGCACTTCAGGCGCAGTCGGGTCGAACCCGTCCAGGCGGGCGTAGTTGCACAACAGGGCGTAGCAGTTCCACAGTTTGATGATGAACTTGCCGCGCACTTCGTTGGCCGGGATCGGGCCGAAGTTCAGGTTCTGCGCGGGGTTGTGCCGGCAGTACAGCCAGCGCATCGTGTCCGCACCGATCGCTTTGAACGGCTGCATCACGCCCTTGTCGTCCGGCATCGTGCCGCCTTCGTCGGCGGCGGCGATGAACTCGATTGAGTTGCCACTCGTCTTGTGCATGTCGTGGCCGTACTGGTCTTTCACTGTGGCGAAGCCGAGTAGCGTTTTGAACGGCGGTTGGCCGTCGCTCATCATCGTGGACAGCGCGAGCAGGGCGTAGAACCAGTTGCGGAACTGGCCGGGGAAGCTTTCGGTGATGAAGTCCGCCGGGTACCACTTCTCCCAGTACGCACGATCCGTGGTGTACTTCAGCGTGCTAAACGCCACGATACCCGCGTCCAACCACGGATTGCCGACATCGGGAACGCGGTGCATCCGGTTGCCGGTTTTCGGGTTGATGATGACGAGCTTGTCGATCCACGGGCGGTGCGGGCTGTGGCCGTCGAACGTGGCCCACCCTTCGACGGCGCGAGCTTGGAGTTCTTCGCGGGAGCCGATCACTTCAAACTGCGTCGGGTCGTTTTCATCGACCCAGATCGGCAGCGACAACCCCCAGAAGCGCTTCTTGGAGATCATCCAATCGCTCATGTTTCGCAGCCAATCGAGTTCACGGGCGGTGCCGTTGATCGACTCCGGCAGGAACTTCACGTCCGGCTTTTTGACCACCTTCATGATGTCGCCGCGAAAGCCTTCTTCTTTCTGCTGCGGTCCCATGTTGATGAACCACTCATCGACGAGGCGGTAAAGCAACTCCCGTTTGCACCGCCAGCAGTGCGGGTAGCGGTGGACGTAGCGCTCGGTCACGAACAGCCGGTCGCGTTTCTTCAGTTCGTCGAAGACCACGTCGGCAGTCGCCGCCTCCGCCGCGTTCAACCCAATGAACGGGCCGAAGCCGTCTTGAAAGCACCCGTCGTCGCCAATCGGGGCGATTGGCGGCAGACCGTTTTGCTTGCCCCAGTGGAAGTCGATGCCACCACACCCCGGCGCGGTGTGGACGATCCCCGTCCCCTCGCCCTCGGTCACGTCCTTACCGCCCGAGATGATGCGGTGCGATTGCGCCCCGGTTTTCGCCGGGCACCAGCCGTTTTGCTGCACGATCTTTGCCACTTCCTCGGGGTAGCCGTACTCGTGCTGTTGCGCCGGCAGGTCGTCGAACGGGCCAACGTACTCCCACCCGACCATGTCCGCCCCCTTCACCTCGCCGACGATTTCGTAATTGTCCCCCTTGCCCGCTTTCGATTTGAAGTGTTGCTCAATGCTAGAAAGGTGCGGTGTTTCGTTGAACCATTCCCGACGAAGAGTTTGGACCTTGTACTTCATCGTTCCAGAAATCACACCTAGTTCCACGCTGCCAACTTGTATTTTTGTGCCCTGTGGAAATGGGACTTCTTCATCGCGTTCCGATGAGAACATGCGATTGAGGCTGAAAGCTCCCTTCGCCACGTAGTAGATCTCGCCCTTCAGCTTCACTTGCAGGTACGTCAACTCCGGGTTCACCGCCGCCGCGACGTTGCTGGTCAGGGTCCACGGTGTCGTCGTCCACGCCAGAATGTTTTCGCCGGGCCGGTCCTTCAATGGGAATTTGACGAAGCAGGCGCGGTGTTCGATCGTCTTGTAGCCCTCCTTCAACTCCATCTCGGACAACCCCACGCCGCACCGCCCGCACCACGGCATCACGTCGTAGCCGCGATAGATTAGCCCTTTCGTGTGGCACTTTTTGAGGAACGACCAGATCGTGTAGTTGTTACTCTCAGACATCGTGAAGTACGACTTCCGCTCGTCCACCGGCTTGGCCCAATCCGCGTCCGTCCGGTCCCAGTCCATCCAGTACCCGAGCCGCACGGACTGCTCCGTCTGCACCCGCGCAAACTTATCGACGCGGTCCTTGCAGGCTTGGACGAACTTGTCCATCGACGCTTCCGGGTCACCAGGGACGAGGTTTTCGATGTCTCGTTTCGACTTCAGTCCGAGTTCCTTTTCGACCTCCACTTCCACCCACAAGCCCTGGCAATCGAAGCCTTGTTGGTACCGCAATTCGTGCCCGGTCATGGCGAAGAAGCGGTTGTAGGCGTCCTTGTACGTGCGGTTCCAGGCGTGGTGAACGCCCATCGGGTTGTTCGCGGTGATCGGCCCGTCCAGGAACGACCACGTCGGCTTACCGACGTTGAGTTGCTTGCGCTGTTCAAAGATGCCCCGGTCCGCCCAGAATTGCAAAACCTGCCGCTCCAGGGCCGGAAAATCAACGTTCTGCGTCTCAACCTTCTCGAACGGCATCGCAAACTACCTACGTCAGGGAGGGGATCGGATTTCTCTTCCATTAGTGTATCGACCGACCCAAACCCGCCAGCCGATCAGAAGTATCTCACGCAGAGACGCGGAGACGCAGAGTTCAAGAATTCTTCACTCTGCGCCTCCGCGTCTCTGCGTGAGATATTTCTGATGTTGAATTTGCAAATTTGGGTGGTTTCTGACTTTCCCCCCCTTCGGATCGCAAGCTAGACTTCTCACAGATTGGCAACACCCTTTTCCACCTCGGAGACTGATCATGGCCAAGGCAAAAGCCGCGAAGCCGAAGAAGACGATGGCGATTCCCAAAACGCAACTCGCCCCAGCCGGGGCACTCGTCCGACCCGAGGGCCGCACGAAGTTCACGCTTTACAATTTGCTCGGCGAGCCGAAGGCGTATTACGTCGTCGATCGGAACGACCTCGAACGCCCGCCGGTCGATCCGAAGGCGAAGAGTTTGGCACACAGCATCATCGTCGTGGACCGCTCCGGGTCGATGTCCGGTGCCATGTCCGACCTGCGCGACACGTTGTTGAAACTGCTGACGCTCGACGAGTACACGCAATTCAATCTGGTGGTCACGCTGATTTCGTACTCGGGGGAAGGCGATGTGACGTGCCACTTCCAGCGAGTGCCGATCAAGGACATCATGAAGTCCGGGTCGAAGCAGCAGGCGGAAATCAAGAAGCTGAGCGCGACGATGTTGACGTGCATCTCGGGTGGCTTGCGGCTGGCGAACTCGCTCGTGAAGCCCGGCGAACTGACCGCGATCACCTTGCACACCGACGGCTACGCCAACGACCCGTCCAGCACCTCGGAGGCCGCCGCCCTTCAGTCGATCGTGGACGGGATTAAGGACCAAGACGTATTCGTGAACACGATTGCGTACTCGGATTACTCCGACTTCCGGTTGCTGTCGAAGATCGCCAACACCGCGTCCGGGTCGTGCCTGAAGGCCGGCAGCACCGCAGCGGTTTACGACACGTTGTACTCCTCGACGAAGTTGCTCGGCTCGAACCTCGTGCCGCCGGTTCAGGTTCCGTTGCCGAAGGGGTACACGTTCCAAGTGTTCGTGTCCCACGCCGCCGGGCGGGTCAACGGCGCAGCCGGGACGATGAAGGTTTGCGGCATTAAGCCCGAGTTCGACGGCGTGGTGTACCAGTACCGGCAGGTGGACGCGAAGGAATACCAGGCGTTGAAGGACATGCCCGAGGTCCAAACTAGCGAAGCGGTTTTCGCGTTCGCCAAGGGCCAACTGGCCGAAGGAAACTTGAACACCGCCAAGTACGCCCTCGGCAGTAGCTTCGACGCCACGATGGTCGATTTACACAGCAAGGCCCTCACCAACAACCAGTGTGCCGCGTTCGCGGGCGACCTCGAAGACTTGATTTTGCACCCCGAGAAACTGGAGCAACATGCGGTGCTGGCCGAAGTGCCGATCAATAAACGGATGCCGTTCGTGACGGTGATCCGCTTGCTCGAAGACCACCTCGGCGATTGGCTGGTGAACTTGCCGCACTTGCAAGAAAACTACGTGCGGCGTGGGTTGAAACGGCTCCAAGGCACCCGCGACGACGCCGGCAAATTGGTCGAACCGTGGCTCAAAACCGAGTCGGCGGACGCCGAGGAATACGCCCGTGTGAGTAGCTTCGACGTGAACCGGAACGCGGCCACGCTGAACATGCTGATCTCCCGCCGCGTGCAACTCGTCCCGCGCGCCGGTGGCAAGCCGCTCACCCAAGTGGCCGGGGTGTTGCTCGACGACCTGCGCACCTTCAACAACTACACACTTGTCGGCGACGGCGAGTTGAACGTGGACAAACTGAAGGTGAAGTTCAGCAGTAAGAAATGCTTCGAGGCACTCTGGAAAGCCGACGTGCTCGAAAACGACGACGACACCCCGGCCACGAAGTACGACGCCAACGCCGCCTACCTCGTGCGGTTCGACAACCTGCCGCTGGTGCCAGCGTTTGCCGGGGATGTTAAACTTGATGGCACCTTCGAGCAACTGCGTGACCTGAAGATCCTCGCTAGCTTGGTGTCCGCGCACTTGAAAGAAGACTCCGCCGACTTCACCGCCGAGCAAGTGGAGGAGTTGAAAAAGCACTTCCTCTCGAAGTCACTTTTCCTCAACTTCCCGACGACGAACCCCTACACCGATTTGAAGCAAGCACTGCAAGAAGGCAGCGTCGATACCCGCACCAGTTACAAGATCGACCTGGGCAACCGCGAGATTTTGAACCTCTCGAAGCTGCACAGCGCGAACAAGTTTTTGGAACGGATGTACGAAGTGCTGGACGGTAGCGGCAAGCAACTGGACAAAGCCAAGTTTGAAGACGTACTCGACGGCACGTGCAGCTACCGCCACAAGCAACTGTCCGCGAAACTGAAGGTCACGAAAGTCGATGACCTGATGAAGACTCTGTTCGACGATTTTCTCGGCCTGAAGGCGAACGGCAGTGCGGTGAAGATTCTGGAATCGGTTGCTGCCAAAGACTTGGCCGCGATTGTGAAAGACCGCGCGAAGGGCAAGCAGCCGACCCGCAAGGCGTTCGTCGAAGCCTTGACCGATGCGAAGAAGAAGCTGGAAACCAAGCAAGATGCGCTGTTCCGCGAGACGCTCACCGGGCTGGTGTTCTACATCGGCGCGACGGGGGTGCTACCGGACGAGATCGAATCGAAAGCCCAAACCGCCGACCAGATCAGTGCGAAGTACCCGGACCTTGCGCTGTCGAAAGACGAGAAGGAAGGCACTTTTTTTGAAGTCGGCAAAAGCATCCTAACGGTGTACGCCAAGACGGAATACTTCTCGCGGTGAAGTTCTGATTTTCTGAGCGGAGGATGTCAATCCTCCGAGTGAATGTCGAGTGAACGTCGAGTGATTTAGCCTGTAACTGCTGCACTCGGGGGACTAACGTCCCCCGCTCAGGTAGAATATCGTTCGCTTAGTGATGACCGCCGCCGCCGTCAATTCCAGGAATCGCCACGAGCAGCATGAAGCCGTTGACGGTCAACACCGCCGACAGTGCGGCTAGGATCAGTGAGAGGATGAACGCCCACTTCTTCTCCGCCAGCATCGACACGGAAGCGAGCACGATGCCCAGTTGGAAGCCCACTTCGGCGAAATCGAAGTACGGGTCTTTGCGGCGATAGCTCCCCAGGTGGTCCTGAAGCGACTTGACCTTCTTCTCGCCGCCCTCGTGGATCGTTTTCGCCTTTTCGGCGAGTTCCTCCTTGTCCGCTTTCATCCGCCTTTCTTCGGCTATCAACTTGTCCAGAAGCGTAACTTTGTAAGCGGGAAAGGCACTCCCCGTCCCCGCTTTTTCGGCTTCGAGGGCTTCACGATTGTTCTTGTACAGCGCTTCGCGGGTGGACTTCGACTGGTACTGGCCCCACGTGTTGAACTCTTCTTGCTTCGTCGCGTTATCGACTTGCGTTTCCTCTTGTTTCAAGAGCGAGATTTCTTTACTGGCGTCTTTGCCGCCGAACGACGCGATCGCCAATCCCACCGCATAGACGGCCACGAACAGCGCGACGGTCCGGGTGAACGGGTTCTCCGCCCGTTCGTGAACTTCGTGCGGGTTCGGGATTTCAATTTCGGCCATGACGGTAACCTCGTGACGGGGGGTGAGCGCGGGTTAAGATAGTTACCAGTCCCGCCAAGAACCACCAGTTGCGGTCAGAGCTTATTCCAGTGGTTTGCGTGCCCAACGGAGTTTGGCAGACCGGGCGCGGGGGTTGGCGAGTTTCTCATCGGCAGTGGGGCGGATCGCTTCTTCGGAGGCGGCTTCGTAAGTGCCGTCTCGTAGCCCGGTGCGGAACGCCGCTTTCACGATCCGGTCTTCGCCGCTATGGAAGCTGATAATCGCCGCCGTGCCACCGGGGTTGAGCAAGTGAGGCAACAGGCGTAGGAGTTGTTGCAAGTTCGCTAACTCACGGTTCACGAGAATGCGAAGCGTTTGAAACACACGGGTCGTCGGCAACAGCCGTTGCTTGCGGGCCGGGAATCGACCGGGGCCGAGGATCACGGTAACGGGGGCAGCCAGTTCAATCAGGTCGCGCAATTCCGTGGTCCGCTCGAACGGTTTTTCGACGCGGTGGTTGAAAATCGCGTTGGCAATCTTCTCGGCTTCGGGTTCATCCCCGAGGTCACGCAGCGCGACAATCAAGTCTTCCAGCGGGATCTCGTTCAACAACTCCGCTGCCGTCTTACCCCGTGTGCGATCCATCCGCATGTCGAGCGGGCCGTCCCGCATGTACGAGAAACCACGGTCGCGGTCATCAACTTGCATACTCGACATGCCCAGGTCCGCCAGCACCCCATCGACGCCCATGATGCTTTCCGCCGCCAGGATGTTGGCGAGTCCCGCAAAGTTGCTGTGCTTCACCAAGAACGGGTTGCCAACTGCGGCGAGTAGGGCTTCGGCCTCCGCCAAGTAGCCGGCATCCAGGTCAGTCGCAATCAGTCGCCCTGTCGGCCCGACGCACTTCAACAACTCCACGGAATGCCCCGCGTAGCCCAGCGTGCAATCCACGACGACTTGCCCCGGTTGCAAATTCAGCGTGGCCAACACCTCGGGGAGCAACACCGGGACGTGTTCCCCCGGTTTCGTCGTGCGCGGCGATTTCTTGTGGCGAACCCGGTGGTACGGCCGCTTCTTTCGACGTTCGGGTGGGGTCGGCATGGCGTGGAACCTGCGTATCAGGAGTGTGTGTTTTTGCGAATTCGTCGGGCAGCAACCGTAATGCACGCGATCAGACCGAAACCAACTCCGGTCATCAACCAGCGGTTACGGCGTTCGGTCCGGGCGTCGAGCAATTCGTCATCACTCGACGGGATGTCGAGTTGCTTTTGGCAGCGGTGGCCTTGGCCGTCGTCCGCGATCAGGGTGTAACTTCCGGCCTTGGGTCGTGGCAATCGGCAGACGCCTTTCGCATCACTTCGACCTTCGGCGGCGACAATTCCGGCACTGTCTTGCAGAGTAATTTTGACATCGTCCGCCGGTTCGTCCGGGTCGTAGTACGCTGCAATGCTCAGTGTTGTCGGTGCGTCCGGGCGAATTTGCGCATCGACGATTAGCTTGTGGGCGTACACCGTGGACGGCGTCAGAAGAGCCACGGTACATACAACGAAGATTCCGATTCCGGGACGGTGCAACATAGCCTCCCTCAATCCGCTGGGCGATTTGCTGCTTATCTTATCAACCACACGAGACGGGGGTACACGGATGCCGATTTGGGAAGCGATCTTGCTCGGGGTGGTGCAGGGGTTGACGGAATTTTTGCCGATCAGCAGCACCGCCCACCTGTTGTTCGTGCGGCAAATGCTCGGCCACCCCCACCCCGACGATGCGTTCACGACTGTCATTCAACTCGGCACTCTCGTCGCGGTACTGGCCTATTTTCGCCAGGACATTTGGAACCTGACGACTGCGGTGATTCGTGACGTTCGCCAATTGAAATTCGCCAGCACGCCGGAATCCCGCATGGCGTGGCTGATTGTGTTGGGCACGATCCCGGTCGTCATCATGGGCGGGCTGTTCAAATCGTGGTTGAAGAAAACCTTCTATGACTTGCCGACGATGGCGATCGTGGCGATCGTGTTCGCGCTGCTGATGGCCGCGTCCGAAGTGTGGGTGAAGCGGCGACAACAACGGAGTGAACCGGAGACGGGCGAAACGGATTTGCGGTGGTGGCAAGCGCTCATGGTCGGGTTGTGGCAAGTCACGGCTCTGATGCCCGGCGCGAGCCGATCGGGGACGACCATTACCGGCGGCCTGTTCGCCGGGCTGTCCCGCCCAACCGCCGCCCGCTTCTCGTTTTTGCTCTCGCTCCCCAGCGTGTTCGGTGCGGGTATGAAAGAGCTTTACGACGAGTACAAGCACTTCAAACACCCCGACCCGGACCTGCCACCGAGTTTGTTCGCGTCCAGTGACGACGCCCTGTCACTGGCCGTGGGGTTAGTAGTCTCCGCGATCGTGGGCTACGCTGCGATTGCGTGGTTGCTGAGTTTCTTGCGCCGCTACACACTGTTTGCGTTTGTGGCGTATCGCTTGGTGTTGGGCGTCACGATTCTGCTATTGATCGCCAGCGGATATATCAAAGCGAGTTAGTGGACGATTCAAGCTGGGACCGCGGCCGTCCCGGCCGCAGAAACCAGTTTCCATCAAAAAATCACAACACCTGTCGCTCGCATCTGATAATCGTGACAAACTCGAACTGAAGGTGCTGATGCGGCCGGGACGGTCGCGCTCCCAGGAAACGCTCGCACCGATCACAGGCTATGAATCCAGGGTCCGAGGTGCTAAACTCGAAGCAAATCTGTGCGTTCAACACGTTTGAGGGCTTCCTGATGAATCGTCGCACTTTCTTAACCAGCGTTGCGGCTGGTGCCGTGGTGACCTCCCCCGCTTTTGCGAAGGATACGCCGATGTTACCTGTGATTGATACCCACCAGCACCTGTGGGATTTGAAGAAGTTCAAACTCGGCTGGTTGAAGGCCGGGGAACCGCTCGACGCCAGTTTCACGCCGACGGAATACGCGGCGGCCACGGCGGGGTTGAACGTCGTGAAGGCGGTGTACATGGAAGTCGATGTGGTCCCCGAACAGCAACAGAGGGAAGCGGACTACCTCGTCGAACTGTGCGAAAGCAAAGCCACGCCGACGTGTGCCGCCGTCATTTCCGGGCGCCCCAACAGCGACGGGTTCGCCAAGTACATCACGCCGTACAAGGGCCACAAGTACATCAAAGGGGTGCGGCAAGTTTTGCACGTCCCGACCACGCCGGCGGGGTATTGCCTGGACGCCAAGTTCGTGACGGGGATTCAACTTCTCGGCGACCTCGGGTTGAGCTTCGACCTGTGCGTCCGTGCCGCCGAACTGCCGGACATGGCGAAGCTCATCGACCAGTGCCCGGACACGCGGTTTATCCTCGACCACTGCGGCAACGCCAGCGTGAAGTTCAAACCGGAAGAATGGGACACGTGGAAGAAGGGGATGGCGGCGGTCGCGGCGAAGCGAAACGTCGTGTGCAAGATCTCCGGATTCATCGTGAACGGCGGCAAGGGTCCGTGGAAGGCCGACGACCTTGCACCTGTCGTGAACAGCACCATCGAAGCCTTCGGCATCGACCGCGTCATGTTCGGCGGCGACTGGCCTGTAGTCACCCTCAGTGCAACTTACAAAGACTGGCTCACGATGTTGCGGGCGATTATCGCCAACCGTTCGGACGTGGACCAAAAAAAGATCCTCCACGACAACGCCGCGAAGTTCTACGGGATATAACCGAGTGACACGAAGGGTTTGACCATGATGGGTTTCTGCTTCAAACTGTTGTTGCTCACGATCACGCTGGCGCCGGTCCCGACGGGGCCAGCGCCGGACCCGTTGGCACGCGGGTATTTGGGCGTGATGGTTGAGCAAGGCGTGTTGCGAATTTCGACAATTATGCCCAACACACCGGCGGACAAGGCGGGGCTTCGGGCGGGTGACGACTTCGTGAAGGTCGGCGACCTCAAGCCGCAAAACTTTGAGGAAGTCCGCCAACACATCAGCGCCTTCCGACCGGGAACGGAACTGACGATTGTGGTTCGACGCGGCGAAGAAACGAAAACGGTCACCGTCCGCCTAATCGCACTGCCGCCCGATGTCCCAGGGCAGCAGCGTAACACGATCCCATTCCCCCAGAACAATTGAAACCGGGAGCCACGACGATGAACATGCCACTGCAAACGTCCCTCCGCATTCTGCCGCTGCAAAATGGCGACCGGCTCACCCGCGACGAATTCGAGCGCCGCTACTTCGCCATGCCGCACGTCAAGAAAGCCGAACTCATCGAAGGAATCGTTTACATGCCCTCTCCAGTGAATCACGAGTTCCACTCCGGACCGCACGCCGATCTGGTGTGGTGGACGACCAATTATCGGGTTCATACCCCTGGGCTGGATTCCGGTGACAACGCCACGGTTCGGCTCGATTTGGACAACGAGCCGCAACCCGATGTGCTGCTATTCATCAAGCCAAGCCACGGCGGGCGGATCGTGTTGGATGAGGGGTATGTTACGGGTTCGCCGGAACTGGTGGCGGAAGTTTCGGCCAGCACCGCGAGCATCGACTTGGGCAAGAAACGTACCGCGTACCAGCGCAACAGCGTGCTGGAATACATCGTGTGGCGAGTCTACGACGAGGCGGTCGATTGGTTCGTGATGCGGGACGGCAACTTCGTACCGCTGGTGCCGGACAGTTCCGGCATTCTGAAAAGCGAGACCTTCCCCGGCTTGTGGCTGGATGTTGCGGCGATATTGCGACGAGACTTGGCCGCGGTCCTTGCGGTTCTGAATCAAGGTTTGGCATCTCCGGAACATGCCGATTACGTGGCCAAGTTGCAGGCGGCGTTCAAACCCAATCTTGCATAATCGGTCCACTTCGTAAAATTCCCCACGCCGCCCGTTGCGGCGGGTGGCGGTTCTGTTTAGTGTGTCACCCTGCTACGACGTTCCTTTCCCACGGTTTTGGAGTTCGGTTATGCTCGTTCGGAAGTTCCTGGTCCCCATCGTCTTGATGGCGTGGTTCGCAACCGCCCCCACAGCACGGGCTGATTTTAAGTTCAACGCGATGTTCACCGACAATGCCGTGTTGCAACAGGGCCAAGTGATCCCGGTTTGGGGCACTTGCGATGAGGACGAAAAAATTAGCGTGACCCTCGGCGACCAGTCGTCGGACGCCCGCATCGTCGGCAAGCAATGGGTCGCTTTTTTGAAAGGCCCTGGAGCCGGTGGGCCGTTTGAACTGAAAGCCCAAGGCAAGTCGATTCACCACGTCTGTAAAAACGTGATGGTCGGCGAAGTGTGGGTTTGCTCGGGGCAGTCGAACATGGAAATGTCGGTGAATTCGAGTTTTGAACCGGAGAAAACCAAGAAGAACTCGACGAACCCGAACATCCGCTTATTCACCGTGAAGAAGCGCACTGCCACGGCCCCGATCTCGGATCAAAACGACCTCGGCCACTTCACCAAGTGGGATGAGTGCGGACCGGACACCGTCGGCAACTTCTCCGCAGTCGCCTACGCATTTGGTGCCAACCTGCAGAAGAATTTGCCAGCCAACACGCCGATCGGGTTGATCCACACGTCGTGGGGCGGCACTCCCGCCGAAGCGTGGATGAGCAAAGAATCCCTCGATTCCGTGCCGGAACTGAGGTACTACAACGACCGCGCAAAGAAAGCCGCCACCGATACCGAAGCCAGCAAGAAAGCGGTCGGGCCGAACACGCCGTCATCACTTTACAACGCGATGCTTTACCCCGTCATGCCCTACGCCATTCGCGGCGCGATTTGGTACCAGGGGGAGTCCAACGCCGGGCGGGCGTATGAATACAAGACGCTGTTCACGACGATGATTACGGACTGGCGCAAGAACTGGGACAAGAAAGCCGATCCGCTGTTCAAAGACGGACCACATCTGCAAAATGACTTCCCGTTCTACGCCGTTCAACTCTCGGCGTGGCACGCTGGTGATGCCGACGGCGTGACTTGGCCGGAGTTGCGCGAGGCGCAAACGCTGGCGACGAAAACCCTCAAAAACGTCGGCATGGCGGTCACCACGGATGTCGGCGACCTGCTCGACATTCACCCGAAGGACAAGCTCACGGTTGGCACCCGCCTCGCGTTGGCAGCCCGCGCCCAAACCTACGGCCAGAAGATCGCCGGCAGCGGGCCGACCTACAAAGAGATGAAGATTGACGGCGAGAAAGTGACGCTGAGCTTCGACAACGTCGGCGGTGGGTTGGTCAAAAAATATGAGATGCTGAACGGCTTCACGATTTGCGGGGATGACCACTACTTCTACCCCGCCAAAGGCGTATTGGTCGGCAACACCGTTGTGGTGTCGAGCGACAAGGTCTCGACACCCGTTGCGGTCCGCTTCGGGTGGAAGAACTACCCGGTGTTGAACTTGTACAACAAAGACGGTTTACCCGCCGTGCCGTTCCGCACCGACGATTTCCCCTGGACCACAGGGCCGAAGAAGGAACGACCCTAGGGAACGACCGTGGGGTTGGTGACTATCATCTTCGCAGGGGCGGGCATTCATGCTCGCCCCGATTTTGTTTTTCGAGACGAGGTTCGCTATGTCGGGTCAAGCCGATGTCGTCGTGATTGGTGGCGGGGTGATCGGCACGGCGTGCGCCTACTATTTGGCGAAGGCCGGCAAGCGGGTCACGCTCATCGACCGGCAGCAGTTCGGCGCCGCCTGCTCGCACGGCAACTGCGGGTACGTCTGCCCCAGTCACGTCCTGCCGCTCGCTGCACCCGGCGCCATCAGCAGTACGCTGAAAACGCTGTTCCACAAGAACTCGCCGTTGAAAGTCCGCCCTGGCTTCGCGCTCGCTAACCTCGGGTGGTTCCTCAACTTCGCCCGTAAATGTAATCAACGCGACATGCTCGCCGCCGCCGTCGGCATTCAAGTGTTGCTGAACGTTTCGCGGACACTGTACAACGACTTGCTGACGACGGAAACGATTGATTGCGAATGGGACACCCACGGCTTGCTGTTCGTGTTCCACACGGCGGCGGCGTTCGAGCATTATTCCGAAGTGAACCATCTGCTCACGGATCAGTTCCAGATGCCAGCGGAGCGGTACGACCGGGATGCCGTCCTCACGCTCGAACCGGCCCTAAAACCCGATGCCGCGTCCGGTGGGTGGCTGTACAAATCGGACGCCCAATTGCGCCCCGATCGGCTGATGAGCGAGTGGCGGAAGGTGCTGGAGAAGCAAGGCGTGACGATCCACGAGAATTGCGAACTGAAGGGTTTTTCCACCGACGCAGGCGGAGCCAACGCCGTGCAGACGAATCGGGGCGAAATCCCGGCCACGTCGTTCGTCGTAGCCACCGGCGCGTGGACGCCCCTGCTGAACACGCACCTGGGCTGCAAAATCCCGATCATCCCCGGCAAGGGCTATTCGCTGACGATGCCGCGCCCCGCCCTTTGCCCCACTTACCCGTTGATCTTTGAAGAACACCGCGTGGCGATCAGCCCGTTCCGGACCGGCTACCGCATCGGTTCGACGATGGAATTCACCGGCTACGACGCCACGATCAACCCAGACCGCCTCAAACTGCTCCGCACCGGCGCCGGCATTTATCTCCAAGAACCCGAGTGCGAACCGACGCAAGAAGAGTGGACCGGCTGGCGGCCAATGGTCTACGACGGCAAGCCCATCATCGACCGTAGCCCGACCCTGCCCAACGTCATCATCGCCGCCGGCCACGGGATGCTGGGGCTGTCAATGGCCACCGGCACCGGGAAAATCGTGACGGCAATGCTAACAAATGTGAAACCGCCAATCGAGCTTTCCCATTACTCACTGGCCCGGTTTTGACGAACTCACTGGGTGGGTGTCACATTTGTTGGTGAAAGTTTGCACACAGTTTGCCGGATTTCAGGCTAAAAGCCTGGGAGCACTCAGCCCAGGGTGAGCCGCTTCGGCGTAACCCTGGGTTCACAGATCGCTAGTCCCAGCAGTCTGAAGGACTGCGAGCCACGAGTCGGGAACGATGGCTGTCAGCCCTTCAGGCTGAGAATCTTTACGGTGACGACCCAGGGCGGCGTCGCCAAGCCTCCTTGCCCTGGGCTGAGTGCTCCCAGGCTTTCAGCCTGAAGAGATAGAATGCCAGTGCAGTGAACAAATTTGCCACCAACTCTCGTGACGCTCACCCAACTACACCCCGCTGGGTGGAATTCAGAAGAATTCACCAGAGCCATGCTATTTTCATGGGTGGGTTTAGCCGGAAAATTCCCCGCTCCGGGTGGGGTGGAAGTCGTTTCTTCCAGCGAACCACCCGATTCCGTTACTCCGTTCAATCTTCGTCCGCGCCCCAGACGCAGACGCCGAAGCCGTTGAGGTCCACGTCTTCGCCCTTCTCCGGTTCGCCGGGGCCGCCGCGGTCTAGGGACAACCGCACGAACGCCCAGAAGCAGGTTTTTTCGTTCTGCAGGTCGTAGCCGTTGGCGTCCGTGTCGGCTTCGAGCAACCAGCGCCAACTTCGCTTTTCGGTGCCGGTGTCGGCGGCCTCTTCTTGCCAGCCTTTTAGCACCCGCGAAATGTTCTGCACGGCCTGCCGCCACGCTTTCGTGTCTTCGATGTGAACTTGTAACTCGTCGGGGGCGGGTTCAAATTCAGCGCCGGGCAGGGTTTTCATCGCTTCAAACAGCCGATGCTCCAGCGCCGAGCAACGCCACGGGGACCAGAGGTAGAACGTGACGCCAGGGGTTTCCATCGTCAGCCCGTACAGTTCGACCTTCATCGGTGTCCACTCCCTACCCGGCCCGGTGCGGGGCCGTAAAACGCCTCGTGACGATGTAGTGTGAACTGTAACCCGGACACCCCACCGGGGAAAGACCGCTCGGCGGTTCTGCCCCCTGAAACTTCCCGGATTCGTCCGCCCAGGCGAACTCGCGGCCCTTGAAGGATGTCTCATCAGCATGAAGCTGCCTACGACTGTTGACTACCCCATCATTGCGATCGGTGACTTGCACGGGCGGGTCGAGTGGTTGAATAAACTGGTGGCGAAACTGGAACAACTCCCGGAGTGGCCGACCGCCAAGCTGGTGTTTCTCGGCGACCTCGGCGACCGAACTAACGCCGTGCGGGAACTGGTGGATCGGGTGTTGGAGCTACTTTATACGAAGCCCGGCAGCAGTTGCGTGATGGGCAACCACGATCTGGCCCTGGTTCGGGCGGCGGGGTTGGATGGCCACGAACCGTCCGAATACTGGGTCAAGCGCTACGGCGATTCCTACGACCACAAGTACACCTTTGAAAGCTACCTCGGGCGCACGCCGGACTCCTACAACTTCAAGAATTGGCAGCAGGATCTGGCGGAACTGAAAGCGACGATGCCGCAGAGCCACCGGGAACTGTTCGCCAACTTGCCGTGGGTCGTGGAAGCGACCGGGCACTTGTTTTTGCACTGCGGGTTGTCGCCTGAACTCGATTGCCCCGCCACGGTTCAGCTTGAATGCCTGTGGCGAAAGATTTGGGACCGCGCCGTCGTGAACCCGAAGTTCGGCACGAAAACCGATCGGTTGTTCACGCCCGACTACCCCGTCTGGATCGGCGCCGACCGCAAGTCGTCGCGCAACCCGTTGCCATTCCCCGGCAAGACGCAAGTCAGCGGCCACGAGTACACCAAGCACCCCGATGCCAACCCCGTGCGGATCTGCATCGACACCAGCGGCGGCACGAGAGAACCCCTCACCGGCTGCTTGCTGCGTGGCCCCGGAATCGAGCCAGTGTTTGTGTTCAGTGACGAGTCGGTTTAGAATCGTCCGCCACAAGACGCGGTTTCGGTTTGCCTTTGGTCATTGGTTGCAACAAAATTCACCGGAGTGCAAACAAGCACGTTTCACCACAGAGGGCACGGAGAGCCACAGAGCAAATCAATACAGTTTGAATTCTTCTCCGTGGCTCTCCGTGCCCTCTGTGGTGAAACTCTTTCCTGTTTAGACTTTCGGAGGCTTCTCCCATGCGGTTCCGTGTGCTTGGCTTGACCTTTCTGACTTGGCTTGTGATGTCCGCCCCAGCGCACGCGGCGCCGCCGAACATCGTGTTCATATTCAGTGACGACCATGCGTATCAGGCGATTAGTGCGTATGGCCACCCGCTGAAGTTGCTGGACACGCCCAACCTGGATCGGATTGCCAAGGGCGGGATGCGGTTCGATCGGTGCTTGGTGCCGAACAGCATTTGCGGGCCGAGTCGCGCGACCGTGATGACGGGCAAGTACAGCCACGCAAACGGGTTTTACAACAACACTAACAGCAAGTTTGATGGCAGTCAGGTCACGTTCCCGAAGCTGTTGAAGGCGGCGGGGTATCAGACGGCGGTGATTGGCAAGTGGCACCTCGTCACCGACCCGGTGGGCTTCGACCATTGGGACATCCTGCCCGGCCAGGGCATCTACTACAACCCGCCGATGATCCGCAACGGCACCCGCATCAAGCACACCGGCTACGTGACCGACCTGATTACGGACTTCTCGATCGACTGGCTCAAGGACCGTGACAAGTCGAAGCCCTTCCTGCTGATGTGCCAACACAAAGCCCCGCACCGCGAATGGGCACCGGCGCTGCGCCACTTGGGTCACGACAAGGACCGCAAGTACCCGGAGCCGGATACCCTCTTCGACGACTACGCCGGCCGTGGCAAGGCGGAGAAGAACCAGGACATGACGATCGAAAAAACGATGACGCCCAACGACCTGAAGTTCACCGACCCGGCTGGCATGACCCCGGAGCAAAAAGCGAAGTGGGACGAGTACTACAAGCTCCGCAACGCCGCGTTCGAGGCGAACAAGCCGACCGGCAACGACCTCGTGCGGTGGAAGTACAACCGCTACCTGCACGACTACCTGGGGTGCATCAAGGCGGTCGATGAAGGCGTCGGCAAGGTGCTGGACTACCTGGACGCCGAGGGACTTTCGGACAACACCATCGTCGTTTACGCCTCCGATCAGGGCTTCTATCTCGGCGAACACGGCTGGTTCGACAAGCGATGGATCTTTGAAGAATCGCTCCGCACCCCGCTCCTGGTGAAGTGGCCCGGCGTCACTAAACCGGGCACCGTGAACGCGGACATCGTCAGTAACCTTGACTTCGCCGAAACCTTCCTCGATGCCGCCGGGGTCGCCATCCCCAAAGAGATGCAAGGCCGCAGCTTGAAGCCGGTGCTAAAGGGCGAAACCCCCGCCGATTGGCGCAAAAGCTTCTACTACCACTACTACGAGTACCCCGGCCCGCACAACGTCGCCCGCCACTACGGCGTGGTCACGGACCGCTATAAGCTCGTCCACTTCTACGAACCCGGCACCGAATACTGGGAACTCTTCGACCGCAAAACCGACCCGCAAGAACTCCTCAGCGTCTACGGCAAACCCGACTACGCGGAGACACAGAAGGAACTCCACGACGAGTTGGACAAGCTCCGACGCGACCTCGCCGTGCCCAACCCCGATCCTGAAGAGACGATGATCCGCCCGAAGAAAGGGAAGTAGAGGTGAGGTATGGAGAGAAGAAACGGGTACGCGGAGAACGCATCAATGGCGGATGATGACATCGTCACGTACAACGGGGTGTCGATGCGACGGGACTATGCGGAGTCGTTGGCGGCAACGCAGTTGTGTCCGCACTACCGGGGTCATACCAAACGGTTCCTGCGGATTCCGTTGGGTAGCGAAGTCGGGATGAAGTTCCGCACCCAGGGCCTTGCGATGTGCCCCTGCTGCAATGCCGTCGTGGGGCAACTCCACGACCCGTTATGCGAGTACGAAGAGTGCCCACGGTGTCAGTCTCAAGTGATGTCGTGTGACTGCGAGTTCTTCACCGAAGACGCGGTGCATTGAACTACCCCGTCAGCGGGTGAGCGTCACATTTGTTGATGGGCCGTTCGTCTACAATCTGCCTGGTTTTTAGGCTGAAAGCCTGGCAGCACTCAGCCCAGGGCAAGCCGTTTCGGCGCCGCCCTGGGTACGCCGATCCCAATTCAGCAGCCTGAAAGGCTGCGAGCCGAACGCCAAGCGAGCTTGCTGTCAGCCCTTCAGGCTGAGAGTGTTTTTCTTGACCACCCAGGGCGGCGTCGCAAAGCCTCCTTGCCCTGGGCTGAGTGCTCCCAGCCCGTCGGGCTGAAGACGAATAATGCCGAAATCGTGGACAGAATGTCCACCAGCAAGCGTGACGCCCACGCGCCGTTAAACGAAGCAACCCACGGTGGCCGTGGGTTGCGTCTCAGTTCACTTGGGTTGGTTTACTTCAGGGCTTCGACGTACTTCAGCACTTCATCGGGGTGGTCTTTCGGGCTGACCTTGTCGTAAATCTTCGCAATCTTGCCATTCTTATCGACGACGAACGTGACCCGTTTCGGTAACTTGCGATCAGCCATTTCGATGCCGAGTTCCTTGATGAGCTTCAGGTCCGTGTCGCACAGCAGTGCGAACGGGAGCTTGTGGTCCTTGATGAATTTGTCCTGGGCCTTTTCATCGTCCGCACTGGCGCCGATGACGACCGTGTTCTTGGGGAACTTCTCCGCGATGTCGCGGAACCCGCACGACTCGGTCGTGCAACCGGACGTGCTGGCCTTCGGGTAGAAGAAGATCACGACCGTTTTGCCTTTGAAGTCGGCGATACTGATCGTCTTGGCGTCGGGCTTCGCCTTTTCGATTTGGGCGGCGGCCAGTTTCACGTCGGGGAACTTGTCGCCTTCCTTCACCTTCAACTTCGAGTCGTCCGCGTAAGCAACTGTCGTTAACAGTCCCGCGAGTAGGGCAAGAGCCATCCGAACCATGAGCGTTTCTCCGAAAGGGGTGCGAATCAAAAAGAGGCACGGTGTTGATTTTATGCCCGCCCGCCGTCGCAGCACTCGAATCGGGCAAATTCCATAAAATCACACGGTCATGGGGTATACCTGGGGTTTCGCTTTCTCTTGCTTGAGGTCGTTGCGGACATGGAAGCTGGTATCGTCGGTTTGCCAAACGTGGGCAAAAGCACGCTGTTCAACGCCTTGACCAGTTCCAAAACCGCGCAAAGTGCGAACTACCCGTTCTGCACCATCGAGCCGAACGAGGGCATCGTCAGCGTTCCGGACGATCGTTTGCGGCGGATCAGCCAGTACATCGTGCCGAAGAAGCTGGTGCCGACGGCGCTGAAACTCGTGGACATTGCCGGCATCGTGAAAGGCGCCAGCGAAGGGCAGGGGCTTGGGAACAAGTTCCTCAGCCACATTCGCCAAGTCGATGCGATTCTGCAAGTCGTGCGCTGCTTTGAAGACCCGGACATCATCCACGTTTCCGGCGAGGTGAACCCGATTTCGGACATCGAGACCATCGAAATCGAACTGATGCTCGCGGACATCCAAACGCTCGAGAATTCCCTGTCGCGTGCAGAACGCACCGCGAAAAGCGGCGACAAAGAAGCCATTCAACGGGCCGAAGTGATTAAGAAATGCCTCGCCCAACTCGCCACCGATCAACCGTTGCGCAAACTCAAACTCGACGCGGAAGAGATCAAGGCCGTCAACAGCTTCGGCCTGATGACCGCCAAGCCGATTTTGTACGTGGCCAACGTCGATGAAAACGATTTGACCGGACAAGGGCCGCTGGTCAAACAGGTGCGTGAATTCGCCGCGAAAATCGGCGCGTCGGTGGTGCCGGTGTGTGCGAAACTGGAAGCGGAGATTGCCGAACTCGACGAAGCCGACCGCGCCGAAATGCTCGCCTCCACCGGGTTGACCGAACCGGCCTTGGCGGTGTTAGCCCGCGAAGCGTACCGCGTGCTGGGCCTGCAAAGCTACTTCACCGCAGGTGAAAAAGAAGTTCGCGCGTGGACCGTTCCCATCGGCGCGACCGCCCCGCAAGCCGCCGGGGTCATCCACACCGACTTCGAGAAAGGCTTCATCCGCGTCGAGGTCTACGCGCTCGAAGATTTAGAAACCTACAAGAACGAAAAAGACATCCGCGCCGCCGGCAAGCTCCGCATCGAAGGCAAAAGCTACGTCATGCAAGACGGCGACATCTGCCACTTCTTGTTCAACACGTAATGGCGTGATGACTGGCAGGAGCGTTTCTTCGATTGGTATAGTCCGGTTGAACGAACACACCTGCCATCGAATGCTGTCAATGAAACTTTTCGGCGATTTTCAGAATATTTTGTTTGACATGCTGATCGTTTGCGATACCCTCACCTTTGTCTCCTTCACACCGCCAGCACAACAACCCGACTCGTTCGGCAAGATCAAGCTTTTCGCAGTCCGGCCAGTTGATTTACAATAGACTTCTTCAACTCTTCAGTGTTGATAGCTCGCGGCTATCTGAAGCAGTGGCAGAACTACGCAGTCTTAACTTCCAATTCCTGTCAATCTCCTTGTTTTCGGAGCAGTCATGTTTCGTTTGAGCTTCTTTTTTGTGCTGCTTGTGGGTCTGTTTTGCATCACACACGATGGCATTGCCCAAGATAAACCGAAAGAGAAAAAGCAGATTGGCAAGCCACGAGAAGCCGAAGATCTCAGCCCGGAATTGCGAGCAATCGTGGATGAATTGAAAGCCAAAGACATTAAAATTCGGATCAAGGCCTGCGATGACTTGAAGGCGAAAGGTGAGGATGCCGCGCCCGCAACGAAGTACATTTGTAATTCGTTGACAGACCCGTCTCTCAAAGTGGCAACGGCGGCGTTAAACGCATTGGAAGTGGTCTCTCCACAGTTGTACAAACCCGTTTCGATTCTAGTTCTAGACAGCCACTACCAAAATCAAATTGATGCGGGTGTGGCTCTTGGCTTGATGGGGAACAAAGCGAAACCTGCGATGGGGTTGATGGTCGCACTACTCCGGAAAGCCATTAGCACGGAAAGTAGCGCCGGTAGCAAAAGAGAAGGGTACTCGCCAGGGCTACTAAATCTTACTGGTAGTCGTGCTGTTCCAGGAGCCAGATATTGTGCTAACAAAATTATCGAAGCCATCCTCCAAATCGATCCCAACGAGTCGGAAAGTATCCGGATCGTGAAGAGCTTTGCCAGTCCCACCAATGCATCGAGTCATGGTCGAGTCGATGCGTTCCTTTACTTATGCACGCTGGCCGGCGACGATGAAGCGAAGCGGAAAGGTTTGTTCCCGTTCATGAAAGCGGGTTTGTATGACACGCCGAATGCCGTTGTCTATATCCAAAAAGCCGGTGAGTTCGGCGCGCTGGCAAAAGAGTTTTTACCCGGATTGACGAAGATGAAAATCGCTCCTGATAAAGCAATCCGTGACGCAGCAATCAAGGCAATTTCGCAGATCGAGGAATAAAAAAACAGGTAGATATAAAAGTAGCGTTGGATACCTTCCTACTGTGGAGGAGAAACTGCCATGACCCTGTCTGACAATAATGAGCTACTGGATGCCATTCTTGAGTTGCGGCGGGCGCTGCCGTCAATGCGATTGGGACAATTGATCGCTAACATGGCAACCGTCGCGCGTGGGCCAATACCGGGAGCAGTGTGGGACGCGGAAGATGATGAACTGTTGGCGGCAGTACGTTGGCAGTTGGAGCAATTGTCAGTGACATCCTCTCGTGAAGTCGCTGACTTCAAGTGATGACGACACGTTGTCAACTCCATTCGGTAATGGTAAGTTTGATGCCGCACGTGGGAGGAATTTGCATGTCCGTGTCTGCCACGTCCCTTGGCATCGATCGGCTTTCGCGTGAGGACCGCCTCGCGTTAGTCCAGGAAATTTGGGATAGCATTGCATTGGAGCAACGCGAACCCTTTCTGAGTGATGCCCAGCGGCAGGAACTGGCTCGGCGTGTTGCGGAACACGATGCGAATCCTGACGACGTGATTCCGTGGGAGCAAGTGAAAGCCCGAACGTTAGCCCGGTTGCGGAACCCATAAGCGTCACATTTGTTGGTGGACTGTTTGGACACAAGTCGCCCAGTTTTCTGGCCGACACGAACATGCCAGAATCGTAAACAAATTTTCCACCACCAAGCGTGACGCACACCCGTCACTACCTTGCCGGCAGATTTACTTTCCCCATCGTCCCGGCCCCTGTTACAGTCGGTGTGCGTTGGTGGCAATGACGCCATTTTGCAATGCACCCTCATACGCCTGCTCACAATTCTTCCGGAGGTTGCGATGTCATTCAGCGATCAACGCGATAAAATCGCGGGCTACGCCGACGAGCGGTGGATGGTGCCTTGCAAGGACGGCCTCGTGTGGCTTTCCGGCGGCGGCGCGATCAACACGGCCGAGCAGATCGCCAAGCAAAAGCAGGTCACGAAGAAGGACTGGGCCGCGACGTTCCTCGATTATATGGGCGGCACCGTCCAGTACGAGGGCCTCTACTTGGTACCCGTGGCGGACCTGGCTAGGGTGAAAACCGGCCAGTTGGACGCCGGCTCGTACCCCGATCGCAAGATGATTTCGTCGTGGTCCGACGACGCGAGCCGGGACAAAAACAACCCCGAAGTGGTGGCCCAGAAGCCCGAATTCCACGGGCTGAATGACTGCTCGCATTTCGTCACCCAGTGCCTCGCCGCCGGGGACATTCACATGGAAACCACTTGGGTGCCGGCACTCTTCAACAGCCTCAGTGCTCGTGCCAAAATGCTCGCCAAGATGGTTACGGACGCCGACGCGGAGAACGTCGTCAAATCCGGCGTCATGAAAAAAGGTGATGTGATCGTCTACTCCGCCGGGGCAGAACACCACCATAGCGTCATATACATGGGTAACGCTCAGATAGCCATGCACACCCGGTCCAACCACCCGGATCAACGGACCTTCCGAGGGAATTGGAAGGTGTCCGCGAACGCCGAACACCCCCTCGTGACGTTGTTCCACTTCGGCGACGACGACGCGGCAATCCCTCCCGATTCGCCCATGTTCGGTTGGTGGAAGGTTCTGTGGAATGGGGCGCCCTTCTATTACTATTTCGACAAAACCGGGCGGGTCGGGTGGACCCGACAGCCGCCCGCAAATCTGAACCTGCCGTTGTCCGCACCCGGCGGTCAAGGGTTCTGGTTCGTGGAACGGACTCACATCGGCATTTGCTGGACGAACACAGGCAGTTACGAGACGCTGATGATTCGCCCGCCCCAAAGCGACACGCACATGGAAGGCAAATGGAACGGCACCGATAACCTCATCGCGGACAAAATGTAGACGTGTCGAACGTCCGGCGGTTGTTCGCGGCTAGGGCTTCTTCGCGGGCAGGGCGGCGGGTGCGGGTGCAATAGGGGCGGCGGGGCGGCGGTCGTTTTTCAGGGCGGCGATGGCGTTTTCGGCGAACTTCTTCAAGTCCGCATTTTTGGTGGTGAGTACGAGTCGTTCGAGTTCAGGCTGCGCGGCGCGGGCTTCGTCGCCCATGCTCATCACGGTGGTGATCGCGGCGGCGGCGACCATCGGTTCGTCATGAAACAACGCGGTCAGGATCGTGTTCATCACCGGCTTGGCTTTCGGGCCGAGCACGGCCAAGGCGTTCAACGCCTGCACTTGAAGTTGCGGGTCGGTCGCCGTGACCAACCCGCCCATTGACTTCAGCGTGGTATCAAACACCCGATCGTCGTACATGATGTGCAGAAGCATCAGCCAAACTTTCACCGTCGGGTCGGTCTCCAAGCCTTTCACCCTGGCCGAAATCACGTCAATATAAGGCTTGGCGACCGCCGGGTAGCCGTTGGGGTCGGCGGAGTACGGCGGCCCCAGGAGAACCAGAGAGTGACACGCCTCGATGCGAACCGTCGCACTTTTATCGCGGATGAGTTGGAAGTTCAGCTTGTCCATCGCGGCCTTGCTGGGCGGGCGCTTGACGATCGGGATTAAGTTCGGGCTGAGCGTCGTCTGAATCGCCTTGTCGTCAAACGCGATGCCGGCGATGCGCCCCAGGGTGGTGGCCGCCGCGGCGCGAACCTCCCACGACGGGTCGTCCGCGACCGCGACAACGGCGTTGATCGCGCCGAACGCTTCCAGCCCGAAGCTCCCCAGCGCGCGGGTCGCGTGAACGCGGATCACGCTACCGGGCAACGTTCTCCCCAGCACGCCTGTGAGTTTGTCCGACGTGGCCTTCAAGTCCTCCAGTTTGTCGAACCCGATCATCGCGATGATGAGAATCGCGTTGACGCGGACGCCGGGGTCCGTGTCGTCGAGCAACCCGGTTAACGGTTTGATCGCCTGACTCCGCGCCGCCGCAACGCCGAAGAGTGGGATCACTTTCACGGCCCGTTCCCGCACCGTCGGGTCGGTGCTTTTGAAATCGGCCAACCACTCGGTCAAACTGCGGTTGCCGACCCTACTGGGTGGGGCGAAGGGTTTCAACATTTCCATCGCGTTAGGCGCAGCAACGGGCGGCGGCGTGGGGGTCAGTTGCGGTGCGGCAGTTGGCAAGGCTGGCGGAAGTGGGCTGACGTTTTGAGCGGGCGGCGCGAACGGCGGAACGGGCGGTGGCACCGGGGGCTGAGCCACAGCCACCGACGCAATCAGCACAACTAAGGGTAAAGCCCACCGCAGAGAACACAACATGAGACGGCCTCCTACTCGATTTCACTTGCTCTAGTCTACCGTCAACGTCCACAACGCCGCAACTGAACAAGCTGTTGGCGGGATTCGACTCGTGCCGAATGTCGTTGCCACCGGACCAACGCATCCGTTCACTAAGGGTGTGGAAACGATCACCCTCGCCTTACACGGCACAGAACGCCGGTATCTATTGTCACGCCCGGTCGCTCCGGACTTGCGCGCGAATTACCGCTTTCCTGTCGTGATTTTTCTGCATGGAACCGGCGGAACAGCAGCATGGGCGGACACGGAAACCGGCTGGTCCGCACTGGCACAGCGGGAACGGTTCGTGCTGGTCTTGCCGGACGGAATTCCGCCGAACCCGTCAAAAGCTCCGAAATTCCTCACGAACCCGGCCCGCTGGAACGACGGCGGCACGGAGTTGGGGCAAGCCCTTCATACCGATGCCGCCGACGTCGATTTTCTCACGGCGGTGATTCAGGACTTAATACAGCGTGGCCTCGGCGATCCGCGTCGGGTTTACCTGACTGGCTTCTCCAACGGGGCGGGGATGACGTTTCGTTTTGCTGCCGAGCGGGCTGAGTTGCTCACTGCGATCGCGCCCGTTGCCGGCTATTGCTGGGTCCGCGACCCGAAGCCGGTTCGACTCGTCCCGACGTTGTACCTGGTGGGTACAGCCGACCCGCTCATTCCCTTACTCGGCGGCAGTGTCCGATCACCTTGGGGCGGCAAACTGGTACGTCGTCCGAGTGTGCGGGAAACGCTAGAGAATTGCGCCGTGTCAATCGGCTGTCACTCGCAATCGGTAGTGGTTACCGACGAACACGGCGTGCGTGAAGAGAAATACCCCTCCGACGCCGGGACCGAATTCCGCAGCCTGTTTCTGGAAGGCCACGGCCACCACTGGCCCGGCGGACGGGGTCAACTGACCGCACGCATCGGCGGAGTATCGGTGAACACGGTCCAGGCGAACGAGCAGATATGGGCGTTCTTCAAGCGACACGAAATGTGACAACCCAACCGCACAATTCAAAACCATTTCGCTTGTGCTTTTGCCGTGATTGTCCACAATGGGCAGCGGGGGTTCTTCGTGGCTGGGGTTGCGTCTTTGATGAATCGCTTTGTCTTGGCTATCGTCGCTACTGGGATCATCACGCTATTGGGGTACGCCCAAGCGCCGGAGGCTCCGGCGTCTGGGTTGGACGCGCCGCGATTGGGTGGGTGGGAAGTTTTCGCCAACACCCGGACCCGGTTGGGCGAGATTCAAAAGCTGGCCGCGACCAAGCCCGCCGAGGCCGCCGACGACCTGCGGCGGTTGATTGACACGTCCGGTGACGACCTCGTGAGCCTGGACGGCAAGCACCACACTTCTGCCCGGCAAATCGCGTTTCAAATCCTGTTCACGTTGCCTGCCGCCGAGTTGCGCGGCTATCGGGATCGCGTCGATGAACCGGCCCGTAAGTTACTAGAAGCGGGCAAAGCCAACCGCGATCCGCGACCGTTGCGTTTGTTAGTGAATCGGTACTTCCCCAGTCGCCACACTGAAGAAGCGTTGTTTTCGCTGGGTGAATTGGCGTTTGAACGCGGCGAGTTTCGGACGGCGAAACAGTATTGGCTCCGCTTGCTGCCCGGCGACGAACTGAGTGTACCCGATGCCAAGACCGACCCCGCGTTGATCCGGGCGCGGGTCATCTTGGCGATGATATTTGACAGTGACATCGACGCGGCGAAAGTGGAACTGATGGAGTTCAAGACGAAGTACCCCACTGCCAAGGGGAAACTGGCGGGTGTGGTGGCACCTTACGAAATTACCCTGCAACGCTACCTCGACAACCCGCCAATTCTTCCGACCGAAACCAACCCCACCGAAGACTGGACATCGTTCGGCGGGAATAGTGCGCGGAACGGTCGGGTGAACGGCCGGTTGCCGAAGTATTGGCCGAGCCGCCCGACCTGGAAGGCCGAACTCCCCGGCGACCCGGACCGCAAGGTTTTTCAGTTACCCAAGGTGCCATCGACGCGAGCCGTCGGGTTGCACCCGGTGGTGATGGACGGCGTCGGGTACGTTGCGGATGCGTGCCGGGTCTTCGGCTTCGACATCCGGACTGGCGAACCGCGTTACGTCTACGATTTCCGGCTTGATCTCGATGCCGCAAAGCTCACTTCCCTCATCGCAACCTTGCCGATCGCCGTGGATGCGGACTTCACACTGACGACGGCGAACGGCAAACTCTACGCCCGGTTGGGCGCGACCGAAGTATCGCCACCGTTGACGGACGCTGAAGGTCCGACTGCTCCGAGTAGCTACCTGGTGTGCTTCACGCGGTCACGGCAGTTGAAGAAAGACGGCCCGTGGCTTGATGTCGTTTGGAAGCTCAAACCGCCGGTTGCGGTAGGCGTTGCCGCCGCTTGGGAAGGGTCACCCGTGTGCGCGGAGGGCCGCCTCTACGCCGCATTCACGCGGGAATCCAAGGACGGTCCACTTCAAGCGATTGCCTGTTACACCGACACGGGCAACGATGAACCGGGCAAGCCGCTCTGGGTCGCGGACGTGGCCGTCACGACCGCCACAAAAGTGGAAACTCGCCATCGCCCGGAACTGTTGACGTTCGCGGCGGGGAAAATCGTCCTCTGTTCGCACACCGGCTTCGTGATGGCGGTCGATACCAACACCGGCAAACCGGCGTGGGCGTTTGCTTACCCCCGGCTCACGAAACCCGCCACGGTCGCCCGCGACATTTGCCCCCCGATCGCGGACGGCGGGCGTCTGTTTGTCGCACCCACGGATACAGACAAAGTCTTTGCGTTGGACATCAACAGCGGTCAGCAAATCTGGATGGCCGACGGCGTTCAAGTCGATCAACTTCTGGGCGTGATGCGCGGCAAGTTGATCGCCACGATTGCCGCACCGACACGCGGGATTCGCGGCTTCAACGTCATCAACGGTTCCACGGAAGAGCCGTCGGGGTGGATGGTCCATGATGACCCGAACCTGATGTCGTTCGGGCGTGGACTGGTCTCCGAGGACGCCATCATCTGGCCGACGAAATCCGGGCTGTTTTTGGTGCGGACTTCGGACGGCCTGCCGCTCGCCCCGCGCATCCCCGGCCCGCACGGCAACCTCGCTTTTGCGGACGGTGTCTTGCTGGTAGCAACACCCACAGAAGTTTGGGGCTACGTCTCCGATCGGGTCGAACTCCCCGAGCGAAAAGCCGAAGTCGTGAACCGCCCCGCCGACCCCGTAGCCGCACGGCAACTGGCGCTGGCCCTCGCGGATGCCGAGCAATGGCCGGAAGCGCAAGTCGCACTTCGCAATGCCGAACCAGCCGTCGATGCACCACGCCTACGTGCGGAGTGGCTACACGATCGGGCCGAGCGATTACTTCAACAGGGCCAACCGGACGATGCGCGGACGCTGTTCAAACAGGCCACGGCGGAGGAGTATCCGCAATCCTGGCGGGTGCGAGCGTATGCCCGATTGGTCACGCTGGAGCCACGCGGTGGTGGCGAAGAAGCCGTGAAGAAGTTCACGCAAGCCTACTCGCTGCCACCAGAACTTAGCGCCGAGTGCGTCCGAAAATCGACGGGCGTGCCGATGCGGTTGCAAACGTTGATCCTCGAACAATTCGGCGTCCCGCTCGCGCCACCGAAGCTGGAACCGACTCGCCACGAAGCACCGAAGCGGTTCGGCGAATTCGATCCGCTGGCACTCTCGATACTCGGTCCAGATGCGACCATTGACCGAACCGTGCGATTGGCGAACGACTTCTGCGTCCCGTTGCAACCGCTTGAAGGCGTTGCTGGGTTGCCAGGATTGGGGCCGGAAGCCGGTGCGAACCCGAGGTTGTTTGTCACCGATGGCACGCAACTTTTTGCTTACCGCCCGACGGACGAAAAGCCCACGTGGGCAGTGAAGTTGCCAACCGGGTTGGTCGTCACGCATGGCGTGGTCCAAGACGGTTCGTTGATCGCGTGCGGTTCGCAGGGCGTGCTGAAAGTCGCTTTAGCGAATGGGTCAATACCGTGGTCGTTCGTCTTCCCGGACACGGACCCGCTCCCTAGCAAATCGCCGAGTACCCCGCCCCGATTGGCTGGGGTGATACCCAGCGCGGACTTGTCGAACTTCACGCTCGCCGGGTCTTTTCTGATCGCCCAACTTGGCACGCATCATTTGCTCGCCATCAACACCCTGATCGGGGAAGTCGCCTGGGTGCAGGACACTCTGGCCCGCGAACGGATCGCCGCCACGCCGTTCGACAATACGCCCCGGTTCGCCGCGCCGTTTTATGCCGACGAGTGGGGCGTGATGGTGCAACTGTCGAGCGGCAAGCGGTGGCTGCATCGCACGCCAAACGGCGCCTCATTTGGCGGCGCGACGATCACTAGTGTCTTGTGGGAAAGCCCGCCGGTCCGGTTCGCCGAAACCCGCCTTGCGGTGGCTGACGGTGCGGGCACCGTGGGCGGCTTGGAGATTCCCGGAGCGAATCCGATTGCCATGAACAGCACGCAACTGCCCCGCACCGTGTGGAGTCTCGAAGCCATCGGCGAGACCAGCCTGACGGGTCGCCCACCGCAACTGACCGCCGTGCCGAACGGCCTACTCGTGGCATGGTCGCGCAACCACGGCGTCGAACTGGAACGCCTGCAAGCCAACACCGGCAACCGGCAGTGGATACGCGGTGTGCTGCTACCAATCGGCGAGATTGACTTGACGAAGTGCGACACGGACGGCCAGAACTTTTACGCCCCCGCCGAGGGCCAAGTGTTCGCAATCCGGTTGAAGGATGGCGGCAAAGTGTGGAAATGTTCGTTGACCGCGAGTGCAAAAACCGATCAAGTTTGGCGCGTCCGTGCCGGTCCAAAAGCGATCCTCGTCTATCCCACTCAGGCGATGCGGATGGAACCGTGGGCCGACGTTTCCACCCGAGTGTTCACACGGTTCTTGCTCGCCCCAACAGTGGCCCGGCTGCCGGGTTTTCTGTTGGCTCTGGTTGATGCGACAACCCATTGTCGCGTGCCGATTACCGTGCTGGACCCGGACACGGGCCGCGTGTTAACTCAACTGGAATTGCCCGCGTTCGGCCCTGCCGTCGGCGCACACTTCGGCGCGGAATTCTCGGTTATTGTCACGGCGGGTCGGGCGCACTGGCTAAAATCACCTTGAACTGTTTGTCCCGTTCTTATCGTTGGAGTCACTGCGTGCCGAATTCACCTGAAGACGACGTTCAACCGATCATCCTGGAAGACGACGAAATTGAAACGGCGGACCGGCTGCGGGCCAATTGCAAACGGCTGCTGTCGGAGTGCGGCAAGATCATCGTCGGGCAGGAAGCCGTGATGGAGCAACTGCTCATCGCGGTGTTGGCGAAGGGGCATTGCTTGCTCGTCGGGGTGCCCGGTTTGGCGAAAACGCTGATGATCCGCACTCTCGCCGACGGCATGGCCCTGACGTTCAACCGCGTGCAGTTCACCCCGGACTTGATGCCGACGGACATCACCGGCACGGAGTTGCTGTACGACGACAAGAGCACCGGCCAGCGCAGTTTCCGGTTCGTTCACGGCCCGATCTTTTCCAACATCGTGCTGGCCGACGAAATCAACCGGACCCCACCGAAGACGCAAGCGGCGCTACTCGAAGCGATGCAAGAACGCCAAGTCACGGTCGCCGGAACCAAGCACAAACTGCCCGACCCGTTCTTCGTCCTCGCCACGCAAAACCCGATCGAACAGGAAGGCACGTACCCCCTGCCGGAAGCGCAGCAAGACCGCTTCATGTTCAACATCAAGGTCGAATACCCCGACGAAGCCGACGAGTACCGCATCATCGAATCGACGACGAGCGGCGCCCGCCCGAACCTCGAACGGGTGGTCACGGCCAGCGAAATTCAGTCGATGCAAAACCTCGTGCTGAAAGTCCCCGCCGCAAGCTACGTCATCCGCTACGCCGCCCGCCTAACCCGCCTGACCCGACCCGCGCCGCAACCCGGTGACAACGCGGTGCCGGTGCCAGACTTCGTGAAGAAGTACGTCAGTTGGGGCGCCGGTCCGCGAGCGGGGCAAAACTTAATTCTGGCCGCGAAAGCCCGCGCCTTGCTGTCCGGTCGCACCTACGTGGCCATCGAAGACGTGCGCACCGTGGCCCTGCCGATCCTACGCCACCGCGTCATGGTCAATTACCACGCCGAAGCCGAAGGGCTGACTTCCGACCAGATCGTCGCACGCTTACTGCAAATCGTGCCGCGTGACGGCGAACCCCGGTAACGGGCCGTTCTCCCGAGCCACGACCTGTGAACTTCAAAACGATGTGACACCGTGCTGACAGGAAAACTGGTTCGGGTTCGCCACGCCAAGAATAAGCTTGTGCCGATGTACATCGACGCGCACAACCGCGACTGGCTGGCGGCGGCGGAGCAGTTGTTGTTCGCGTACCGCGATGCCACCGGGCGGACCCGTGGCGAGTTGGAAGAACAACTGGCGGACCTCGTCGGCGACGGACCGGGGCAGTTGATTCACCAGGGTTTGGCGAAGCTGTTGGAAGACAGGTGCGACTTTGAAGTGGCGGCGGACGTGCCGCCGGACCAGGTGCGCGAAGCCGTGTTTCGCACGTCTGCCGAACACCATGCGAGTGCCGGGAAGGCGGCCACGCCGTTCGACCGCGACGCCGTGCTGACGGCCGTGGCGGGTGAACTGCACATCACGCCCGAGCAAGTCGATCGGGCACTGTTCGCGGACTTGAAGGACGAGCAACGCATCCTGAAGTTCGACGACTGCACGCCGGAGTTCTTGCTGAACCGCTACAACGTCGCGCTGGCCCAAGCGATCCTGCTGCGGTGCGTCGGCATGGAGGTTCGGGTCTGGAACGAAACGCCGGCGCGGTTCCGCAAGCTGTTCAACGCGGTCAAGTTTCACCGGCTCATCTGCACCATCCGCCCGGCGGACGGCACGTCGTACAAGCTGTTCCTGGACGGCCCGCTCAGCCTCTTCTCATCGACGCAAAAATACGGGCTACAACTGGCGATGTTTTTGCCGGTGCTGTTACAGTGCAAGGCGTTCGAGCTGCGGGCGGAGGTGCGGTGGGGAGCGGACAAAAAAGAGAAGGTGTTCACGTTAACCGGAAGCGAAGGGCTACGCTCCCACCTACCGGACTTCGGCGTTTACACCCCCCGCGAGATCACCAACTTCGAGACCAACTTCCGCGACACGATCCCCGATTGGCTCATCTCCAACGACCCCAACCCGATCCTCGTCGAAGGCATAACCTGGGTGCCAGACTTCACGCTAAAGCACACGGTCAGCGGCAAAGTCGTCCACGTCGAAATCTTGGGCTTCTGGCGAAAGGTGAACATCGAGGAACATTACAAACGCCTCAAACGTGCGATCCCCGGCCAGTTCGTGCTAGTCGTCTCCGAACAATACCGCACCGACGAGGCCACCGAATTCACCACCGGCGACGGCGTCTACCGCTTCAAACGCACCCCCGTCGCCGAGGAGGTCGCCAAAGTCGCCGCGTTCGTCGCCGGGGTGTGAGATGGGAGAAATCAGTTCGCTTCCAACGGTTTGGATAGGACTGCTTCCAAGGTGTACGGGGATTCCGTTGGGAAGGCCGACTCGGGCAGACTGGTTTCGGCGATGGCTTGACGAACGGCATTGATGTAGGCTTTATCCAACACAGCGATTGCATGGTTCCGCAGGGTTGCGCTTTCCAGCATGTCGGCCAACTCCATGCGTTGAAACTCGATCGTCGCACGCCACGAGCCGGTCCGTTTGTCGGGCTGGTATTCCCACTTCAGCAAGTGAGCCATCAGCACGACCAGCCTGCTGAACACCTCGCGTCGGTCTCGCTTGGCCATGTCGGACAGGTACTCGCTAAGGTTGTGCTGGTCAAGCTCCGCCAGTCGTCCTTGCGCAACGAGCGCCGACATGACCTCTAACCACGCGGTTTCGTCCCGCTCGTAAAGCAAGCTCAGCGGCAACACTTCTGCGGTGACCATCTGCACCCCTTAGATTAATCCTCAAGCGGACAGCACGAGACAAACTGTACACGATTTCGCGCGACGGAACAACCGCTTGGCGTGCCGCTAGGTTGCCCAGGACTCACCTGTTGCGACTACACTAACGCACCCAAGCCTGATACGCTGATTTCGTGTTGTATTCGGACTTTCACCGGGGACCGACCATGAATGCACTTTTCACAAGCGTCCTGCTCTCGCTCGCGCTGGCACCTGTCGCAGACGACGTGACGATCCGTTGGAAACTGGCCAAGGATGATACCTTCTACACCAAGACCGTCACGGTGATGGAACAGACCATGAGCGTGATGGGCAACGACATGGAGCAGAACCATACGCAAACCGCCGTGAGCAAGTTCAAGGTGTTGAAGGCGGATGACGCGGGAATGGTGATTGAGCAAACGACGGTTCGCACTGTCGTCGAAGGAAACATTCCTGGCATCGGTGACGCTGCGAAAAAGATGAACGGGTCCGTGTTGAAATTTACACTGGATCCCGAGATGAAAGTGACAAAAATCGACGGCTTTCAAGCCATGCTCGACAAGATCGCGGATGGCAACGATGAGATCTTGAAGGTCATCAAGGGGTCAGTTTCCGAAGACATGTACAAAATGTCGGTCGAAGACCTGTTCCGGGTCGGGACCGCCAAACCGATTGCGGTTGGTGACACGTGGAAGAAGAACTACGACATGTCACTCGGGCCACTGGGTCACATGGAAATGAACGCGAAGTACAAGTACGAAGGGCCGGAAAGTGGCGTGGAGAAAATCACCTTCACGGCAGACGCCAAATTCGGCCCGCCGAAAGAAGGCGCGGAACTCGGCCCCGTTACGATCGTCAAAGCGGACCTGAAAACGGACTCCTTCAGTGGCACGATTCTGTTCGACACCAAAGCGGGTCGGTTGAAAGAATCGAAGACCGAGATGAAGATGAACGGCTCCATGACGATGAAGGCAATAGGTAACGAGATCGAAATCGGCATCAAGCAAAAGACGAAATCCACCAACACCGTCTCCACGAACAACCCCGCCGATGACTGATCGCGGTGGGACGAAACAAGACGTCGTTCTGCTACAGGTCACCTCATCTTGAACTGCAATTCTCTGAATCTTCTGAGCGGGGGACGTGAGTCCTCCGAGACTGCTTCCACTCGGAGGACTCACGTCCCCCGCTCAGAACGCGAGCATCGACAACCAGCACGTCGCAAACCGACCTGGTACCTGTCGCAGCCAAATTCGCAATTCGACTGGCAATTAGTAATTGCATTCGTCTACCCATCGGTTATAACAGGTCGTTGGAATCGTCAGGAGTGATTCCCACGGCTACTCTATTCTCCTAATCTTCTTGCGTGAGGATTGTATGGTCTCTCCAGTTATGACCCGTCGCTCTCGACGGGCCGGGTTTACGCTGATCGAGTTGCTGGTGGTGATTGCCATCATCGCAATTCTGATCGGCTTGCTGTTACCCGCAGTGCAAAAGGTCCGCGAAGCGGCATCCCGGATGAAATGCCAAAACAACTTCAAGCAGTGGGGCCTTGCGATGCACGGCCACCACGACGCCATCGGCTACTTGCCGATCGGCGCCCAAAACAACCCCCGCCGCACTTGGGTCGTCAACTGCTGGCCCTACGTCGAACAAGGGAACTTTTCGACTGCGTATGATGAAAAGTTGCACTTCTATCAAGTACCGAACACGTACAGTACCGCGCCCAACCAGGCGAACGGGATCTATTACAAAACTGCCCCACTCTACTACTGTCCGAGCGACCGTGTCGGCGCCGTTTGGCAAGGCGACCCCTACTGGCGTGCCCGAGGTGCCTATGTGGTGAACTGGGGCAACCAGCGGGTGCCCTTCAACACAGGTGACCCGTTACAAGCTCTCGCTCTGGGTGTCGCACCCTTCGGGTACAACGATGGCATCAATGGTAACAATCCCCGCAAGTCAAAAATCCTGGACCTGACGGACGGAACCTCGAACACATTGTTGATGTCGGAAATCATCATGGCGAAAGGGGACGGCGAGTTCGACATCCGCGGGGATTTCTTGAACGACGACCGGCCCTGTACGCAGTTCATGACGATTCAACTGCCGAACACCACCGTGAAAGACGTCTCCCCGTACTGCAACGACGTGAGGTATCCCGGCAACCCCCCCTGCACGAACGTTGCATCGGGCACCGCCTTCAAGTCCGCGCGCAGTCGGCACACGGGTGGTGTAAACGTGCTGCTGGGTGACGGCTCCGTTCGCTTCATTCGGGATAGCATCGCCATCGTGACGTGGCGGGCACTGGGCACCATGAACGGTGGTGAAGTCCTGGCTGACTACTAACGGTTCCGAAATCTCTACCATCACACGCTGTGGGTTCTAACGGTTTAGAACGCGCAGCGTGTGGTGCTTTCACCCCTTGTTCAGGATTACTCATGCACAAATTGTTACACCGATTCTGTCTGTCGCTTTTACTCGTTGTCCCACTCGGCCTGCTGGGCTGCGGAGACGGAGTGTCGAAGGGAACTGTCAATGGCACGGTCTCACTTGATGGTCAACCGTTGAAAGAAGGCGTGGTCAACTTTGAAGCGGTCGATGGTAAATCGGGCAGCAGCTCTGCGGCGATCAAAGATGGCGCGTTCACAGCGAGCGTGCCGACGGCGGAAATGAAGGTGATGTTTTCGGCGTCGAAAGTGCTCGGCAAAAAGAAGATGTATGACACACCCGACAGCCCGACCGTTGATGAAACCGTTGAGTTAATTCCGGCCAAATACAACACCAGCAGTACACTCAAACTCACCGTGAAGAGCGGCACGCAGAGCGAGAAGTACGAATTGCAGAGCAAGTAGTGCCTGCAAATGGCGGACGGGCCGACTCGCTGGTTTCCCGGCGGCGGCCCGTCGCTTCCCCCGTCCTGTTATCTTTCCTGGAATTACCGCTCGAAGTTGCTCTCGCCGAGGCCGACGTTGAACTTCAAGCCGATGAAGCTTTGCATCTCGATCATGTCCCCTTCCACCATGCCGACCTTGGGTGCGTCGTAAGCTTCAAACCGTACCGGCAGCTTCGATTCTTTGTCGATGTAGACCACACACCGATGGGCGTAGTGAGCGGGGTGCGGGAACTCCGTGAACACTTCAAACCGTGTCACCGGCTTGTCACCGAACGTGTAATCGCTGACCAGGATTTGCACCGGGTGGTTGAGCCGCTTTTCGGTGGCGACGATTTTTTCGATCCGCTCCAGCACGGCCATGACGCCGACTTCGGACATGGCGTGCCGGGTGTCCTTCAACACTTTGGCATCGTTGACTTCAAGCGTTTGGAAGCCGCGAACGCCTTCAGTGCCAGCCGGTCGATGCCGGACCGTGGTGCGGGTCTTGGTGGACAGATAACTGGTCTCTTCGCCAGCAAGTGACAGCGGCTTGGTCACCTTCACGTTCACACAAAACGGCTGCACGCGGACGCGCAATTCCGTGAGTTGCTCCGCTTGAAGCTTGCCGCCAATGCGTTCTTGTCGCACCATGTGCCCGGCGTAATCCCGGACATTGCCGTAGGCCGTCTTGGCCTCGCCGATCATCTTCGGGAACGCTTCCATCCCGTTGACGGGAGGCGTAGTCACTTCGACTTTGACGGTCCCGGTCGAATCCGCAAGCGGAATGTAGCTAGCCGGCTTGACGGGCTTGTCCGGTTGTTGAGCGACCGCCACGGCGACCAACCCGACCCCGCCGGCGACCGCGGCAAGCCGGACAACCTGACGAAACGAAGAGCGGAGCATGATGGCGTCCTCGACCGAGTGAAGAAATCAACCAATCGGCAACCCTGCCGCAGTTCGCGTCGCATACCAACCTTTGCCACGGAACGCCAGAGGATTTTTGCGAAATCGTTCGGTGTAACCTCCGGTTAGAAAACGGGTGCAGAAATAGGAGGCCAACCTCCCATCACGCCGACGAGCTTGGAAAGCACTCGTGAGGGTAGGCAGGTTCTACGTCTGGGCAATCAAAATAATCGGCGCAATTGTGGAAGTCTCAGGTTGTCACCCAGATTCCCCAGACCACAATACTGGAAGGTCACGCCAGTCCGCACGGTTGTGCCGGCTTGCAGATTGTCATTACTACCGCCAATTGGAGTATTTTCTGTGGCCCTGACCGCTTCTGAAATCATTCGTGAGATTCTTGCCAAAGACCTGGACATGCTCGCGGATGTGGTCATCCAGTCCGCCAAACAACGGGGCGTCACGTTATCTTTGGAAACGATGCGGTCGAAAATTTACAACATCCGTTCCGACATGAAGAAGAAAGCCATGATGCCACAAGCGTTGTCACCGAAGCCGACCCAGCCGAGCAAATCGGCAGGCGCAAAACTGGCCGCGCCAACTCCGGCGGTCAAAAAAGTCGTCGCCACTCCTGCACCCACTAAGGTTACGTCCGACCTTCCCGTGGTGCTGTCGAACGTCGCGCTGGTCAACAAAATTGTCGGGGTCTGTGGCGGTCCCGATCAAGCCCGTCAAACTGCCGAGGCGATCCGAACCTGTGGCGGCGTCGATCTCTTTTTGCAGTATTTGAAGCTGGTCGCCGGCATCCGAACCACGGAAAGCCCTGCGTAGAGACGCCAGACGGGTGTGGCAAATCTTGCTGACCGACCACGATCCGTTCCGTTGTCAAGCTCCTCAAAACACGTGTTCACCACGTGACAGACCGCCCACATCACCGCCCGTGAGGTCGTCCAGAGCCAATGCCTCCGGGAGTTCACAATCATCGGATCGAAGATCGCAAACCGATACCGCACCACAATGACCCTGTCCAATGTTGAGCGGACACGACCTGAATGTGCATCAACTTTCGTGACGCTGACCCGGAAACAGCAGTCTTGCGAATTGGCACTAGCTCCAACGCTTGAAACCGGACACAATACCCGCAAGCTGTTTGGGCCTCCGTCCGCGACACCACCTGGAAACCGCTCTCATGTTCCGCCTCTTCCTGTCGGCTTTGGTCGTGCTTTTCGCAGCCACTCCAGTTCTTTTCGCCCAAGAGGGTGCGAAAAAAGACGAGTGGATTCCGCTCTTCAACGGGAAGAACCTCGACGGGTGGACGCCGAAGTTTGCGAAGCATACCCTGGGCGAAAACTTCAACGACACGTTCCGCGTAGAGAACGGCATTCTTCGCGTGGCTTACGACAAGTACGAGAAGTTCAACGGTGAGTTTGGTCACCTCTTTTACAAGGACAAGTTTTCGCACTACGTGTTGCGGGTCGAGTATCGGTTTGTCGGCGAGCAAGCCAAGGGTGGGCCGGCGTGGGCGTTCCGCAACAGTGGGGCGATGCTGCATTGCCAAGACCCGAAGACGATGTCGAAAGACCAAGAATTCCCGGTCTCGATTGAGGCCCAATTCCTCGGGGGCAACGGCAAAGACGCCCGCCCCACGGGCAGCGTCTGCTCACCCGGCACGAACATCGTGTTGGCAGGCAAACTCAATCGGACCCATTGCAATAACTCGAAGTCAAAAACTTTCCACGGCGATCAATGGGTCACTATCGAAATGGAAGTTCGTGGCAGCACCACAATCAAGCACACCGTCAACGGCGAACTGGTGATGGAATACGAACAGCCACAATACGACGACCGGGATGCCGACGGCAAGAAGCTGATCGTGGACGGGAAATTACTCATCAGCGAAGGCTTTATCTCGTTACAGGCCGAAAGCCACCCGGTCGAGTTTCGCAAAGTGGAAATCCGCCTCTTGCAGAAATGATGTGGTCGGGTTGGTACCGATTCAGGCGGACCGTTATTGCTGGCTCATGACGATGGCGATTGTCACACCGATCACGAACAAGACCGCCGCCGCGAGGACCGAAATCTTCAGCCAACTCCACGGTCGCACCCCGGAGACACGCCCGGTTTGGCCGTTGACGATCACTTGAAATGTTTTGTCGTGGTAGCGGTAAACGGCCACCCAGACCGGCAGCAGCAAATGCTTGAACGTGATCCCGGAGTACCGCGTTCGTTTGGTGCCGATCTGTTGGTGGTCCCCGCCAATGTCACGGCGGATCAGGCTGATGATTTCCGGCTCGATCAACTCCTTCGCCCTTATGAAACCGTCACGTAGCCCGATGGCGTACCGCTCCGTTTGAAAGCCGCTCAAGTAGCCCGCATTGAACGGCGCCAACTTCGGCAAGTGCCAATTGCCCAGGTCATCGAGACGTTCCGTTGGGATGCTTTTCGATCCACAGACTAGAACATCATCGAAGAAGTTTTGTACTTCCCCGGACACGCTCGACCACCGGGTTTGCACGACGGCCCGCGTCCGTTGTTCGGTGCGGCCATCCGACAGCGTCGCAGCGTAAGTTTGCGTCACCGTGTAGTTATCGCCGCGCTGCCCGTCGTAGAAGGTATACGTCATCGTGTCGTAGGTCCAGTACGGCAGGTAGACGCCATTGAGTTGCCCAAGATTGGCGACCGACTTCAATTCCGAAGGCGCGAACCAGAGACCTTGTAGCCAAGTCGTGAACGCATTGCGTGCGGCCTTCAAATCAAGCTGAAACGGCACCACCGACTCCGGCGCGATCATTCCCGTTACGACTTCCGGCTGCGTTTCCAGGTGCGTGGTGCAGAACGGGCAGCGATCGGTAGCGACCTTATCTTCGAGCAACACAATCGCACCACATCCGGGGCACCGGGTTTGCGACGTGTGCCCTTCAATGGCTTTGCCCTTGCTCTCTTCTTTGTCGAGATACTCCTGATAATCCCGCTCCGCAATCTCCACCTTTTCGTCCCGCCGAATCACTTCCGTGAAGCCGCAGTACGGGCACTTCAACCCGCGCACCGCCGGATCCAAGTCGAGCCGCGCGCCGCAATTTTGACAGGGGAACTTCCGCCCCGAAGGCGGAGCCTTCGAGACGATCGGCGGTTTGACTTCGGGCGGTGGGGCCTTATCCGACATAAAAAACTACCAAACTAAAGGAAGACGGGTTTTTCTCCCTCCCCGTCTACGGGGAGGGCCGGGGTGGGGTTCAAACCAGCCACACGCGACAAACACATCCCAGCTACGTGAGGTAGCGATCAACCCCCCTCAGTCCCCCCGCACGCGGGGGGAAGGAAGAAGGAAGTCCCCTCTCCGAAACGGCGAGGGGAGATTCGAGGAGTGTCAATTCCCTAATTTGCCCACGGCCTGACCGATCAGTTGGATGATTTTCAATCCTTCGGGTTGGTCCATTTTCTTGCCGAGTTCCTTGAGCATCGTCTTCCCTTTCTGAGCCTGTTTCGGGTCGGACTTCACAACCGAATTGCTCTTGTCCGAGACTGCCTTCGCCAAAAATCGTATGAGTTGTATATCTTTAAGAACGTCCTTTAAGAGCTGGTTTCGTTTTTCTTCAGAGAGGCTTGCGAAATCCGCCTCCCGTGCGTTCATCGGCGAGTTCTTCCCGAAGGCCGGGGAGAGATGCCAATCCGAATCGATGAACTTCTGAACAGATTCGTCCTGCTTGCCGTCCTTGAAATTAGCCAGGATTTGCTCCAACGGAGTCTTTGAGCTGCCTAGCCAACTACACCCGGCTAGAAAACAGGCGACGATCCCTGCGATACAAAGAACGGCTTTGGGTTGAAAACGCACGGCACTCTCCTCAATTTATCGTGTGGTGAAGTTGGGTTTGAGAGACTAAACGAAACTGGTGACAGCTTCCCACTTCCCGTCACGATTTCGGCAACGCCGGTGGCACGGCCGCGAACAAACTTTGCAACTCCGCGATGCTGTCGGCGGCGGCCCACTGCGTCATGCCTGCTTTCCAAGCTAAGGAACTGCGGATGACGCTCCCGTCGGCGATTTTGGTTGCCAGTGTCGGCAAATCAAACGGCCCGGCGGCGGCCCCGGCGATGGCGACGTGATACTTCGCCGCGGTCGGTAACGGCGGTGGAGCCGATGCCGTGGTCTGCGGGTTGGCCCCGGCACCGGCGGTCATCGCGTTGCCCATCTGTTGCCCCAACGCAATACCGGCCCCAAGCCCGACGCCCATTCCGGCGGCGCCACCGGGGTTTTGGGCGGCGTCGCGGATCGCTTCGGCGGACTGGAACTTCGTGTATTGATCGAGATTGCCCAGCACGCTCATCTGCGAACGCTTGTCGAGCGCCGCTTCGACTTCTGGTGGTAGGGAGATGTTTTCCACGAAAAACTGGGTCAGCGAGATGCCCATCTTCGCCAGTTCCGGCGCGATCTTCACGAGTGCGAGTTGGCTGACTTTCTCGTAATTCCCGGCCAAATCCAGCATCGGAATCTTCGCCGCACCCATCGTATCGACGAACCGCGACACAATCGTGTTGCGGAACTGCGCGGTGATTTCATAGGCTTCAAGCGACGGGTCGGTGGCCACGATTTCTTTGAGGAACGTCCCCGGATCGGTGATCTTGAAGGCGTAGTTGCCGAACGCCCGCACCCGGATCGGCCCGAACTCCGGGTCACGCATCATCACCGGGTTTTGTGTGCCCCACTTCTGGTCCGTCCACTGCCGCGTCGCAATGAAGTACACTTCGCACTTGAACGGGGATTCAAAGCCGTACTTCCACCCCAGAATCGTGGACAAGATCGGCATGTTGTTGGTGTCGAGGGTGTACAGCCCCGGCGTCTTCACGTCCGCGAGTTGCCCTTCCTTCACGAACACCGCCGCCTGCCCTTCCCGGACAATCAGCTTCGCGCCGTTTTTGATTTCGTTCTTGTACCGGGTGAATCGGTACGCCAAGATTTCGTTTTGCGACGGCTCAGTCCACTCGATGATGTCGAGCAATTCGCCGGTGACGCGGTCCCACAGACTCATCGTGATCCCTCCGAACCCCAGCCAAGAAACGGAACGCCGATATTCTGCCGCCCGCCGCCCACGTGGTGCAACACAATACCGCCGCTTGAGATGAATTCGTTCCTAATTGGGCCAGATTTTCCAAGTTCCCGCAAGAATGAAGAAATTTTCGATGACGGCCCCGTGTCGGTTACGGAGGTCGGGTGTCGCTAAAAGCACTGGAGGTCAAAAATAAGAATGTTCACCACAGAGACACAGAGCAATCCAATACGATTTCTTTCTTATCTGTGGGGTCTGGCAAAATTTTCGGGCACTCTGTAATCAACGGGTTTTCGGCCCTGAAAGGGACGTTCAGTCAGCCCAGGGCCATGCCCTGGGACCGGGCAACGATCCGGTTTTCGGACCTGTCTCGACCATTCCATCCCGACGAGGGCCACACGCATAGCCGTCCCTTCCCGCGTTCCCAGGGCATGGCCCTGGGCTGACAGAACGTCCCTTTCAGGGCCGAAAACCAAGAGAAATCACTTGCCCGAAAAATTTGCCAGACCCTACCTGTGGTTCTCTATGCCCTTTGTGGTGAAAATTGCATGTTCGCACCGCCAAGAATCTGGTTACACCCAGAAGGTTTGACCCGCACAATCCGGCTTGACAAGCTACCCCCGGTGTTGGCCACAATGCGGCGAACGGATTTGCGCACACGGATTTGCGCGGTGGTACGGCAGGAGGCCGGCTGATGATTCCTTTGCTTGTGAAGAAGCTACTGGTGCGGTCGGGGATCGCACGGCACTTGCCGATGACGGCGCGACTGACCGACGGCGGTTCGGAGCACGTCCACTACTATTCCGACAAAATCCTTGCGGCGCCGATTGCGGAACTGCGGGATCCCGCCACCTTCCCGGAAATCGGCGGCATGGACGTGGTGAACCTGAACCTGGGTGCGCCGCAGTTCGATTCGCCCCTTTCCACTGGCAGACTCAGCGTCGATCGCCACGGCAAGCCGTCGGCGTGGGGCTTACCGGCACTTCGGGAGACGATTAGCGGGCACTATCGCCGTCGGGACAAGCGGTTCTTTGACCCGCGTGACGAAGTGTTTATCACCCACGGCGCGACCGGAGCCTATTCCGCCGTGTTGGATGCGTTCGTGAATCCCGGCGATCGGGTGGTGTTGTTCGACCCGTGTTCGCCGTTGTTTGCGGTGGGGGCGAAGTCGCGGCGGGCTTCCATTTCGTGGGTGACGACTACGACCGAGAACGGGATTTTGAAATACGACGCTGATACGCTATCCGCCGCCCTGCGTGGGGCGAAATTGCTCGTGCTGGCCGACCCGACGAACCCGACCGGGGCGAGTTTTACGCCGGACGCGGTGGAACACCTGTTGTGGGCGGCGAGCCGTTCGGACGTGCTGATTTACCAAGACGAATCGTTCCGCCGATTCCGGTACGACGGCGCGAAGGGCACGTTGAATTCCCGCCCCGCTTCCTTCTGCCGCACGCTGAGTGCGGGTTCAATTACGCAAACCTACGGCCTCGGTTCTGCGCGGGTGGGGTGGCTAGCGGGGCCGCGGCATTTGATGAAAGCGTGCGCGTTGGCCGCGAACTTGTCAGCGCCTTTTGTGCCGACCGTTTGTCAGCAACTGGCGCTCCGAGAATTAGACGCCGAGGACGAACTCTTCGGCCCAGTCTTGGAGGAGTTCCGTGCCCGCCGTCGGTACACCGCCGACCGTCTCAAAACAATCGGGATCACCGCCGAAGCTCCCGCAAGTGGCTACTTCTTCTGGCTGGATGTGTCCCAATTCAAATTAGACGGCCGCACGTTTGCGGAACGGCTGATGAAAGAGCATCGAGTGTTGGTCGGCCCCGGATGTGTGTTCGGCCCGAGTTCCGCGAATTCCGTGCGGCTCAGTTTTGCGATCGAAGATGGGCGATTACGCGAAGGGCTTGCGCGACTTGCGACATTCGTGGCCAAACTGCGTGGGCAAACGACACCTGTTGTCAAACAGCAGGAGACGGCACCCGTGCTGAGTGAACGACCACCGACGTTCACGCGGGTTTAGTAGCGATTTGGCTCATCCGAACAGCAACAGCACATTCCACGGCGGGGTTTGGTCGAACTCGCAGCCGACTTCGTAGTGCGGGCCGGTGTTGCGGCAACTTCGCACGATCACCGTGACCCACGGCACCGTCGTGGGCGCATTGATGGCCCGGACTTGAACGGCGGTACCGGGTGCCAATGCGGCCCCGGTGGCAATTCGCAGGCCGCCCGTCGAGCGATCCAGCACGTAGCCGTTCTCCGTACCCGCTTTCAGCGTCGATGCGGCAATCGTAATCTTGACCGGGGAACCTTCCCGGCGGAGCGAGTTCCGTCGGTTGGCGAACGACTGTTCGTCATTTTCCCAATCGCCAGGGCGACTGAGTTCAATGGGCGGGATCGGGTTCCGTGGCCCTCGTTTGCGAAGCGCCAGGATCGTGATTACGACTAGCCCCACCAAGCAACCAATCGCAATTGGCGAGTAGGGGAGAATGGATTCGATATTCACGGCGAATAGGGTACTCGCAAGCATGGGACCACCACCTCGGGGAAGGGTTTGACGCCTTCAAACAGCCGAGTTTCAGCCTTGGGAATCGGTCCGCCCGATTCACCGGATCCGTCTGTTGCAAATCTATAACACAACTGGCGTCGCGGTGGCAATTTGTACGGGTTTGTATGAAAACTCTGGAAATGGCACGACCCGGACTGGTGCCCGGATCGTGAAGTTTGTTGGCGGAGCGAAATGTTGTAACCACAACAGTACAGCAGTCCGGACTAACGCATCCGTTGATACGAAGTTGGCACACCCTGCGTACCGCTGCTTGGCGTGGTGCCGGGCGTCGAACCGAGGCGGAAGGTCATCTTCTCCCCGCTGACGGTGGTTTCGACTTTGCCCCAGTTGTACGTGAACGCCACTTTGCCGGTCACGATCACTTGGCCGGTTCCGGGGATGACGCTGAGTTCATCACAAGTTCCTTCACCACCCGGCGTAATGAACGTGACTTTGCCACCCGCCCGCATCGTGGACATGTTCGCGCCGGAGTCCGACGGCGACTTCACTTCGACCTTGTCCGAGATCACCTTCAAGTAAATGTCGTCGCCGTCCTTGACTTCAAACCGGGGCCGTTCGTCGCCCATGTGCAACAAAACTTTCAGCTTCTTCTCCAAGTTGCGTGCCGGTTCGCTTGGCGCCTCAGTCGGAATCGCTTGGGCGCGGGGTTCCCAAGTCGGTGTTGTTGGAACCGGCGGGGTCGGTTTGGCGAGCGGCGGTTGCGTCGCTGGAATTCGTGGTATCTCTTGCGCGACAACGGCGGCTTGCACCGGAACCGGAGCCGATGGTGTCGGGATTCGTTCGATAACAATCGGTGCAGGGATTGTTGGCGGTGCAGGGGTCGGTGTGACTGCAACAGGTTCTGGGAATGATGGAAGCGTAAATCCACTGACGGGATTGGCCGGGATCGGTAGAGGTTGTGGCGTAGGAAGTCTTAAAGGTTCGGTACCCAGACTTGGTATCTTATGTTCGATCACATGCTCTTTGAATTGCGAAAATACTGGCTCGCTTAGCCCGATCGTTGGCGGCAACGGAACCGCTATGAGCGGCGCGGGTGCAGCACTTAGCCCCGGAAGCGATGGTGTGTTGATGTCCGGGATCACCGGGATGACTGCGGGGGCCGGGATCATCGGTGCGCCGGACATCGGCACATCGGCGACTTTTGGCACCGGGATCGGGATCGGCGGTTCTTGGTACACGACCCGAGCAACCTGATGCGGTTTGCCGGGGGTACACGAGACGATGCCATTCTGCGATGGCACGTCCGCAACAGCCGCAAGGCCACCGAGAGACAATCCCAGTGTGCCAATTAACAATTTCCAACGTGTTCGGTTCATAATCCTTTACTCCCGATGGGGGCGGCGGCATCCTGTGCTGCCACGGGCGACGGAAAATAGCACCACCGCGCCCCCCTGTCTGCGCCAATTTGGGCAACCTCGACGGCAAGAAGTTCGACTGGTATGATCCAGGTTGATGACCCCATCAGGAGGAACCCGTGCCAACCATCACCATCCCCGACGACACGTACCAACGACTCCAACTCAAAGCGGCACGACTGCACATTAGCGTCGAACACCTCATTGCCCCGGCACTGCAACAAGTGGCTGACGACGAACCGGGTGCCCCGCTTTCTGGGGACGCTTGGCGGGCCGAACTTGAGGCATGGAGGCAAGAGGCCGCAAGCCGTGACAGTCGCTACCCGACTGACCATGTCCTCGATGTCAGCCGCGAGGCGATGTAATGCTTCTTGACCCGAACATGGTCGCGGGTTCGGCTATCCCTCCAAGTCCTTGACCAATCGTAGCGTCCACGTTTCCACGGCTATAATCAACTCCATCTCACAACAATTGGCACGCGGGGTTCTGCGATATGGCTCGTCCAAAAGTGTTTGTGGCGCGGCGTATCCCGGATGTGGGATTGAAGCTCCTCGAAGCGAATTTCGACGTTGATGTTTGGCCGGAACGGCTGCCGCCTTCTGCCGACGTGTTGCGTGTCAAGGTGCGGGATTGTGACGGTCTGCTCTCTTTGTTGACGGACAAAGTGGATGTGGCACTGTTGGCAGCGGCGCCGCGATTGAAGGTGGTCAGTAATTTCGCGGTCGGGTTCAACAACGTTGATGTGGCCGCTTGCACGGCGCGCAAAATCCCGGTCGGCAACACCCCCGGCGTGCTGACCGAAGCGACCGCTGACATCGCGGTGACACTGCTCCTGGCCGCCGCCCGACGACTGGGCGAAAGCGCAACCGATGCGAAAGAAGGTCGCTGGTACACCTGGGAACCGCTCGGGTGGCTGGGCGCGGATTTGAAGGGTCGAACCCTGGGGATTGTCGGCATGGGCCGCATCGGTTTTGCGACTGCGAAGCGGTTGCACCACGGTTGGGGAATGAAAGTTCTCTACACCGCACGCACGGCCAAACCAGATGCGAATCGGGAACTTCAGGCCACACACGTGGACCTCGACACGCTACTTGCGGAGGGCGATTTTGTCTCAGTCCACGCCGATCTAAACCCGACGACGCAGGGGCTATTCAGCACCGAACAGTTCGCCAAAATGAAACGCAGTGCCGTGTTCATTAACACGAGTCGTGGCCCGCTTGTCGATCAAGTGGCGTTGGCGGATGCGCTGCGGCGGAACGTGATCTTTGCTGCCGGGCTGGATGTCACCGACCCCGAACCGTTGCCGCCGAATCACGAACTTTACCAGCTCCCGAACTGTGTGATCGCGCCGCACATTGCCAGTGCCACCATCGACACCCGCAACGCGATGGCCACGATCGCCGCGCAGAACCTGATCGCCGGTCTCGAAGGCCGCAAACTGGTACACTGCGTGAATCCCGAAGTCCAAGTTTGATCTGGCGTTCTCAAAAAGAATATTCACCACAGAGGGCACGGAGAGCCACAGAGAAATCCAACACAGATTTTTTCTTCTCCGTGGTTCTCTGTGCCCTCTGTAGTGAATGCTGATTTAAGAGTCCCAGAGCTTTTAATTGCACCCACAATCTCTTTCCGATGGCCACTTTTTATGCGACCGTCACCCCAGCGATACAAAGATTCAAGTCGATTGCTAATCCCAGGACGTCCGTTATGAAAATCACGAAAGTTCTCGCGTATCGTGTCGAACTTCCCTTGCAGGAAACGAATTACAAATGGTCTGGCGGGAAATCGGTGACCGTGTTCGATAGCACGATTGTGCGCGTCGAAACGGATGCCGGTCTCATCGGCCACGGTGAAGTCTGTCCGCTCGGGCCGTATTATTTGCCCGCTTATGCCGAAGGCGTCCGAACCGGGTTGCGCGAACTCGGGCCGCACGTCCTCGGCGAAGACCCGCGACAACTTGGCAAACTCAACCGGGTCATGGACGCCGCTTTGAAAGGGCATCCCTACGTCAAGAGCGGGATCGACATTGCGTGTTGGGACATTCTCGGCCAAGCGACCGGATTGCCCGTGTGCGAGCTACTTGGGGGACGCTACGGAAATGACGTTCCGCTTTATCGCGCCATCTCGCAGGAATCGCCGGATGAGATGGCGAATCGCGTTGCGTCCTATCGCGCCGAGGGCTATCGACGCTTTCAACTCAAAGTCGGCGGCGATCCCGACGTGGACATCGCGCGCATTCGTGCCGTAGCGGCCAAACTCTTGCCCGGTGATCGACTCATCGCCGATGCCAACACGGGCTGGACGCAGCATGAAGCGATGCGAGTCGTGCGCGCCGTCCAGGATGTCGATGTCTACATCGAGCAACCCTGTCTGACCTACGAGGAATGTCTCAGCGTGCGGCGACACACGAATCACCCGTTCGTTCTCGATGAAAATATCGACAGTCTCGACGTTCTGTTGCGGGCGAAAGCGGATCTGGCAATGGACGTGGTGAACTTAAAAATCAGTAAACTCGGCGGCCTCACGAAGACCAAACAAGCCCGCGACCTCTGTGTCAGTATGGGAATCGCCATGACACTGGAAGACAGTTGGGGCAGTGACATCGCAACGGCGACAATCGCACACCTCGCCCACAGCACGCCGACGGAATTCCTGTTCACCAGCACCGACTTCAACAGTTACGTCACTGTCTCCACAGCCGAGGGCGCACCCCACCGGGTCAACGGTCGAATGGCCGCGTCACACAAACCTGGCCTCGGTATCCGTCCAATCCTGAAGGTGCTCGGCACGCCGGTTGTGACCGTCTAGCAATTTTGTTAGCCAGCAAATGCGTTACACCCAAACGCCAACCCCGGCAACAAATCTCCGCACGGTGGCCAGTCGTGAACTACGGTTGACACACGTACCGTTGCCTGAGTTCGCCTGCATTAGGATTTGTTCGATGCAGCTTTATTGTCCCAGTTGCAAAACTTCGATCCCGGCTACCGAACGCTGCCCGAATTGTGGCGATCGGCTGGTCACGCCGGCGGAAATCTTTGCGTCCTCCGGGGAATTGCACTCACCCCCGCCGGAGTTGATTCGCCCCACGTCGTTCGGTCGAATTGTGGTCGGGACCATCGTTTCGATCGGACTTTACATCGGGTTGCGCGAAGAAGTTCTCGGGCTTGTTGCGGCCTCGGAGGTTGAGAACCCGTTCGGGGATGCCACCGCGATTGCGCTGACGTTAACGTTGCGGACGGTCAGCATCCTTGTCGGTGGACTGTTCGCCGGAGCCGGTCGAACCCACGGGTTCCTGACGGGGTGGATTACGGGACTTGTCTGCGGCGGTCTCTTGCTCGGCGTCGATCTGATGGGCGGGCACAAGCCGACTGCGCTGGATTGGGGTGCAACCGTCGGACTGGCCGTGATCGCCGCGATGGCGAGTGTTGTCGGGAGCCGGGTTTGGCCGCCGGTCGTGGACATTCCGGTACCAGTGACCAACCCACGCGGGAGTTCGTTAGCCCGCCTGGCGACTCAAGACGACGACGAACAAAAAGTCCGCCCGACCGCGTGGTTTCGACTTGGTCTTGCCGTTGCCATCGGCGTCGTGGGGATCGCACTTTCGGAATCGTTGCGGGTGGGAATCAAGAAAACGTCCGGTGGCGCGCTCAACCTGGGCACGCCACTGCAAGGGCCGTACATCGACTTTGCGTTAGCCACGTTTGGGTTAGCATTGGCAGGGACCGTTGCCGGTGGAAATACGGGTGCCGGGTTCCGCCACGGTGTCTTCTTCGGCATTGGCACGGGGTTGCTAACCACGATACTCCTGGCGAGCGGCAACGCCTCGGTGCTACCACCAATCGAAGGACTGCTCGGGACGTTCGGCATCGCGGTGGAATCGGCACGAACAGGCAGTGGGTTAGTGACTGTGTTCGCCACGGTCTTCACGATTTGCGTTTTGGCGTCGTTGTTCGGCTCGATTCTGTTGCCAACGGTGGCGCCAAAATGGCGCCGCAGCCGGTTGACGGAGCAAGCGTAAGTTTCAGTGGTTCCGGCGCAGGTCGATCTGCCGGCATTCCCCCAAGCGAATTTCTTCGTCGCCCATCATCCAAACCCGGCTCCCCAGGCCAACCACGGGGCCGTCGTCGTTGCTGGTCCAATCGGTTTCCAGTCCCGTTGCGAAGACGCCGTCCGCCTCTGCGGAACCGGGGTAGATCAACGGCAACACCACCGCGATTTCTTCGCCCGTGTGGTACCGGAGTTGCGCCGGGCGGAAGGCCGCGTCGAGAATCCCGACCACCGGGGCCAATCGAACGGACTGCAATTCTTCCAAGCTGATCCACACGTATTCACTGCCGACGAACGCTTCCAACACCGACCCGAAGCGGTCGTCAATGTCCCGCAGCCCTTCAAACTCCCGGCCGTCCACGTGCCCGCTCAACTCCGGCGATTGCTGATCCGCCCGATCGGTCCACCGCGTTGCGGCAAGTCCGTCACCACGTTGGACATCCCGAAAGGCCCGCCAGCGCAGCCGGAAATGGGGCGGCGGATCGGCCTGCATCACGGTTCGCTTGCCACGCATCCGCCGGTGTTGGGCTTTCACAATCCGCATAAACTGCCGCCGCGACGCCCGCCACGTCCGGTCGTCGGATTCGATGGCGAAGAGTTGTTCACGGGCGTCGTGCAATTGCCCTCCGAGGGTGAGTAGTTCAAACAACATCAGTTGCGCCGCCCCAGTCGGTTCCCGCAGCACGACGGATTGTTGCAACTCAATCGCCTCCGCCAATCGGCCGTCTCGGAGCGCATCTTGTGGTGTCATGGCACGAAGTTTTTTTGAGAAAGGGGCAGGGGGAACAATCAGAATTGTATCGGTATCGAGCGGGCAACGACGCGGGTCATCGGTACAACAGGTTTCTCTGGGTGTCGAAGATAAGAACGTTCACCGCAGAGGCGCAGAGGACGCAAAGAAATCCATTTGAATTGGTTTTCGATTGCTCGGCGCTCTCTGCGACTCTGCGGTGAATCCGCTTTTCTGAAGCCCATCGAATTGGGTTGTAAACACTACCTTCACGATCGGCCACCATGACCCTTGCGATCCGGGATTCGTCCACGCCCGATTCAATGCTGGCACGCTGGGACACCCGGTGGAAGCTCGCGGCGGTCTGCGTCTGGATTGTCGGGGCGGTCAGTCTGCAATCGTTGCTGGGGGCAGTATTCGCGCTGGGTATTGCGCTAATGTTCGCGGCCCTTGGTCGGCTCTCGGTGAACGGGGTTGTGGGGCGGCTGCTATTGCTAATGTCCACGGTGTTGCCGTTGCTGATTGTCGTGCCACTGGTGCAACGGGACGCGGGGACGGTTTGGCACGTCGGCCCGCTGCGGATTTCGGAAGCGGGCTTCTTGAACGCACTCGTGATGATGCTGCGAATCCTGACGATTGGCATGTTTGCCTTGGTGCTGACGCGCACCGCACCGCTGAGCCGTACCTTAACGGCCGCCCATTCCCTGCGCGTGCCGGGCGTGCTAGTCCAGATCACGCAATTGGCTTACCGCTACACGTTTTTGCTCTCCGCCGAAGTGCGGCGAATGCGGATCGCGCTGCGGGCCAGGGGGTTTCGCATCCGCACGGATCGCCAGACGTACCGGACGTTGGGCTATTCCGTCGGCAGCCTGTTGGTGCGCAGCAGTGACCACGCCGACCGCGTTTCGGAGGCCATGCGGTGTCGGGGGTTCGACGGCACGTTCCGGGCGCTGGCCGACTTCCGCACCACATCTTGGGATGTCCTCTCCTTCCTCGGGAGTGTGAGCGGTACGATAGCCCTCGTGGTGCTGGACCGGGTTTATCTTTGAGAGAACGCCTTGAGACCGAATGAACCCGCGACCCCGGATGTCATGCTTCGCGTTTGCAACCTGTCGCACACCTATGCCGACGGCAGAACGGCACTTCGTGACCTGAACTTCACCTTGAACACCGGGGAACGACTCGCGTTGGTTGGGCCGAACGGGGCGGGAAAAACGACGCTGTTTTTGCGGCTGTGCGGGGTGCTGAGCGGCAAACTCGGCCACGCCACCATCGGCGAACTGGACCCCGCAAACCCGGAGCACCGCAAGAAATTACCTAGCCAAGTCGGGGTGGTGTTTCAAAACCCGGACGATCAACTTTTCGCGGCCACGTTGTTGGAAGATGTCGCCTTCGGCCCGCTCAACCTCGGCGCCACCCCCACGGCGGCCAAGCAACTTGCGGAAACGGCCTTGAAGCAAGTGGGGTTAACCGACGCCGGTGACCGCACGCCCCACAAGCTGTCCGGCGGCGAAAAACGCCGTGCCGCAATCGCCGGGGTGTTGGCCATGAAACCCAATTTGCTGCTGCTCGACGAACCATCAATGTTCCTCGACCCACGCGGTCGCCGGGAGTTGATTCGCTTACTGAACGAACTCCCTTGCACCCTACTAATCGCCACCCACGACCTTGAACTCGTGCGCGAAACCTGCCCCCGTGTCATCGTGCTAGACGGCGGCGAACTCGTCATCGACGGCCCCACCGCCGACGTGTTCGCCCACGTCGAGCTAATGGACCGCCACGGGTTGGAAGTGATAACGCGGTGATCCAATCGGTTCTCCGGAAGTGGTAACAGTCGTAACCTCACCCCCTACTGATGCCCCGACTGCCATGTTGCATTACCAAGTTGCACTCGATTCGTTTCACGGCCCGCTCGACCTGCTTCTTTATTTAGTGAAGCGGAACGAGGTGGACGTTCTGGACATTTCCATCGCACTGCTTGCGGAACAGTTTTTGGCGTTCTTGGCCGTGATGAAGGAACTGGATGTCGAACTCGCGGGGGATTTCCTCGTCATGGCCGCAACCTTGATGGAGATTAAAGCGAAGTCGCTGTTGCCGGTCGATCGGGTGTCCGAAGCGGACGACGAACCCGACCCGCGGCGGGAACTGGTGAAGCAACTGCTGGAGTACCGCAAGTTCAAGGACGCGGCGGTAGCGCTGGAACACCAAGCGGAGAAGCACAGCACGCGGTTGCCCCGCATCGCACCCGCCGAAGAAACCCACCCCGGCGCCCCGGCAATGCGGCCCGTGGAACTGTGGGATCTCGTCAGCGCGTTCGCCCGCATCGTCCGCGAAACGCAGGCGATTCACTCGACCACCATACTGGTGGATGAAACGCCACAGCACATCTATGAGGACCAAATCCGCGACCGGGTTCACCGCGCCGGGCGGATCGCGTTCCGCGATCTGTTCACGCCGCCGTACCACAAGTCCCGGTTAATCGGCCTGTTCCTCGCGGTGCTGGAACTCATCAAAGTTCATTCCATCACGCTCGAACAACCCAAGCCGTTCGACGAGATATGGTTGCTAAAAGTGGTGTAGCCCGTGTCATTCATTGTGATACGTTATGCATTATGACAACGCAGCGCGGGCTATTCATTGTGTTTGAAGGGATCGACGGCGCGGGGAAAACAACCCAAGTCGAATTGTTGCAGCGGTTCTTCGCCGCGACTGGCGTTTCTTGCGTTCGCTCCAAGGAGCCGACGGACGGCCCGTGGGGGCGCAAACTCCGTGCTTCCGCGATGTCAGGTCGAATGTCCCCCGCCGATGAACTTCATGCGTTTATTGAAGACCGCAACGAGCACGTCCGGGATCTGATTCAGCCGTCGCTGGCGGCGGGCAAAGTCGTCATCCTCGATCGCTACTTCTACTCGACCATCGCCTATCAGGGTGTCAAAGGGGCGGACGCCGAGGCCATTGAGCGTTCGATGCTGTCCCAATTCCCGATCCCGGATGTCGTCTTTTTGCTCGACGTTCCCGCGCCGAGTGGCATCGACCGGGTCAAACGTGGTCGCGGCGAAACGCCTAACAGCTTTGAACAACTGACGGGCTTGGAATCCGCCCGCATCTTGTTTCTCGATATGGCCCGCCGACATAAGAACATTCACGTTCTGAATGGCTCCGACAGTGCCGAAGCGATCCACGCAGCCGTGCGAGCGGTTTTATCCACATTGAGTGGATTGCCCTAAAACAGGGGCGATTCGACGGGGCGGCTGTACTCCGTCAGGAAAAGGCCGCGAACGGTGGCCCCTTCGCAACTGTGCAGAATCGGCGTGTCCGCGTCGGGGTCGAGTAGCCCGAAGGTGATCGTGGCCGTGTCGTCGTTCGGGTAATTGGGATCGTAGACGTGGAGCGTGACGGTGCTTTCGTCCCCGTCGAGTTCGTAACTGTGCGCCAGCACTTGATGGTTCTTGTTGAGCGCCATCGGACTGAACGACGACGACTTCACGATACCCAGTGCGGCGGGCAACCCGGCATCTATCGACCGGCGAATCTTCGGCCACTCTTCCATGATCGTGAACCGCAACAGACCGTCCGCAAATCGCACCCCGGCGAACGTTTTGCTCGCCGCCGGTCGGCGTTGCCAGTCGTAATACTTCAGCACGCCGAACGGCATATTCCAGCTATCAATTAACCGCTTGCAGAGGTAGCGAAACACCGGCGGTTCAGGTTCGGTCGGTCGCGGCTGCCCGAACAAAAATAGATCGACTGCCGCAAACACCATCCCCCCGCACACGCCATAACTCGCGTCCCCGATCGGGAGAATCCCCAACGGCGTCGGTACCTCAATCACCGGCGTGCCGGGCGGGTACGAATTCGGAAACGGGAACCCATGTCGGCTCGGAACAAACCCTGTCGTGGCGCTGGGCATGGATGAACACTCAACAGGATTGGGTTGGTAGCGCAAGCCCACGGATCATAATCCGTGGGCTTTATGCTCCCTCACTCTCAGTGACATCCTTCTACTTCAGTAAGCCCAGAAAGTCTTGCGGGTTCGACAGATCGTTTAGCACCACGTCGGCGCCAGTGGCGTGGAGTTCCTCGATCGGGTGCCAGCCGGTGGCGACGGCCACGACCTTGGCGCCGATCGCGCGGGCGCACTTCACGTCGAGTGGCGTGTCGCCGATGACCCAGATTTCGGCGGCGTTCACCCGGTTGCCTGTGTGGGTTTCGACGGCGGTGATGGCGGAGCGGGCGACATCATCGCGGTCGTGGTGAACGTCGCCGAAGCCGCCGACGGGGAAGAAATCCCACAAGCCGAAGTGGGAAAGCTTCCGCTCGGCGCCGCGTTTTACATTGCCGGTCAACAGCCCGAGTACGACATCGCTTCGCGGGTGTAGCGTGTTCAAAATCTCCGGGATGCCGGGGCAAATGGTGCCACCGATCTTGGCCAAACACGCGGGCAGTGCCGCCAAGTACGCCGTTTGGAGCGTGGCCTGATTCGCATCCGTCGTCGGGAGATCGTGAGCGCTGAGCAAGTCGCGCGTGATGGCCTGGTCGGTGCGACCACTGTACGGCACCACGTCGTTAATTTTGGTCACGCCGAACGCCGTGCGGAGGGCCACTTCCATCGCTGCTTTCCCCGCGCCGCCGGTGCGAATCAGCGTGCCATCAATGTCGAACAACACAATCAGCATGGGTCTTCCTTGTCATGAATTCGCCACGGGAGCAGCGTGCATCCCGACGGCAGTGCGAACCAGGGCCATCGTTTTTCGGGCTTCGGCTCTGGCTCGCTGCGCGCCGTCACGCAACACCGCTTCGACGGCGTCCGGGGTCGCGGCCAGTTGCTTGCGACGATCACGGGCGGCAGAAAAGTAAGCGTCAATCTTCATTAGTAGTAGGTTCTTCGCGTCGCCATAGCCGAAGGCGCGGCCTTTGCGGGCGTCACTATCCAGCGACGGGTTGCGGTATTGCTCGGCGAGTTGGGCCAGTTCGTCGCTTGCGGCAAACAGTTTATACAGCGCGAAGACGTTGCAGGTGTCCGGGTTTTTGGGTTGCTCCAACGGCGTGCTGTCGGTGACGATGCTCATCACGGCGCTCTTCAACGGCTTGCCTTCGGCGAAGATTTCGATGGTGTTGCCGTAGGACTTGCTCATCTTCTGGCCGTCGGTCCCCGGCACGGCGGCGGTGTCTTCTTGAATGCGCGTTTGCGGCATCGGGAAAACGTCGCTGTAGTTCGTGTTGAAGTACCCCGCCATGTCGCGGGTCATTTCGAGGTGCTGAACCTGATCCCGCCCGACCGGCACGACGTGCGACCGAACAATCAGGATGTCCGCAGCCATCAGAATTGGGTACGTGAACAGCCCAACACTGGGGGTAATCCCATGCGTGACTTTGTCTTTGTACGAGTGGGCGCGTTCGAGAAGTCCCATGCCGGTGACCGTGGACAAGATCCACGCCAGTTCGCACACTTCAGGTACGTCGGACTGCCGGTAAAACGTCGCCTTCGTCGGGTCCAGTCCGAGTGCGAGGTAGTCCAGGGCGACATCCCACACGTTGTCCGCCAAGATTTCCCGCGCCGTTCGCCACGTCGTTTTGCCCGCTTGTTGCGCAACGTCCGCTTCCCGCGCTTCGGCCTCCTTCAACGTGGTCAGGGCGTGATAGTCCGCGATAAAGTAGAACGCATCCCCCTGCTCCTGCAACGCAATGTGCTGTCGAATCGCCCCGAAGTAGTTGCCAAGGTGCAGCTTCCCCGACGGCTGAACGCCACTGAGGATGCGTTTCTGTGCGGATGCGGACACCGGACTCTCCCGAAGGTGGGCTTTATTTTGCGACGCCAACACGATTACAGTAGGCACGAACGATTCAGGAACAACAGAGACAGGTTTTGCCATGATGCTGGTTCGGTTCCCACTCAACGCTTCCGCCGCCCCTTCAGGGCGGGATCATGGGCGACCGGCTGTCCACGGGTTGCGCTGCGCAACCCGTGGATCAGGGTACCGACTTAGACATTCTGAACGCCCTGAAGGGGCGTCGGGTTGTAGCCACGGGTGGAGCGCAGCGCAACCCGTGGAATCAGGCAGCCTTTTCGCAGACATACTTCGACGTTCGGAACGCCCTGAAGGGGCGTCGGATTGTAGCCACGGGTGGAGCGCTTCGCGTAACCCGTGGAACACGAACACCCACCCACGATCCGCCCTGAAGGGGCGGTGGAATTGCCGCGTTCCACGAGAAGCCCCATCATGCCCGGCACTTTTTCACAAATTCTCCTGCACGTCGTTTTCAGCACCAAGCACCGCGAACCGTGGATTACACCCGAAGTCGCGGATCGTCTGTACCCTTATTTGGGTGGCATCATCCGTGCGGAAAAAGGAGTGCTTTACGACATCGGTGGCGTCGAGGATCACGTTCATCTTTTTCTACGTTGGCGAACCGATGCAGCGGTGTCGGACCTACTTCGTCAACTCAAGTCCCGTTCGACGAGCTGGGTTCATCAGACATTCCCGACACTCAGTGCGTTCGCGTGGCAGGGTGGGTACAGCGTGTTCACAGTCAGTAAGTCACAGGAAGCCGCCGTCAAGAATTACATCGCGGGACAACGCGAGCATCACAAGACAGAGGACTTTCAATCTGAATACATGCGATTTCTTCACGCCCACGGGATTGAGTTTGATGACCGCTATGTGTTTGATTGAGCTGTTGCGGGCAGTCGATTCCTCCGCCCCTTCAGGGCGGTTCCGAGAGCAATCGGAGTCCACGGGTTGCGCGAAGCGCTCCACCCGTGGCTACATTCCGACGCCCCTTCAGGGCGTTCAGAACGTCGATACAAGTGCGTGAAATCCCTGTTTTTTGAAGGAATGACTCGGTATGGACATCGTCACCGCCACCCCTGCGGTTGTACTCGATTTTACGACACCCGCCCCGCTGCCCCCGTTGGCGATCGAGGGGCTTCCGTTGCCGGTTGTTGCGGACGTGAAGTTGGCGGAAGTGTTGTTGGATGCGGTGAAGAAAGCGGTGGCCGAACCGGGCGAGCATCGGCTGTATCGGTCCGGGAAACTCGCGGGGCTGTTCTCGATTCGCACTGGGATTTACGCGGAGGCAGCGCTCGCCGCCATTACCGAAAGTCTGCTCGAAACCGTTCGCACGGAGACGAAGGGGAAGATGATCGTCGAGTGGGTGCGGGTCACGCCGAAGGGGGTGGCATTCGTTCACGACCGCGATTCGCCCAAAGCCGTGCTGCGCGAGTTGCGCGAGGTCATCGGCCAAACGCGGGCGGGGGTGCCGCTTTGGATGGACGACGCCAAACAGATGATCGACGCCGTTTCCGAACGCTTCGAGCGCCAATCGAACGAAATGTTACGCCGCCTCGATTGGCTCGCGGAGCGGGTCGATTCGGCGTTGCGGCGGGCAGACTTGGCACGCACACTTCTTCCGGACCCGTTGACGAAACTGGTGCCGTGGGCCAACGACGCGCTCGCCTATCTCGACCGCCGCACCGAAGCCGGCGCCGCAGGTGCGTGCCCACTCGGGGAACTGTTCGACGCCATCGGCGACCAAACCGCCTCGCTCACGGTGCCCGAGTTTCACACGGGTCTACAACGACTTCATCACGCTTACGCCATCCGGTTGATGTCCACTTCGGGCGCGACCACCAGCGCGCAAACCGACCCCGAATATGCCATGCTCGTCGGCAACGAGTTGTGTTCGTTCGTGCTGCGTTAACCCGAGTCCAAGTTCCCCACTTCATCACTTCGCCAATTCAACCCGCACCACCCGATCACTTTACCTAGCTTCGCGCTGGGATTCGCAGGCTTGTCCAGTTTAACTACACCGCTGCCGTCGGAATCTTCGATAAAACCCGCATTAACTCCGGTTTCTCCGGTTGCGGGGCGATGCAATGCGTGGGGGTATTGTTTTACTGTTGGGCCTGTTTGCGGTCGGTTGCTTCGCGCCGTTTCGTTGGCCCGAAGACCGTCGGGTCGAGAGTCCGACGCCGGACGCAATCGCAACGCCATCATCCGATGACGCGCTGATGAAAGCCGCCGAGTGCCTCGACCGAGGCGATGAACCTGCCGCGTTGCCCTATCTGCAATCCCACGTGAAGGCCAACCCGAACGCCTTGATGGTCCGTGCTCACGTGGCAGAGTTGTTGTTTCGTTTAGGAAAGGCACTCGAAGCCCGTGGGCAGTTTGAACGCTTCATCGCCGACGCACAACCCACGTCCGGACAGGCTCACAAACATCTCGTGCATTGCCACACCCGGCTCATGGAGATTGCATCCACCACCAACGACGACTTTCACGAAAACCTGCATCGCGGAATTGGCTTGCTACTACTGGTGAAACGCTGGGACGGCGATGCCGAACGCCACGATGAAACCAGCGCCGAGCAGACGCTCTCGAAGGCACTTCTCGCCCTGCGTGCGGCCCACGACGACCGCCCCACCGACCCACGGGCCAACCTCTATCTCGCCGAAGTCTACACCCGCCTCCAACAACCCGACGCTGCAAAAGCCGCACGGCAAGCCGCCCAAAACGGTCTCCCCGACCCCAACGTGACGGCTAGCGAACGATCGCGGATTCTGAACGACCGTGATTAACGGCGCCGTCACACGTGGGGGCCAAACCACGGATTGCCGACAATCGAAAACAGGACCGGTCTCTAGCGGTAACGGGACGATCGCCATAAAATGGCTTTTCCCAACAAGGGGCCTTAGCTCAATGGTTAGAGCAGTCCGCTCATAACGGATTGGTTGCCGGTTCGAGTCCGGCAGGCCCCATCTGTTCGTTTGAACAGTGTCGAGCAGAAGGTACCACAACTGAGCAATTCGCTAGGTTTTCTAGTGTTTCAAGCGTGAATCGGGTGGTCGTGGATCAGGTCCGTTTCGCATGATGCGCGCAAATTGTGGAAGAGCCGCGGCCATTGTTCCAGTCCGGCACGGCGAACAATTTTCTCAAATGTTGTTCGGATGTTGCACCCCACCCAGCCGTTTTTTACCGTGTGATGCGGCGCGGTACGTTTCGCCCTGGGTGCCTCCGACCACGAACACCTCTCCGTCTTCCGCAAGCTCGAATGCGTCCTCCAAATGCGGGCGGAGCAAAGCAAAGATCGGAGCGACACGATATGCTTTGCCGGGACGGTGTTCCGTCTTCGGACTCGGGATCGTCATGCGGTTCGTCTCGACGTTGACGTGTTCCCACTTCAAGGACAGTACTTCTGACGGGCACCGCATTCCTGCATAACGAGCTAGTGCGATAATTGTGCGCCAAGTCGGGTTACTCGCGGCTAACAGTTTTTCCGTATCGGCCACGCTGATGTAATGGCGGCGCTCCTCGGGTAGCACCGACGTTGCGGATATGTCGCGGAACGGGTTCTCGGTGATAAGCTTCATCTTGCGGGCGTGCTCAAAGAACAACCGAACATCTTTCAACCTGTGGGCGACAGTCGCGGCAGCCGCCTTCGGGTTGATGAGGTAGACGGGGGACGGCTTGCGACGGGGGACGGCTTGCGACCAGGGCCGGGGCGTGGGGTTCGCCGGTCGGACGAATCAACTCGTGCCGCTCCAATAACTCTAACACCGGGAGTAGGTCGTCTATCGTGGAAAAACGCCCCTGCAACCTACGGAACACGTCGCGGCAACTGAACGATGTCGGGGTCGGTTTCTGCTTGCGGAGGTGGTTCAAGACCACACGGGCCAGTACGACGGGCGGCTCCGTCTGCATCGTCCCCGTCACCCAACAAAGCTGCGTCCGCCTCTTTCTTCCCTTCGCCGCCGCCGACCCCCGCACCGCCGAGGTAATCGCCAAAATCCGAATGGTAGCCTGCGACAACAAAATCCAAGACCCCACCATCTTGTAACAACTACTGGCGTAAGTAGAGAATTGACTGCTATTCTAATTTACATCCATCGCTGGTGACTCGATCGGCACGTCCCAACAACCGAACGAATCACCTGCGATAAACCAAAACGCATCCAGACAGAAAGCCCTGATTATTGGGTCGGGGTTTACAGACTTCGCCGGTTTTTCGGTGACTAATAGGAGCGATGGTTGCCACCCGTCAATTTCGAGAGCAGTGCGGAAGTCGACAACATGCTGTGGCCGGTCGTTGTGAAACGTGCGTCCCGATTGGTCCGTCCCACCGCGTTCCTTGTATAGAGTGCATGGTGGGTCGAGTACGATAAGGATCGCCGAAAGAATAACTTCCGTGCCAATCCCCGAGCCGACCAGGCCGCTGGAAAGAGAACTGTCCGTGAGCAATGCAAAAGTTAGTGAGTGATTGTTCCTAGATTGGTGACCCCGTTAGGGGTCAAGGACTGTAGCCACGGGTGGAGGCTTTGCGGAACCCGTGGACACGGTGACTCCACTACTGAACCGCCCTGACGGGGCGGAGGATTCCTTCGCCCCTCCAGGGCGAGTGACAACAGGATGTCGCTGTCCACGGGTTCCGCAAAGCCTTCACCCGTGGCTACACGCCGGTGCCCCTTCAGGGCACAAAACCCAAACGGCCAGTTTGAATGAACTGAAATCCGCCAACACACCGGATGCTTCGCAGTGAACCTGTTTTTATCGTTGAGTAACAGATAGCAAGGACGATTGGCACGGAAGTTATTTTTGCAGCGACTCTAACGCCTGCGACACCGGCGGGGTCATTTCGGACGGATGGGAGAAGTCGAGCCAACCTTTCTGGCGGCGCGACCCATACTTGACGCGACCGCCACTCCGGCGATACCGTGGTCGGCCCGATCGGGACGTGTTGCGGGTGTGGCCAGCGCAGCCATAGTTCAGCCGACTGGTCTTTACTTCGAGGTACCACGATCCATAACCCACCTTCCGGATTCGCGTCGAGCCGACCGAGTTGCTCCGCCGCCCTTGCGAATCCTGGGTGATTCCCGACGAACCATCCAACCTGCTCCTCATCGGGGCCAACACACGCGAACGGGAGTCCTGTGAGTCGTTCCATGTGTTCTTGGGGTGACTGCACGGTCGCCGAGGTGGCGATGAAGGTTGGCGACGAACCGTACTGCCGACACAAAGCCCGTAGGCGACGAAACAGGTAACTGACGTTCGTTCCGAAAATGCCCCGGTACTCGTGGCACTCGTCCACCACGACATATCGTAGCCGGGATAGGAATCTCTCCCAGTTCGTAGGGTACGCCAGAATGGCGTAATGAAGCATGTCCGGATTAGTTAGCAAGATCTGGACTTGTTCCCGGATTCCAGGACGATCATCCTTCGACGTGGCTCCGTCGTAGCGCGCGAACAAATACGGATTCGCCGTCCGCAGACGGGCGAGCGACGGTATGTCGTCGGCTGCTGCGGTGAACTTCTGGAGTTGGTCGTTCGCTAACGCCTTTTGGGGGAAAAGGAATAGCGCCGTGGAGGTCGGTGCAGTGAGCAAGCGGTCGAAAACCGGGATCGAGTAGATGAGAGACTTGCCGGACGAAGTACGAGTTGCAACAACCGTGTGCAGCCCGGCGAGCAGGTGTTGCGCGGCTGCCCTCTGGTGTCGGAACAAACCCCTTGGGAACCGACGAGCAAGATAGTCCGATAACTCTGGGTGCATGCCCAACGGTAGCGAGTCAAATACCCCGTCCGTTGCAGCATCAACGGGCGGATCGTAGCAGACTTTAAGTCCTTCGTCCCCCGCAAGCAAACTGCTCACGATGTCAATTGTGGTAGCAGTTTGAGCAATCATGTTTACATCGGCCCTGAATCGACTTAAACTTACTTGCAGTCTGTCAGTTGATTATCTTAATCTACAGAAGTGATAATAACCTAGTTCAAACATCACAATCAGCAAAGTTTTGGTACTTCACCCTGATCCCACCTATTCTTCTTCGCCACCGGCTGGCGGAAGTCACGTTCGACTTTGTCGTTGGGGTTGTTGCTGACGGGGCCATCACGCTGGAGCCAGTGCATCATTTCGGGCATAATCCCGCCGCCGAACAGATGGATAGACCAGCCCACTCAGTCAGTATGGTTGTTGTCTCGTGTCTTGTAAAAGTTACTTGTGTTCGGTCTTGTACCTCATGACGTTTCCGGTTGCTTTTATCTGAATGGATCACTGACCAATCCGCGAACGGATTGCCGGTCATTGTGCGGATGGGTTCTTCGGCTTGCGGGTGCGGGTGGGTTTGGCGGGGGTAACGGCCGTTGAGCGGATGCGGGCGAGGAGTACGCGGGCGGGTTCGTAGGGGCGGTTTTCGCGGCGGGCGAGGTCCGCCTCGGTCGGCACCAGTTCCCCGCGAAACGCCTTCGCCAGCACCGCTTGCGTGAGGCTCTCCACCCGCTTCAACGCCGTCGCCGCCCGCGCCTCAATCGCGTCCGCCCGCGCAAACAACGCCGACACCCGTCGAACGATTTCTTGCTGCTCGGCGAGGGGTGGGATGGGCACCGGAATTTGATCCATTGCTTTTCGATTCAATTTCACTTGATCGATTCCGGTCAGAAATGGGACCAGATTCAGAAGTGGCGAATTTAAGTACCCTTCTAAGTATTCGATTGATATTCCACCGCGTGGCTGCAACACGTGGGCGTGATTATTTACCCAAAATTGGCCAGTAGCATGCAATGCGATTGGCCTAAGCCGTGATTCTAAGTTTTTTCCATCCTCTGCTAAAAGAAGGTAGGCCGTGTTGATTGAAGGCGGGTCAACGACGGCGGCCTGAAAATCTCATTTGAGCCAGATCATTGTTGCGGCTAGCAAGACCATCCCCAGAAAGT
>JAYVXO010000194.1:0-34934 GCA_043785105.1 Fimbriiglobus sp.
CAATGGACTTCCGCTCCGCGTCCGAGCGATATTCAAACGTGCCTGTCGCCATGAAAATGCCTCCGGTTCCATCCTGGGCCGACAAGCCTAACAAAAAAGTGCCTACATCGAAAGGCACACCCCCTGAAGGGCTGACAGCTATCGTTCCCGACTCACAACTCGCAGTCTTCAGACTGCTAGGAATAGAGCACTTTCAGTTTCAGTGTTGTGTCCGGGTTAGCCCGACGCGCCAGCGAGGGGTCTGCCGAAACCAACTCCACGCCGTACCAAGTTTTGCGGCATGACGGACCGGGGCGGGACCGTCCCGACCGAACCCCTCGCTGGCGCGTCGGGCTAACAAAAACCACCAGATGTCGAAAATGCTCTGGCGATCCGTGAACCCAGGGTTACGCCGAAGCGGCTCACCCTGGGCTGAGCTGAGTGCTCCCAGGCTTTCAGCCTGAAATCCGGCAAACTGTGTGCAAACTATCACCGCCAAATGTGACGCTCGCCCCCCGAAGTGTTCGGAACTCAACGGAACAAACCGACGGCGCGATCGGTGCTGTCCGGTAGGAAGAATGGTTCGTGGTCCTCGTCGGATTTATGGCAACCGTGGGCGAGGATGAACAGCGTCGTGACGGCCAATACGACCCACGTGGCCAGCCGAAGAACTCTTCGAGACAGTACGTCTCGAACGTTCCCCCCGGTCGTGGTTCGGCAGGTCGAGACGACGCGCATCATTTGGCCTTGAGGTGTTCGTTGAGGAACTTCATCATCATTTCGTGACTGCGGGTGGCGTCGTCTCCGAACCAGCCGTGGCCTTTGTTACGCATCGTGACGAGTTCCGACTGCACACCGGCTTCTCGAAGCTTGGCGTGTAGTCGTTGCGAATGGAGGAGCGGCACGACGATGTCCGCAGTGCCGTGCAGGATGAGAAACGGCGGCGTCGCCTTCGAGACGTAATGGGTCGGGGATGCGTTCTTGTAAAGTTCGATTTTGTCGTGGGACGAAGCGCCGAGTAGTGGGACCATGAACGCTTTCTCGATGCCCGGTGTTTCACAATACAGCGTCAAATCCGCCGGGCCGAAGAAATCGACGACGCAACTGACACGGCTGGATTGATCGGGGAACAGTTCGCCGTCAAAGCCCGCGTCTTTCTCGGTAGTCCCGAGTAGCGCGGCGAGGTGGCCACCGGCGGAAAACCCGACGACGCCGATCCGGTCCGGGTCAATGTTGAGTTGCTTCGCGTTGGCGCGGAGGTACCGAACCGCTGTTTTCACGTCTTGGATTTGGCTGGGGAATTTATTCTTGGGAGCGAGCCGATAGCTCACGCTCGCGGCGGCATACCCTTGGCTTGCGGTCAGTTCAATGAGACTTTTGCTGCCCGTGCCAAAGTCGGCCCATTGCACCGGGCGGGAAAGGTCTTTGCGGCTCCCGCTTTTCCAGGCTCCGCCGTGCAAACAGACCAAGCACGGGTACGGCCCGCCCGCTTTGGGCACCGCGAGATCGAGTTGCAACTTTTCTGCATCCACCGTGGCGTAAGTCACGTCCGACCGGATCACGACTTCCAACATCGGCTCCGCCGCAATGCTTGTGAATGCCAACACGCTAACCCACACACCAACCAGGGCGAACCGGAGCATCCGGATAACCTCAGAGGAATTATCAACAAGAATCGCCACAAGGGAATTGTAGCGTGTGATGTGCAACGGGGAAAAGAGAATCGGCATCTTCTGGGGTCTGAGTAGCTCGACATCCGGGAATCATCCGAGCCACGACGGTAACGGAGTGGCCCAACCCGCCTCACGCGATACGTTGTGTTGCCATCGTTGCGGGTAGGTCTTGGATTGGGTTGCGATCGTGGAAGCGTAGCGCGGGTGGCTGTTTGGGCCGCTCCCTGACCGTCGTGGCTCGGATGATCGGATCGACTATTAGCGCAAGAAAAATACCAGCCCGAAGATGGCGGCGACGGCGGCGAAGCCGAGGACGATGTAGGGTGTCCAGTCGAACGGCGATTGCTGGTTCGCTACGGGCGTTTTCAGTGGGGCGTGGGAGCCTTCCAGCAATCGGGTGACCGGGTCGATTTCGTGGTACTCGGTCGGCAACTGGTCGGTGGGAATCGTGTTCCGGATCGGCGAGTAATCCGTCGTCGAGATCGGGGTATTTTTGCTACCCAACGTGCTCGGGGTTCGACTCGGGGGTTTGGCGGCGGGGCCGCCCGAAATCCGGGCCGTTCCGGGTCCGCTGGAGGGCGTCCGGGATTGGGCGGAATTCGGGGGGTTGAATGTTGTTTCGCTCAGTCGCGGGTTTGCCAGGGCCTCCGAACCGGAGCCGTGGGTCTGCACCACCAGGTCGCGGAACTCGGGGATGTTGCGGAGCGGTTGAAATTGCCCGGTTTTCGTCCGGCTGACCAGAACCCACGTGATGTCACCCAAGACCCCGGCTTGCAAGTTTTTCCGGATGCTCTCCGTGGCGCCTTTCACCGTGTGAAGTTGATTGTCCACGTCGCGGTACACCATGTACCAATTGTCTTCAACCGGAGCGGCCACACCACCGGGTTGCAGTTCGGGCGGGATTGCGTAGGATCCGGACCCTTGTTGGGTGCGCCACGTGGTGCCCATCAAGTCTTCCATGAACTCGCGGCAGGACAGGGGCCGTTTGGCCGGGTCGCTGTGCATGGCGCGACAAATCGCCCAATTCGTGCGGTCACTCAGCTTCGGGTTGTACTTCTTCGGTTCGGGGAAATCGTTCTTGGTCTTCTTCAACCAACAATCGAGCGGGCTAGTTTTCTCGAAGGGTGTGATCCCCGTCACCATCATGTAAAGCGTCGCACCGAGGCTGTACATGTCGCAGCGAACGTCCGCATTTTTGGCGTTGCGAAACTGCTCCGGTGCCATGAAGTGCGGGGTGCCCAGGCCACGCCCGGTTTTTGTCAGGTTCATTTCGCCTTCGACATCTTTCACGAGGCCGAGATCGGTCAGCTTGGCGACCCCTTCTTGCGTGAGCAAAATATTATCCGGCTTCACGTCGCGGTGAATGAGACCTTGCTTGTGTGCCCGATGAAGCCCTTCGCAGACTTGGCCGATGAGGCGAATCGCTTCGGATTCAGGCAGGATCGAATCACGATCAATCCGCTGGCCCAACGATTCGCCATCGACAAATTCCATCACCAGGAACGGCGTCGCGCCGGTGCCGCAGTAGTCGATCGCCTTCACGACGTTGGGGTGGTCGATGACGCTCGCCGCTTTGAACTCTTGCTCAAATCGCTTCAAAAGCAGGGGATTTTTGGCGGTATCGGCGGGGACGATCTTGATGGCGACGATCTCGCCGGTGCTGCGGTTTCGGCCTTTATAGACCGCCCCCATGCCGCCTTCGGCGATTTTGACAATCAGGTCGTAATTCCCGATTTGTCGGTTCATGCGGGCGGCATCTGTGGTCATGACCGAACTCAAGGCGTCAGCACGCCGGGTACGGGTGGGGATGGTGGGCGGCGATCGCCACAGGGGGAATCCCGATGGATCCTACCAAGGATATAGTTTATTCCAGGCTCGATTACGAAAGAAAGTGTGATCCCGTGTAAAAGTTACCCCAACGGGTTGCGGGCAACCGTTTTATCGTCAAGCCGCAGGCGCGGTCGAAACCATCGAACCGGCGGTATCGGTGGCGCCTAGCTGAAATACCAAAACTACGCCACTTACCGAATCAAATTGCTTGTCAACTCCGCCTCAGTCCGTCACAATCTTGGGATAGTGAGGGCCGATCGGTCTTACACTATTTTCCCCCGTGAATTATTCTGCTAGGGGATGATTGACTATCCCCCGTATGATACCAAGAACCGTACACCGCGACTTTCCACAGGGACCGCACTTACAGGGACCGCACTAATGGGGACGTTGGGGAAACTCTTACTTTTTGTCAACCTGTTGGTTGCCGCCGGACTGGTTTACCTGACCTCCCAAGACTGGGCCGTCCGGCAAAGCATTCAGGCCAACGTGTTGCGACACCACTTGGTGTTAGCCGGAATGCCGGTTGAACCGCCGGTCGGCATCGACTCCGACGATGACAATATCGCCCTGGGTACGGTGGTCTCGGGGCAAATTGTCGTCGAACGGGTTCGGTTAAAGTTTCTCAAGGAACATTTCACCGGAACGGACGGCGAAGAATTGGCTGGCGTGTCCGTCGTGAAGAGCCAGATGGCCGAGGTCACGGGCGTCAAAGCGAAAATGGAAGCCAAGCTTGGTGGTCTCGCACCTGCAGAGAAACTCGCGCAACTTTGTGGCCGGTTCGATCGCAGCCCGCAGACGCAACGTCTTGTCTTCACGCCAGGGATTCTGACGTTGATGACGGAATCGTTCGTCGAACGAGATTTGCTTCGCCAAATGGTCGATCCCGATCGGCTAGCGACTCGTGGCCCGCAACGGGTTGAAGAAAACGCCACCATCGCAATGGCGATGCTCAACAAACGCTTTGATGCCTTGACAAAAATCGACCCTGCCCAGTCCGAAGCGGATGCGGGCAAAGTGAAGCAAGCCACCGAGGCGATCCGCCAAGCGTCCGACGCGGCCAAGTCCAAGTTTGCCATCTACAAGGCGTTCCAAGACGACAAGACTAGCGACCCAAAAACAGTCACAGCCGCAGCGAAAGATGCTACCGATGCCTTCGATAAGCTCGGCGACACTCACACCGGATTGCAAACGGTTCTTTCCAGTGTTGGCACCGATGCGTGCCGTGACGAGAGTGACCGGCGCAATCGAATCGCGCACCTGTTGATGCACTTGAGTGAGACCGCCGGATGGCAAAAGCGGGTCGCCTTGGTCGTCGGACTTCGCACTTACGCCCACGTGATGGCAGACCAAGTCGATCGGTTTGCCAAAATGGAACGCAGCACCGAACAGCAAATCGGCCAGGATCAAGGCCGATTCGCCGAAGAGTACGAGTTGTTGAAGAACTTGGCAATTGGCCGCGCGCTGCTGTTGCAACAACAAGTTGTCGTGCGGTCCGAACTCGAACTGCAACGGGCCAACGACATTGAAGCGGTGACACAACGCCGGTTGCTCACGGACGATCGCCGCAAGGGCCTGGAAGACATCCAAGCGAAAGTCGCGGCAGCCCTGACTGCCCAGGCGACGGTGGAACAGCGATTGTTCGCCATTGAAAAACAGGTCGGCGAAACGCTTCGGAAAAACTTCGGCCTTGAAGGCCAGCTCGAAGCGTCGGAAAATAAGGGTGGCAAGTAAGAGTCTCCACGATTACCTTGGAATTATTCCCATGACCAGTCTCGGCAAAATCCTGGTTTTCGTGAACGTCGTCTTCGGCGTCGGGCTGCTGGCGTGGAGCTTGTCCGCCTACACCAACCGGGTCGATTGGTTCGACCGCAAAGGTGGCGAGGGCGAAGAAGCGGTCAAAGGCCAAATCACCCAACTCAAAGCGGAGATTGATTCGGTCTCGAAAAAAATCGCCGGCACCCAGGTCGATTACAACAAAGCCCGGCTCGCTCTCCAGACCAAAGAAGAAACCCGCGACCACCGCGCCCGCAAGTTCAAAGAGCGGATGATCGAAGCGCGAAAGGGCAGCTTCAAAGTGCAATTGACCCTCGATCGCGGTCCCTTGGGCGAAGGCGTGATGTACGACGTGGACCGGCAAGGGGGCGACATCCTCGGCCCGGACAACAGCCCGCTGGCCGGGTTAACGACGCTGCAAGACAAGTTTTCTAATGAAATCCGCGCGATTGAAACGCTCCACAACGGCAAGTTCATTTTGACGGATGAACAGTGGCAAAGCATGCGGAACGGCCAAGTGACGCTCGCCCAGATTGAAACGACGGTCCCGAACCTCGGCATCGGCGATTTGCGTAAGTTGCACAACGAACTCTCGGTCATCATTCGCAGAGATGAAATCGCCCTCGGCAAGCAAGCGGAAATCCTGACCAATCTCCGCGAACAAGCGGTCTTCCTCAGTGCCAAGGAAGTGAACTGGACCGCCGACCTGATTACCTTGGACCGTCGCAAGAAGCAACTCGAAGACCGGATTCGTGACGTCCAAGCGTCAGAAAAGTCCGCGATGAAGTAGCGTATTCGGTGACGGTAAATCTCAGTTCGTTCAGGTGTGATTCACGGTTCGTGGTATCAGGCATTTTTGCCGGCCACCGAGTAAGAGGGGACTCTCGATGACCGCGATGGGAAAAATGCTCGTGATCCTGGTGCTGGTTCTCAGCATCATCTGGAACTTCTTGGTGGTCAACGCCTACGCCACCCGTACCAACTGGCGTAACGAAGCGATCAAGGCTCAAACGGCCGCGACCAACGCCGCCGAGTCCGCCACCAAGATGAAGGCCCTCCTCGACAGCGAACGCGAATCGTCGGAAGACGCCAAGCGTGCGTTGCGGGAAGAACGGGACCGTTACTACGCCCAAGTGGCCCAACTGCTCTCCGAACGCGACACCCTGGCGCAGCAGTACAACACCGCATTTGCGGATTCCCAGAAGCGGTCTGCGACTGCCACGGATTTGGCTGCCAACCGTGCCGCACTTCAAGGGCAAGTGAAGGAACTCGACGACAAGTTGAAGAAGATCGAAGTGGCCATGAACGATCTGATTCTCGAACGGGACAAGTTCAAAGTCGAAGCCAACACCGCGAAGATTGCGGAAGCGGCCAAGACGCAACAAGCCGAACGACTCGGTGACCTCCTGACCAAAGCCAACGAAGAACTCGCAGAAGCCCGTCGCCCCGGTGGTGGGGTGCCCGGTCAACGGACCGTTCCCGCACCTGTCGGATTCCGGGGTACGGTCACGGGTCGGGATGGGAGTTTAATTTCGTTGAACGTTGGCTTAGATGCTGGCTTGCAAAAGGGGACTGCCCTGCGCGTCGAACGGGTGGGAGCCAACCCCAAGTATCTCGGCAAGCTGACGATTCTCATTGCCAATCAAAAAGACGCTGTTGGTCAATACGAAAAACCGGCTGGCGTTAGCGCCGAGGACAATCCCAAACCGGGCGACCAGGTCCGACCGGCAGACGGGCAATAACTTTTTTTGACTCGGACTTCTTACCACACGACGGGAAACGATCATGGCCCGCAAACGCCGCGATGATGACGACGATGACGACGACCTCCCGAAACGCAAAAACGCCCCGGTCGTTGATGACGACGATGAAGATGATGACGACGACGACGAGATGGGTGCCATCCCGAAGAAATCCGGTGCTGGCAACGATGCCTACACCGGGCTGTTAGCCATTGCGTTACTGGCGATGATTGCCGCCTGCGTGTTTTTCTACTTGGATCACAGCGAGTTGTCGTCGCAACCGTTGACTGCGCCGAACGTCACGGTACCAGCCCTGGGCGGTCGTTAAGCTGCGATTACTTTCCACACGGGATGAACCCGTTTGACTGAGGTGCCTGAACATGGCCAAAACACGCTTTGTAGACGCCCCACCCAAGAACGACGTTTACACCGGCATGATTGGCGTGACCGCTGCGTGCATGTTCGTCGGCATCGTGCTTCTCGTGATTGAATGCACCGGCTACGATTGGGCCGCCAAAGCCGTGAGTGGCCCCGCGATCAACTTACCGAAAATCGACGGCGGCGCCCCGACTACGGCTCGCCCCGGAACTCCGACGCCGCCAGCCAATCCTCAACCTGCACCCATGACCGTCGCGCCGCGCGTCGAACCGGCACCCCTTCCGGTTGTTCCCCCAACGGCTGTAGCCGTGACCCCACCCGTGATTGCCCCACTGCCTGCTCCCCTACCCGTCAAGATTCCCGTTGCCGAACCGACGCCCGCAGTTCCGCTCGCCAACCCGCCCGCCGATCGCGGCCCTCGACCCGGATTTGGCCCCCTCGTTCGTTAATCCGTGAAAAGCCGTTTTTGTTAGCCCGACGCGCTAGCGAGGGGTGCGGTCGGGACGCTCCCACCCCGGTCCGACATGCCGAACCAAAGTTGGTACGGCGTGGAGTTCGTTTCGGCAGACCCCTCGCTGGCGCGTTTTGAAGTTGCGTTTTCAGCGGGACTCGGAAGGACTCCATTGGACTACCCCGAAGGGGTTGAATGTAATAGCCCAGGGTCGCGGCGTTTCGTCGCGCACCCTGGGTTCTCGACACCACCCCGGCCGTACCCCGAAGGGGTTCCATCGTTCCTCGTGGCGCAGATGTAACCCCTTCGGGGTAAGATCTGTTTCCGGGCCGACCCAGGGTGCGCGGCGAAGCGCCACGACCCTGGGCTATTTGATTGAACCCTTTCAGGGTAGCCCGAAAGCGCAACTTCAAAACTGGCGCGTCGGGCTAACGGGACACAACAAGGAAACGGAACGTGCTCTAGCCGATCGGAATATCGCCCCACCCCCACCCCAGTTTTTCAACGAGGCAAACGGATTGGTGGCCTGGATTTCATTCGTCGGATTCGTGCGATTCGTGGTATAAGAATTGATCCGAACTCACGGGGGCGCACCTATGGCACGTAAAGTCGTTCTCATCGCCGATCCGGGGATCGACACGGCATTTGCCATCGCACTGGCGTTGCACGATCCCAACCTGGAAGTCGTCGGGTTACTGCCGTGTGCCGGGAACGTCTCGGCGGCGCGTGCGACGACCAACATCAACATTTTAATTGATCGACTCGACCCGCCGAAGTGGCCCCGGACGGCGGTGGCGTACCCCGTCGAATACCACCTCAATGGTACCGCGTTGCACGGCCCGGACGGCCTCGGTGGTACCAACTTTGCCACCGCCGACCGGCATTCGCAACTGGTCGCGGACAAGTTGTTGTGCGAGTTAGTGCGGGAAGCGCCGCGCGAAGTCAGCGTGATTTGCCTCGGCCCGGCGACTACGATTGCGCGGGCCTTCGACCGCGATCCGGAACTACCGGGACTCATCGACCGACTGGTTCTTGTGGGCGGCACCTGGAAAGAACCCGGCAACGCGGGACCGATGACCGAGTTTCACTTCGCGCTCGACCCCGAGTCGGCGCGGCGCGCGGTCATCTCCGGCCTTCACCCGATCGTCATTCCCTTGGACGTGACGCGGAAGCTGGTGTTGTCGCCGTTGGAGTTACTCGACCTGCCGAACCCCGACTCGAAAACCTGCCAATTCCTACGCCAAATCGTGCCGTATGCGATCCGCGCCTCATCGCACTTATACGGCATCGAAGGCTTCCACTTGAAGGACGTGCTGGGCGTCGTTACCCTTGCCCTTCCCGGTGCGGTGCGGTTGGAAGATCACTTTGTCGATGTCGAAACCAAAGGCGAACTCACCCGCGGCATGATGGTCGTCGATCACCGCCACACCCCGGCCGGCAAGCCCAACGCCCAACTCGGCGTCGATGCCGCCCTCGGCGAAATCCGCCAGTACATCAACCGCATCCTGAAGCAAGCCCCCTAATAGTGCTGGTCATTTTTCCCTCGCCCCTCCCGTCGCCCAAATTGTGTACTAAAGTTGTGGCGCGGGCGGAATGTGTTAACTCCGGGTAGCACGGGCGCGGGGATTCGTGGGGAGCACGGGATGAGTACGGCTGTTGCGTTTGATAACGTCGAAAAGACGTATAAAACAGGCTACTTTGGGCGGAACGGCGTTGCGGCGGTGCGGGGGATTAGCCTCTCGATTCCGACCGGGTGCGTGTTCGGGTTGTTGGGGCCGAACCGGGCCGGGAAGACGACGCTGGTGAAGCTGTTGCTGTCACTTTCCAGTCCGTCGGCGGGGACGATTGCCCGCCTGGGGGAGCCGATCTCGAAGCGGCACACGTTGGCGCGGGTGGGTTACATGCACGAAAACCACGCCTTTCCACGCTACTTGTCGGCGGTCGAAGTGCTGCATTTCTACGGCGGGCTATCGGGTGTTCCTACGGGTGAACTGCGGGACCGGGCAATGAAGTTGCTCGACCGGGTCGGGTTGTCCGATCGCGGTCAGGAGCCGATTAACCGATTCAGCAAAGGCATGGTTCAACGCCTGGGTTTAGCGCAAGCGTTGATGAACGACCCGGATTTGTTAATCCTTGACGAACCGACCGAGGGCTTAGACCTGATGGGGCGACAACTGTTGCGGGATGTCATCACCGAATTCCGCACGGCGAAAAAGACCGTGCTGTTGGTCTCGCATGTGCTATCCGAAGTTGAAGAACTGTGCGATGAACTCGCGGTCATTGTGGCGGGGAGTTTGGCGTATCGTGGGAACTTGAACGAACTGATCGGACCACCCGGCCCGGCTCGGCGATCGTTGGAACAGGCTCTTCGTGGGCTGTATCAGAAAGGGGCGACGGCATGAACCTGCCTGACGCGATCCGCACAACCCGGTGGATGATCCGCGACACGATTCGTCAGTCGATTGCGACGAAATTGTTCTGGGTGATGCTCGGCGCGACGGCGATTAGTACGCTGTTTTGCCTCAGTGTCAGTGTTCACAACGACACGCCACCGCGCGTCTACGAATGGGACCATCCCGGCGTGTTGCCGAAAAGCGAAGCCGACAAGCTCGGCATGAAGAAGCTGGAAAACGACGGCGTGCGGGTGATCAGCGGCGAGATGACACTCGGCTTCGGGATGATGACCGTGCCGGTGGGCCGCAACCGCGAAGACTCCGTGCGCCAACTCGAACTCATACTCGTTGGGTTGGTCGCGGACACCGCCGGAGTGCTGCTGGCACTACTCTGGACGGCGGGGTTTTTGCCGACATTCCTGGAGCCGCAATCGGCGACGGTGTTACTCGCCAAGCCGACGCCGCGTTGGGCAATCTTGCTGGGCAAGTACCTCGGCGTCGTGCTGTTCGTCGGCCTGAACGCCGTCTTGTTCATCGGCGGAACGTGGCTAGCACTCGGGATCAAAACCGGCGTGTGGTTCGGCGCGTATTGGCTGGCCGTGCCACTACTCATCGTGAACTTCGGCATCTTCTACGCCGTCTCCGCGTTCTTCGCAGTTTGGACCCGCAGCACCGTGGCGAGCGCGTTCGGCACCATCCTGTTCTGGTTCCTGTGCTGGATGATGAACTACACGCACCACCGCCTGACGGCGTTCCCGATTGAGGGCATGACGGCCACGTCGCACCTGTTCTTGGACATGGGCTATTGGCTACTCCCCAAGCCGCTCGACCTGGGCGGCATCTTCTTCGACGCGATGTATTCCGACGGCTTCGGCGTGAAGTCCGAAGAACTTCGCCTCGTCCAAGAAGCCGGCCGCTTCCGCCCGGAACTATCCGTGCTAGCCTCCGCCACGTTCGCGGCGGGCACCTTGGCACTGACGGCGTATGAGTTCGAGATGACAGATTATTAACGCGGTTCTCAGACTCCTGGTGAACCGGCTGCGTAAGCTGCCGGGTGGTCTGCCACAAGCGGGTGGTCGGTTTTTACCCAGGCGACTTACGTCGCCGGTTCGCCGGGATTCCGAAGCCGCCTTAAGCGAATTCCCACCAACCCGGTGATGCTGGCAAGCAAGATCATCGCGGTCGATGGTTCCGGCACCGGCGCCACTCCGACCGTAAACCCGCTCCACGTTTCGGCGACCGGGTTCGTCCAACTAATCGTCGAGAGCGTCCCGGTAAATTGAATCAACCCGTTGCCCTCGTTGCCACGCAGGACATTTCCCGAGGGGTGCGTGAGTGTCGTCGCATCCCCGTTGAAGAATCCCACGCCCGCTTTCAACAGCGTGAACGGTTGATCGAAATTGTAATCCCGGCTCCCACCTCCGGCAGTGTTGCCCAAACTCGCAATTGCCAACACCGGGTTGGCAACCGGCTGAGAGAATGTGATCGTGTACGTGGTTGCCGTGCCCCCGAGTGACGTGATGATACCCACACCTGGCGGCGGGCTAATCGTCAGGTTGCCGCTGGAGTAACTGTACGTAGCAGGTTGCACCCAATAGTTCGTGCCACCCGCATCCGTCTGGCTGGCCGTGTGAACGTCGCCGGTGTAAGTCACCGTGACCGCAGGACCGGGACCGTAATTCAAGGTTCCGCTCGCCGAACCCGACGTTCCGGTGGTGATGGTCGTCAACGACATCCAATTCAAATCCGCAGCACCCACCCGCGACGTGAAGCCCAATACGCCACAAAACGCAATCAACATTCTGATCCGACTCATGGCACGGCCCAATGGTGATAGTCATGGTGGTACGACTTGGGCGGCAATGATATTAAGTGTTTCCGAGTGCCGATCGTCAACTGGGATCGACCCAAATCTTCGGTAAATCCGGTCAACTGTCAGCGCGATGTCACGATTGAATCGGTCGGCGTCGGACGACACGTTGAACCCAGATAATTCATTTCACCACAACGCCAAGACTGGCTATCATGAGGGGCAGAACCCACTGACACAACTGACGCCCACCCCGTGAACAAGGATCGGCGATGCTACCCACGCTCTTCTCCCGCCGTCGAATGTTGCAATCATCGGCCCTCGGGTTCGGTTGGCTGGCGATGGCGGACATGCTCGCAGCGGCGGAACCACTAAAAACACCCCACCACAAGCCACGCGCGAAGCGGGTGATCTTCCTGTTCATGAAGGGCGGCCCCTCGCACCTCGACACGTTCGACCCGAAGCCGTTGCTCGACCGCGACCACGGCAAGCCGTACCCCGGTTCCAAGCCGCGCGTGCAGTTCGCCCAAACCGGCTTGCTGTTGAAGTCGCCGTGGAAGTTTCAAAAGTACGGCCAATCCGGGATGCCGGTCAGCGAACTATTCCCGAACGTGGCGAAGTGCGTCGATGACATTTGCTTCATCAATTCCCTGCACGGCACCAACCCCGCGCACGGTGGCGCTGCGTTGAAATTACACACCGGCAGTGACAACTTTGTCCGCCCGAGCATGGGCGCGTGGGTGGCCTACGGGCTGGGGACGGAGAACAAAAACCTGCCCGCGTTCATGACGATTTGCCCCACGCTGGCACACGGCGGGGTGAACAATTGGGGGGCGGCGTTTCTGCCCGCCGACTGTCAGGGCGTCCCCATCGGCAACGCCAGCGTGCCGGTCGATAAGGCGAAAGTGAAGTACATTCAAAACGCCCGAACTTCTGTCGATCTTCAACGCAAGCAACTCGATTTGTTGGAAGAAGTGAACCGCGAACACCTCGCCCGCTCCGGCCCGGATGCGGCGCTGGAAGGGCGGCTGAACTCGTTTGAACTGGCGTTCCGAATGCAGTCCGCGTTACCGGCGGTCGAAGACTTGTCGAAGGAAAGCGCCGCGACGAAAACCTTGTACGGCCTCGACGACCCCACGACCGCGCCGTTCGGCCAGCAATGCCTGCTCGCCCGCCGATTCGCCGAAGCCGGGGTGCGGTTCGTGCAAGTCACGCACTCCGATTCAATGGTGCAATGGGACCAACACAGCGGGCTAAAAAAGGGCCACGAAAAAAACGCGAAGGAAGTCGATCGGCCCATCGCGGGCTTGCTGACCGACTTAAAACAACGCGGTTTATTGAACGACACGCTGGTGATTTGGGGCGGTGAATTTGGCCGCACGCCCGCCGCCGAAGGGACCGGCGACGGGCGCGACCATAACCCCGAAGGCTTCACGATTTGGATGGCAGGCGGCGGCGTGAAGGGCGGCTTCCGCTACGGCTCCACCGACGATTACGGCTGGTTCGCCGCCGAGGACAAAGTCCACGTCCACGACTTCCACGCCACCCTGATGCACATCCTGGGACTCAACCACGAAAAGCTCACCTTCCGCCACGCCGGCCGCGACTTCCGCCTAACCGATGTCAGCGGCAATGTCGTGACCGACATCCTGGCGTGATGCTACTTCGTTTCCTTGATGAAAAGGTTGCGAAGTTCAAGACCTTTTGCACCGCTAATTGTGATTGACTTACTCTTCGCAGGACGGTGCATGCCACGATGCCGTTTCCAAACACCCGGTTTCCCTTCGAGTTTCACCGTTTCGCCGAACGTCAATGTCACGTGATCCGTACCGGCTGGTAATTTGTAATCCACAATGAACTCGCCTGGGGTGAAAGTGTTGCGCGATACCAACTCTTGATCGCCGACACACGTCAAAATCTCGGTTGCCGTCCATGAGTTATCTTTTGTGAACCAACCGTCCATTTTGATGCCATCGAATAAACTCATAAATCGATCACCAACATTGGCAATCTCTTCCGGCTTCGGATTGGTAGTTGGCAATTCTTGAATCTTGATATTCCGGAAGTGGCACTCCGCCCCTTCCGATTCCAGCGCGAGGTAGCCCTTGCGGGGGTTGCACTGCGAGACGCCCGAGACTTCTTTACCGTTCACGCTGAGCTTGATCGAACCGTCATTAGCGACCACCTTGTAGTGGTTCCACTCCCCGCCTCCCTTGCACACTCGCTCGCTCGGTAAACAGCGTTCGTAGCCCTTCGGGTGCGGGCGGTCCGGCTTACACTTCGCGCCCCAAATGCTAAACAGGTCGCCGTGACTGGTCGCCCAATCGGTTTGGTAATTCACCAGAATTTGTACTTCAATCCCGCGCGTGTAACCCGTGCCAACCGCGGGCAGCGGATCACCCCACACGAACAGACCAGAGTTGCCGACTTCCTTCTTGTTGACGTGCATCCACTCCATTTCCAACACGAAGTTTTCATATTGCTTCGCCGTGCGAAGGAACCCCGTCGGGCGGCCATTGGTCACAATCTCATTGTTTTCAGCACGGAATGTACTGTGGGCGCAATTCACATTCACCCACCCCGACAAATCCTTCCCGTTGAACATCGGCACGAAATCAGTTGGTACTTTATCGTCCTTTGCGGATAGGAAAAATGTACAGAGCACGAGTAGCGGGATTGCAAGAACACCAATTTTCATAGCGACTCTCCTGTAGGAACGCAGGGCACAGTTGCCTACTATACCCGATAATCGGAACCGAGACGACCAATAAATTTTGAGTGACCCATGCGACCCGCTGAACACTTTCGCTACTGCCCCCGATGCGGCGCAATCCGTGCCGATATTTCGCCAATCAATCCGATGCGTTGCTCGAATTGCAAGTTTACTTATTACTTCAACCCCACCGTGTCGGCAGCGGCATTCGTGTTCGACGACCGTGATCGTGTGCTGTTTATCCGCCGCGCCAAAGACCCCGCTGCGGGAATGCTTGGCGTGCCCGGCGGGTTCATCGACATCGGCGAAACGGCGGACGAAGGGTTGCGACGTGAAGTGCTTGAAGAAGTCGGCTTAGAGATTGAAGGCGTACAATATCTTGGGTCTTGTATAAACGAATACTTTTACCTAGAAGTGACATACCCCGTCGTAGACTTAATCTTTTCTGCCACGGCAATCCGCCCCGAATTGGCGTTACCACTCGATGCCGTTGCCGGTCTGGAATGGCGCAAAGTGCAAGACGTTCAACAGGAAGAACTCGCATTCCCTTCACTCAAAATGGGGTTACAGATTTTGCAACATCACCGTTGAAAGCGACTAATCTTGGTGGCACCGTTTTGCAACTCGAAGCGGTAGCCGTCCGGGAACGCATCGGCAAATTCTTCTTGGTGACTGACTAATAAGATACAATGCAGATGACCGCGTAGATTTTGCAATTCTTGTATCATCACTTGCCGGCCCTGACGGTCCAGGCAACCAAAACCTTCATCAATGATGACACTTTCAATTGGCCGGTGTTGCTTGCTCGCATATTGGCCGATACCCAACGCCAAACTGACCGCAACCCGGAAGCGTTGGCTCCCGCTCAGAAATGCCACGTTGATCGGTGCCCCGCCGGTGACGCGATTGGCGGCTTCGAGTTCGAGCGCCCGATCCGTACTGGTGCCGTCTTCACTGCCAACCAGCTTCAAGAAAAGTTGACCGCTACTCAGACGATCCAGCACCCCGTTGGCATAGTCAACGATTTGCCGTTCCGCTTGGCGCACTAAATGACGTTGGAGACGATCACGTCCTAACAGTTCCGCAACCAGTTTATACTTGTTATGTTCGCCATCAATTTGTGTATACTGAACACCCAATTTCGCCCGCTGTTCCCGGTGACCATCCAGTATTGATTTTTGACGTTGAACGACACGCAATTCTTGATCGACTTGTTCATAGTGTGTACGGAGTCCAAGCACCAACGACTTCACATCCTCCGGGGTCCGCCGGGCTTCATTGGGGAAAGTCGCCGCCTCCATTTCATAGCCTTCGATGTCGTTGCGGATTGTGTTTAACCCGCCACGGGCTTGTTCGAGTTGCTTATATTTTGTCTCAATACCATCCGCAATCAGTCGATCCGATTCACCTTTCCATGCACTGTATTCCGCGAGTGCCGCCTGCTGAAGGAGCGTTTGCCAAGCAACGGGCAAATCCCGTTTGGCACGTTCTGCGGCATCGTCACAATGTTGCCGCGATACTTCTTCTGTATTCAATTTACCCTGTAAGTCGGTTAAAATCTGCACGCAAGTGTGCGATTCGCAGCCCAGTTTATCTACATCAAGTTCCAAGGAGGCAATATTGGCTTTCGCGGCCTTAATGGAGTTGATGAGTGTATTTTCTTCCGCGTGTAACGATTGATGCTCCTGCCGTATTGAAGTGAGATCAACGGCGGGCAACGCGGCCTTCAGTTTCGTGACCGTCTCCCGCACGACTTCCAACCGCGCACGGAGTTGGTTCCATTTCGTTAACGTGTCGGTTGCCTCTCGAAGTTTGCGCTTAACACTTTCTAACGTGCTGACATCACGTCGGAGTGCAATCAGTTCGTCACGTTCTGGAAATGTAGTCATGCTCCAATTAGGCGAAGTGGTCTGTGCAATCTTGCCTTGATATGTGGCTGGCAGTTCTGCATATCGTAACACAAGTGAATCATTTAGCCGTTTGGTGTCGGCTAATAGCTGTTTGGAATGTGCAGATTGGTCTCGATAGCGTTCCCGAAGATCATCTAGTTGTTTTTTTAATTCGACGTCTTGTGCTGTCAGTAGCTGTTCTTGCTTGGTAGTATGAGTCAGTGCTGCAACCGCCTCACGGTGTCGTTGTGCAGTGGACGTGGCCTCTTGATCCCGCTTGGTTTTCTCTTCCAAATAGTGTGCTGCTGTCAACTCTTGTCCGCACGTCTGGCAGGTTTTATCACCGGACAATGACGCGAATTGTGCTGCCAACTTACGGGCCTGGTCCGCCATTGCTTTCGTGACCGCAACATCTTGTTCCGCGATCGCCTTAGAAGATTTAGCCTCGATAACTTGTTGTTGTAATTTCGCAACATCTGCCTTGAGCCGTTCGCCCTCAGTCAGTGTTACATTCAGTTGTAATTTAACATCTTGTTCCGTGCGGATCGAGACAGCTAACTCATGGCGTTCGGTTTGAAACCGCTCCAATATCGGCAACACGCGGCTGAGTTCCGTCAACCGATCGGCGTCATCGTGTGCAAGCCGTAGTGACTTTTCGGGATCGTCGGGGAGTCGATTTAAGTCGTCGGTCATCCGACTTGCTTCGGATTCTTGCTGCTCAACTAGCCGCACTTTTTCCAACAAACCTGTCAACTCGCGTAGTCGCGCGTTCAGCTTCCCTTGCTTCGTTTCATCATCAACAAGTTGCTTCTGTACGGTCAGGCGTTGTTTTTTTGTCTTCTCATGGGCATGGTCGACAACACGCTTTCGCTCTTGGGTTTCTTCCCGTTGCTTCAAGTAGCGATCTGATTTCCGTTGCGATTCTTGCGATTGGCCACGCATACTGACGACCGTATTGACGGCAGGTAACACCTCGCGTAATTCTTGTAGCCGTGCATAGGCGTTCTCAATTTTAACGGCTTCGCCCAGTAATAGCTCCGCCGCTGACAACTTAGCTTTCGCGGCGGCAAGGCGGGCTTGCGTATCACACCACCGCCGCGCTTGGACCTCGATTGCCGCCATCGCATCAATTTTCAGTTGTGCAGTAGATCGTGATTCTTTATACTCATCAATTTGTAGTATCGTAGTCGCATACTCCAAATCGCTCACATCTGGCACGGCAGCAGTCTGATGTGATAATGCTTCCAAATTGGCTTTCAGTTCCAACTTGCGGGAGTTGGCTTTTTCGTGGAGTCGTTGGTAGCGTTCCAGATCCACAATCCCCGCCAGCACCTCGGCGCGGCCACTGGGCCGGGCGTCCAACAGCTTCTCCGCTTTGCCTTGAAGTAACAGTACAGACGACGTGAAAGTCTCGTAATTTAAGCCGATTTTGTCGTGAATCCATTTGTCGAAGTCGATCTTCTTGCTGGTATCGGGCACCGGCTCCCAAGAATCATCCGTCATGCTACGAAACAACTGTTGCGTCCCGGTGATCGCTCCTTTAGGGCTGCGACGTAAGGTCCGTTTACTCCGATATAACACCGTGTCCAGTTTGAAATCAAACTCGACGATCATGGAGTTGCTTTCTTTATTAATCAACTCCGACGCATTTTGACTACCGCCACGATGGTGACCAAATAACGCATACGTGACTGCGTCAAATACGGATGACTTTCCGCTACCGTTGGTGCCCGCCAACATCCACAGCGCGGCCGTGCTAAATCCGACTTCTTGTTCGTCTTTGTACGAGAGAAATCCGGTTAATTTAATGCGATGGGGGATCATGAGTTTATTCGCAGTCCTTCAATAATTCATCGACAATGTTTAGCAGGCCATCTCGATCTTGATCGGTGTAGTTTATCAGTTCTTGCTTCAAATAATCTTGCACGGTTTCCTGGAAGCTTTTACTCCGATCCGCCTCGCCGATGGTCAGATTCGGGCCAAGCTGACTGCTTTCCGTCCAATCGCGTGCATACCATCGGGGGAAAATCTGCTCCAAGTCGCGGAGTATTTCTTCGAGGTTATGCTCACCGGCGGTGTAGTGGATGTGCAAATTCACCAAGTCTTCTTTGGCATCCCCATACTCCTCCCGAAGTCGCGGAATGTCATTCGGCGGGTCGAGTAGTGTCAATTCGTAAATCGGTGTGCTATCAATTGGCAATACTATTGCCTCGCCAACCCGTCCCGTTGGCCCGACATCAAACATCACCACACCTAATGTGTTATGTTGTTCCCCCAAATCCATATGCTCGATGCTACCCGAATAGCGGACATGGCTGTGGCCGAGGTATTGCGGTTTGTGGATATGACCCAGGGCAACGTAATCATACTGTTCGTAAAACTGCTCCCCCACTACGACAATATCTTCCTGCTCCGTCAGGCGGAATAGTGATGCACCAATTTGCGAACCATACACGGTGACGTGTGCCGCGAGTACGGCAGGGGCGTTCACGTCGTATTGGGGATGTTTGCGAATGTCGGCCAATGTGTTATTGAATGCCGATGTGAGTAACCGATTTTTCTCGTCCGGGTTACTATATTTTTGGCCGTACTCACCTTTCAAATAGCGTGACGGGGTGGGGAACGGCATCAACACGAATTGCACGTCGAAGGAATCAGTGCGGTCCCGGAGCCGGAGAAACGTGGGGTCGGCGGCCAAGTACAGTCGGCCTGACGGCACCCGTTCGCCGGGGGTTCCGATGGTTGGTGCAGCCAGCGTCATGGCGTGGCGAAGGGTTTGGCAAAAGTTTTCGTTGTCGTGGTTGCCGGTCAACGTCAGGATCGTGCCGCCGCCCATCAGAAAGTCCGCGAACACGTCCTGCCAGTGTCGGATCGTCTCCCGAAGTGCGTCCGGTCGGGCGAGTTCGCTGAACAAATCACCGGCCACGAGTAGCACATCAATTTTCTGTTCCCGGCAATGTGCCGCCACCCGTTCAACGGCTTTCCGCAAGTCGTCCGTGCGATCAATCCGCCCCAGTCGGTCGTTCAGGTGCCAATCCGCAGTGTGAAGAATTTTCATACCGCCATTGTGTCGGCTTCCGAACTTGGCGTGAAGGTCAGTCCCCCACGAGAGCGAATTGATCTGGTCGAACGAACCGATTTTTCCGGAATTCTCGTGGGTCACGGATTTTCGCACGGATTCGCTCATTTCGCACCAAGCGTGTTCTAAGCTTTCGGCGACCGAAGGAACTGGCCGTGGGTCTCGGCGTTCGTTTCGGCAGAGGGTTTTACGATGTGTCGGCACAAGAACTTGTTCGTCATCCTGATGGCCGTTGCGCTACTCGTGCCCACAATTGGGTGTAGCGTGGCCGAACTCGAACCCGTTAAAGCGGTCGGGATTCAGCCCTTTTTGAAAGACAGGAACGCCAAGAAGAAAGTGGATTCACCCGCGACGGCGGAGCAAGACGCGATTCTGCACGTGCTGGACGAGAGCAAAACCCACTTCAAAGCGGGCTTTGAATCCATCACGGCGGATTCCCAGCCGACGGCCGTGACGAAGATGTTCGGCACTTACTTGGACAAGATCGACAAAATCGACCTCAAGAATTGCCCGCTCGAATTTCGCGGCGCGTGGAGCCGGTATGTCAAAGCGTGGAAAGCTCTTCACGCCAAGATGGGCCGCTTACCGGACGACTACGAAGACGTGACATTTATGGATGCTCTACAATCACTCTTCCGCAACGAAACGGAGAAGGGCAAAGTCTTGGGCGGGGATGTCATGCAAGCCGTCAAGCAAGTCACCACCACGTATGCAGCACTCTTTAGTGCATTGTCGATCTATCAGATTGATGTCAGCAACTGAGCGGATTGACCGACCCCTTGATATTCGTCGAACGGCGAGGCAAATGCCTCGCCGTTCGGCATTTGCGGAGTCATAGAATCAACACTATTCGCTGATCGTGGTCCGAGATGCTGCCATGCGTGTTTTGTTGAACCCAGTGGGAAGCCACGGCGATGTTCACCCGTTTATTGGCGTGGGCCGGGCGTTGCAATCGCGTGGGCATGAAGTCATCTTCATCACGTCCGCCGCGTTTCAAGATTTGGTCACGAAGAATGGTTTCCAATTCTTGCCCATCGGGACGGAACAGGATTACCACGACTTGACTCATGACCCGGACCTGTGGCACCCGCGGCGATCGTTGAAGGTGCTGTTTGGCGGCGAGACGTTTGAGCGAATGCTGCGGGAATGCTATCGCCACATTGAAGCAAACTATCAACGTGGCGACACGGTGTTGCTCAGCGGGTCGTTGGGGTTGGCGGGTCGGCTGGCACACGAACACTTGGGCATCCCGTTCGCCACGATCCACCTGCAACCAATGGCGATTCTCAGCATCGTGGAGCCGCCTGTGTTCGCCCCGCTGCGAATCCCGACTTGGTGGCCCTATTGGTTGCGGCGAAGCCTGTTTTGGTTTGCCGAGCGGCGAATTCTTGACCCGATGTTGGCACCCCCGATCAACCGATTGCGTGCGGACCTCGGCTTGTCCCCGATCGCGCGAATTTTTGGCGCATGGCGACAATCACCGCAGTCGATTCTGGCACTCTTCCCCGGCTGGTACGGGCACCCCGCCGACTGGCCAGCACACCTCAAACATGTCGGATTTGTGCAATACGATCAGGGTGAATCGCGCGAGTTGCCGGCCAAGTTACGAGAGTTTTTGAACGCCGGTGAACCGCCGATTGTGGTGAGTTTCGGTTCGGCCATGCGGTCGGGGCGACCGTACTTTGAAGCGGCTGTGCAGGCATTCAAACTCCTCAATCGTCGCGGCCTGATTTTGGCGAAGCAAGGTGACCAAATCCCGGTGAATCTGCCTGCGACCGTGTTGCAAGTGGACTACGCCCCGTTCAGTTTGGTGTTGCCGGCGTGCGCGGCGATCATCCATCACGGCGGCATCGGCACCAGTGCGCAGGCGATGACGGCGGGCATTCCGCAACTGGTCATGCCGCTCGCGTTCGACCAGCCGGACAACGCCGACCGACTGGAAAAACTCGGCGTGGCTCGTTGGCTAAAACCGAACCGCTTCACCGGGCCGAACGTCGCAAAAATGCTTCAGGAATTGACCCAATCGGAGACGATTCGCACAGCCTGTCAAATCGTGGCGAAGAAAATGGCTGCGGAACCAGACCCCGCATCGGCGATCATCGACGCAGTCGAACGACTGCGCGGCACCGATACGAAATGATCGTTATTTTTTCTCACCGCCCGCATCCAGCTTCGGCTTCGGGATAACTTCTTCCCAGTACAAATCTCGCCCCGCGACATACGTGTCGGAGGCCCGGTAGTCGTGGACTTTCGGCACGTCACCGGGGAGCAATCCCCACGCATCCAGGTTGATGAAAAAGCGGTCTTGAAACCAGCCGATCCGGGCTTCGGTGACCGACCCGGACCGCATGGTCGGTCGCTTTTGGAAGCGGAACTCTTCGACCCCGGTGATGCGAAACCGCAGCTTAACCGGCTTGGGTTGGCTGCCCAAGTCCTTCGCGGCAATGCTGGCAGTCAGCACAAATTCGACCGTGAAGTTCTCGGTGGTCGCGTATTTCAATTTCACCCGCCGCATCCGCCCGCCGGTGAACCGGTACTTACGGGTGAAGCTGGCAACGTCCGTGGCATAAAGTCGGTTCATGATCGGTCCCGTGGTGGTTCAACAACTCAGACGTAGGAATCGAACACGCGGACCTTGGCCCAATTGGCTTTCTGCTCGTCGATGAATTGGTTGTGCGTCGGGTCTTGCTGGTAGGCGTCGTGCGCGGTTTTGTCGATGAAGACGAGGTGCAAGCCAACGTCCCAATCGCAGTCGTTCACGTCCCGGTCCAGTTCCGCACAGAGCGGCCCGGCGGCAAAAAACACGATGCCGGGTTGCACGTTCAGGTACGTCTTGCACGCCGTGACCATCTCCGCAACCTTGGCGGGTGTCGCGTCCTTCAGCTTAAAAAACACATTGTGCGCGAGTCGCAAATCAGCCATGACCAGGAATCTCTAGTGTTCGTGGAAGTTGCATCGTCATTGTAGAAAGTGAGTCGAACGAACGGCTTGGCGATCAGCAGAAATGGTTACGGCATGGCCCACTGCTTCAAACGCCTTCTGGACGCTTCGCACGTTGGCCATGCCGTAATCAACGATCACAAATTTTGCAGTCCTGGCGAACCGGCGACGTCAGTCGCCTGGGTGCTAACCGAGTACCCGATTGTGGCAGACCACCCAGCAGCTTACGCAGCCGGTTCGCCGGAACCGAATGAGTTACTTCGGGGCTTCGGTGAATTCTTTCAGTTCGAGCACAGCTTCGTTGTTTTGGATGTTGTACATCAATTTGACGATGCCTTTGCCAGCGACGAACCAGTACTTCACGCTGGTTTTGGTACCAGCGATGTCGAACTCGGTTCCTTCCACGGCAACGGCTTCCAAATCGCCTAAGTTGGTTTTGATCTTTTCCTTGTCATCCTTCACGCTGAACTCGCCTTTGACCTTTTGATCGGCAATCGTCGATGCGATCGCCCACTTTTCACCCTTCGTCGCTTTGCCGTCTTTCAGCTTCAAGATCATGACGGGTGGGTCGATCTTGGCGTTGTTGATCTTGGTACGAACGATGCCTTCGGGCGTGACTTTGATGACTTCCGAGGCGACGGCTTTGCCGTTCACTTCGATTTCGAGCTTCGCCCCTTCCGCGTCTGCGGAAGCGACCTTCACGGTGATCGTGGTTTCAAGAACTTTGTAGACCCATTTCGTGCCCGTTTTGAGCGGGTAATAGTCCGCCCCGCCAGTTTGGGCCAGCGCCAGGCTGGAGACCAGTAAAACGAACGAACCCAAAGCTAACCGCAGCGTGTGCCGCATGGACCGTCTCCTGATTACGGGGCAGTAAGGTAATCCAGCGGACCACGCCGGAATGTCTACCTAATATAGCAACCCACTCGCCAGTGACGACCAGGGGCAACACCGTTACGCTCGGAAGCATCCGAAGGTTCGCGCGCCAAGTGTGTGAAACAGGATGGAATCGTCTTGCGGGTGACATCGGGTTTTGGGTGGGGTGTCACAAGTGGTGGTGGAGTTTTGTTTCGAGTCTTCGTTTTCAACCCCAAGAGGGTTGTTCAATTAGCCCAGGGTTGAGGAGGCTTTGCGACGACTACCCTGGGACGCTTCTGGGGAGCTTCCACCCCCAGGAAGTCGGTTGGAAATGGGTGCAGTCACCCAGGGGGTAACGGACCTTCGGTCCGCAACCCTGGGCTAATCGAACAACCCCGTTGGGGTTGGGAACCCGCCATCGGTCACGACCTGATTTTGCTACAATACCGGCATGAAAAGCCTCGCTGTTTTCTGTGGTTCGCAATTCGGCACCAACCCGCTTCATACGGAACTCGCGCGGACCTTGGGCACCGAAATGGCGCAGCGTGGTATCACGTTGGTGTACGGCGGCGGGCGGGTCGGGTTGATGGGCGTCATCGCAACGGCGGTGATGGCGGGTGGCGGCAAAGTGATTGGGGTCATTCCGCAGGCGCTGGCGGAAAAGGAAATCGCGTTTGAAGCCGCGACCGAATTGATCGTCGTCGGCACGATGCACCAGCGGAAAGCGATCATGGCCGACAAAGCGGATGCGTTCGTGGCGCTCCCCGGCGGCTACGGCACCTGCGACGAACTCTTCGAGATTCTCACCTGGGCACAGATCGGCATTCACGCCAAGCCGATCGTGCTTCTCAACGTCGCGGGGTTCTACAACCCGTTGCTAACAATGGTCGATCACATGACCGCCGAAGGCTTCATCCGCCCACAACACCGCGCGCTGCTCCAGAGTGTCAACACACTGCCCGAACTGTTCGCCAAGCTCGAACAAGTGCCGCGCGACGAGCCGACCGAGAAGTGGGCGATGCCGGACGAACGGTGATGGAAACCATGCCCGCATCCCCCACAACTGAATGGCCGTTGCGTGACCCGGTGCGTGGGCAGCGGAACTTGGATGCGTTGCGAACGCACCTCGGGGCGGATCGGTTCGTGGCGTTGTTGGTGCCGTTGGGGAAGTGGTTGCCGATGACGGCGGACCCGGATTTGGCGCTCAACAACCTGGAACGGCTGTTCGCCCAACCCGCCGCACGCCAGCAACTTTCGATCTTGCTCGACCCACGCGGTCGCGGGCTGGAATCCCTTCTGCAATTGCTGGCCACGTCGCAGTTTTTTGCGGACACGTTGGTGGCTTATCCCGAAGCGTTTGAAGTCGTTTACTCCGCCCCGAAGCCCACACCGTCCACGACAGAACTCGTGCATCAGTTGAAAGCCGATGTGGACGCGATGTACGACGATTCGGGCGTGCTGCGGGCCTTTCGGCGGTTTCGGCACTTGCAGATGTTACGCATTGGCGTGAACGATGTGCTACGGGATCGACCACTCGAAGAAGTCACCCGCGAACTGTCGCGCGTCGCGGATGCCAGTGTCGAAGTCGCCATGCAAACCGCACTGCGTAGCACCAGCAAGAAGTACGGCCAGCCGATGATCGCCGTCGGGCAGCCGGCCAAGTTCGTCGCGTTCGCGTTCGGCAAACTCGGCGGCGACGAGTTGAACTATTCGAGCGACATCGACCTCATGTTCCTGTACGACCAGGACGGCGAAACCACGGGGAAGCAAGCGGGGACGATTCCCAACGCGGACTACTTCGCCCGAGTCGTCTCCGAGGTGGTCCGGTTGCTGTCGAACCACACGGATCGCGGCATCGCCTATCGCGTTGATCTGCGGTTGCGTCCGGACGGCGCACGCGGGCCATTGGCGCGTTCGATGGCTAGCACCTTGTCGTATTACGACGTGCAAGGGCGAACCTGGGAACGGCAAGCGCTCATCAAACTGCGTCCGATTGCCGGGGACATGTCGCTGGGCCGCGAGTTCCACCGGGCGATTGAGCCGTTCATTTACCGCAAGTATTTCAGCTTCTCCGAAATCAACGAAGTGAAGGCGCTGAAGCGTCGCATGGAGCAACGCACGACACAGGCCGGGGCCGACGAACTCGACGTGAAGACGGGTCGCGGTGGGATTCGGGACATTGAATACACGGTGCAGTTTCTGCAACTGCTCAACGGCGGCGACCTGCCTGCGGTGCGGCAACGCAACACGCTGTTGGGTCTCGAATCGCTCGAAATCGCCGGGTGTCTGACCGGCCACGAAATGTACATTCTCGCGGACGCTTACCGCTTTCTGCGCAAGACCGAACACCGCTTGCAACTGCTGTTCGACTGGCAAACCCACAAGCTCCCCACGACCGTTGACGAACTGAGCAAACTGGCGCGGCGGATGGGCTACCTGCATAAAACCGTGGCGGAGGTCGGCGCCGAAGTTCGCACGCCGAAGCCCGAAGTCGGCCACGCGCCGCAAAAGCGATCGCCGCTCGACGAATCCGGCGCCGCACCGTTGGATGCACGGGTGTTGTTGATTGAACCGCTCGACCAGTTCTTGAAGGACTACCACGACAAAACGAAGCTCGACCGCGCGATTCTGAACCACTTACTCCACCAGACGTTCACGGACGCCGACCAGCAAGCGGAGCCGGAGACGGATTTGATTCTCGTGCAAGACCCCGACGACACGACCGTCCGCAGCGTGCTGGGTCGCTACCCGTTTCGCAACATCCCGAAGGCGTACCAGAACCTCGCCAAACTGGCGCAGGAAGAAGTGCCGTTCCTATCGCATCGGCGTTGCCGACACTTCCTGGCCAGCATCGCCCCGCAATTGTTACGGGCATTGGCGGCAACGCCGGACCCGGATTTGGCACTGAACAATTTCGAGCGTGTGACCGCATCTTTGGGCGGCAAGGCGGTGTTGTACGAACTCATCAGCTTCAACCCGCCGAGCCTGAAGTTGTACGTCGATATCTGTTCCACGAGTCCGTACCTGTCGGCCATCCTCATCAACAATCCGGGGATGATTGATGAACTCCTGGACACGCTGATTCTGGATCAACCCCGCACCGCCGAGGAACTGCACACGGAGTTGGTCGAACTCTGTCGCGGCGCCAACGATCCCGACCCGATCTTGCATAGCTTCCAGGACAAAGAACTGTTGCGAATCGGGGTGCGCGACTTGTTGGGTAAGGACAGCGTGCAACAAACCACGGCGGCGCTGAGTGACCTGGCTGACACCCTGTTGACAGTGGTGTTCGACTTGGCCGAACGGGAACTCGCCGTGAAGCGTGGGGTGAGTTGCCGTTACGTCATCCTCGGCCTCGGCAAACTCGGGGGCCGCGAGATTAGCTTTCACAGCGACCTGGATTTGGTGTTGCTGTACGAAACCGACGGCATGACCACCGGCACGGTGCCAACGACCTACCACCAGTATTTCACGCAACTGGCGCAAAGAGCGATTCGCGTGTTGTCCCAACAAGGACCACTGGGCCGCCTGTACAACATCGACATGCGGTTGCGGCCAACAGGAAAAAACGCCAGCCTCGTCGTGCCGCTGGCCGAGTTCCACCGCTACTTCGACACCATCGGCGGGTGCCAACTCTGGGAACGCCAAGCCCTGACGAGGGCGCGGGTGATTCGTGGCGAATCGCAGTTTGCGGACGACGTGACGAGTGTGGTTCGCAAGGCGATTCTGGCCAAACCCTGGTGCCCGGACTGGATCGACGACATTCGTACCATGCGCGATCGCATGGAACCTACCACCAGCATTCGGCACACCAAACGCGGCCCCGGCGGGCTGGTGGACATCGAGTTTCTGGTGCAGATGTTTCAACTGAAGTACGGCCGCGAACACCCCGCCATATTGCAACCCAACCTGTGGGTCGCGCTCGAAGCGTTGCAAACCACGAACCTGCTCGACCCCGAATCCATTGCCCAACTGCGCGACGGGTACTCCTTCCTACGACTCGTCGAAGCCCGGTTGCGCGTCGTGACCGACCGGGCCACAAACGAGCTACCGGAAGCCAGTGCCGACCGCGAAAAGCTCGCCCACCGCATGGGCTTTGAAGCCAAGAATGAGCAAACCGCCGCCGACCGCTTCACCGAAGAACTCGCCCGCATCATGGCCAACAACCGCCGCCTCTTCCGCGCAGTGCTGCACCGTGAACGAAACCCGGCTGTGTAAAAAAACCGATTTCACCCACAGAGGGCATTGCGATTGTCGTTAAGCCGATGAGTCGCTGTTTTCGGTTTGGTGGCCCCATCGGGGCCAAGGCATGTAGCCATGGGTGGAGCGCTTCGCGCAACCCGTGGACAGTGACTCCACTACTGAACCGCCCTGAAGGGGCGGGGGATTCCTTCGCCCCTTCAGGGCGATTGACAAAGGGATGTCGCTGTCCACGGGTTCCGCTTCGCTACACCCGTGGCTACAGTCCGGTGCCCCTTCAGGGCACAAAACCAATATGGTTCTTCTTGTCTTCTCATTGCCTCAGTGTCTCTGTGGTGAAATCTGCTTCTTCGGATGACTGAACATGGCGAAACAGCGGCGACCGATTGTTGATTACGCCGTCTACCTTGTGGTTCGCGGGGTGGTGTGCGTGGTGCAAGCGGTGCCGATGGGGTGGGCGTTTGGGTTGGCGGATGCGTTGGCGTGGCTGGCATATCGGGTCGATAAACGGCATCGCATCGTGGCCGCCAAGAACTTGCGATTCGCGTTTCCCGAACTTGCCACCAACGACGCCGCAATTGATTGCATGGTGCGTGAGTGCTACCGCCACTTCACGATGCTGATCGTCGAAATCGCCTTGTTGCCACGCAAATTACGCATGGAGAACTGGCGCACCTACGGCAAGTTGGTGCGGGGCCACGACGCCATCGCCGGGTTGCTGAGTCCGCGACCGTTGTTTATCGTGACCGCCCATTTCGGCAACTGGGAGATGGCGGGGTTCGCGCTCGGGGCGCTCGGGTTTCGCACCTTTGCGATTGCCCGCGTGCTGGACAACCCGCACCTCGAACGCTTCTTGAACCAGTTCCGCCAAGCGACGGGCCAAACGATCATTGCGAAGAAAGATGACTTCGACCGCCTAACCGCCGCGTTGAAAATCGGCGCCAAAGTCGCCACGCTCGCGGACCAAGATGCGGGGAAGCGCGGCGTCTTCATCAACTTCTTCAACCGCCCCGCCTCCGCCCACAAAGCCGTCGCGCTCATGGCCATCGAGTTCGACGCGCTCATGGTCGTCGTCGGCGTGCCGCGAGTGGGCGGCCCGTTGCAGTACGAGATCGTCTGCGAAGACGTGATCGACCCCCGCGACTACAGCACCGACCCCAACCCCGTCAAAGCCATCACGCAACGCTACCACACCGCCCTCGAACGCCTCATCCGCCAGTACCCCACCCAATACTTCTGGCTCCACCGAAGGTGGAAAACGCAACCGAAGGGCGGGAAGGCGAAAGGATAACTTGGTGGTTTGCAGTGAATATATCTACGGCCGTGATTGTCGAAATCTTTCAACGCAAGATAATAGTCCCATGACCATCAAACATCGTGCGCCGCGCAACAGAACGATTGATATTGAAGCCGCTGAGTTGCCGGAGCTTTCCGCGCGGCTTTTGCGCATCAAATCTCGGCAAACGGTAGGAGATGTGGTCGGCAAGACGATTTGCCAAGACCTGTTTGGAGTCATCCCCCATCTGCCGGATGCGTTTGTTGATTTGCTGATTGCTGATCCACCCTACAACCTCGATAAATCATTCAACGGAAAGGCGTTCAAGTCCTGTTCGTCTGAAGAATACGAAGCCTGGATCGAATCATGGCTTGTCCCGCTCCGTCGCGTTCTGAAGCCGAACGCATCGCTTTACATATGCGGCGATTGGCGGTCGTCGTCAGCTATTCAAAGAGTTGCCGAACGACATTTTATCGTCCAGAACAGGATCACCTGGGAGCGAGAGAAAGGTCGAGGCGCTTTAGCGAACTGGAAAAACTGCTCGGAAGACATTTGGTTTCTGACCCTTTCCAAGCAGTACACGTTTAATGTTGACGCAGTGAAGGTCAAGCGGCGAGTGATTGCGCCATACAAGGATGACAGTGGAGAGCCGAAGGATTGGGAAGAAACTGCGAATGGAAACTATCGCCTGACTCACCCCTCGAATCTCTGGACGGACATCACGGTCCCATTCTGGTCCATGCCGGAAAATACCGATCACCCAACCCAGAAGCCTGAAAAACTCATTGCGAAGTTGGTGCTTGCGAGTTCACAACCTGACGCCATCGTTTTCGACCCCTTCCTGGGTTCCGGGACCACATCGGTAGTTGCAAAAAAACTCGGTCGCAAGTTCGTCGGGGTTGAGCAAGATGAACACTTTTGCTGTCTAGCAGAGAAACGCCTCGATATGGCATCTTCCGATCGTTCGATTCAAGGATACCACGATGGGGTGTTCTGGGAGCGGAATAGTTTGGCCGAACAGCGCGTCGTCACCAAGGAATTAGCACTTCAACAGGGCAGTACACTTTTTGATGGAGATGAATCGTGACGAAGAGTCTGTAGTTCGATAGCGACCGCTACTTGGCTGTCCAAACGCAGGTCAAGGAATTTCTCAACAAACAGAAAGACTTTCTGTCGGGAAGTACAGCCAAAAGCCCACGTGCAGTGGGCGATGCCATTCAAGAGATTCTCGCGGAACACTTTCCGGCAATCGTAGGCGATGATGTTTGTGGAAAGTATTCCTCGGAGTTTGCACGCCGCGCAATGGCGGATTTAGCGTTCGAGGATAATGCAGGTCTGTACTACATCGTTGACGTGAAGACGCATCGGTTGAGCACCAAATTCAACATGCCTAATTTGACCTCGGTTGAACGGCTGGCACGATTTTATGAAGACGACAAAAACCATTTTGTGCTTCTGATGATCGCCTATGATGTCAACGGCGTTCGGGCAGTCATCGAGAACGTGACCTTCGTTCCGATTGAGTTTCTCGATTGGGACTGCCTTACGATTGGTGCATTGGGTTGGGGCCAAATCCAGATTGCGAATTCTAATCGCATCACCGTCAATCCCGGCTATTCCCGCAAGAAGTGGATGATCGAGTTGTGCGACACGCGGTTGGAATTTTATCCAAAGGAAATCGCCAAGATCGGCAAACGAATCGCCCATTTTCAGAAGATACGAGAACTATGGGAAAAGCGAGCAGATTCGTAAGCCGCCGAACCAGAACCATGTGTTGACGATCGAGTGCGGTCACGTCTGCACAGACGTGATCGACCCCCGCGACTATAGCACCGACCCCAACCCCGTCAAAGCCATCACGCAACGCTACCACACCGCCCTCGAACGCCTCATCCGCCAATACCCCACCCAATACTTCTGGCTCCACCGAAGGTGGAAAACGCAACCGAAGGGCGGGATGGTGAAGGGATAGAGGTCAGTAGGGGCGTTAAGTTTTACTCAATGGGGGGAATGCAATTATGCGTCTTATCATCCTCTATTGACGACATAGCCTTCAAAAACCCGAATCTCGACCGGATTGGTGACTTCGTGCAACCCGAGTGCTGCGTTCGTCGGCTCAGTCGATGGGGCGGGTTCATCGGCCTGTTGCAATTGTTGGAGGCGCTCGGCCCCGCGCTCGATCGCGGCTTGCATCGTTGCGACGAGTTCCCGCACGGCGAGCGGATCATATAGTAGACTCTTGGCGTTCGACAGCCACAGTAGGTGGCCGCAACTTGGGCACGGGGCGTCGATCGTTGGGTAGGTGGACGGGGTGACATGCGTCTGCCCTCCGCAAACCGGGCACTGAACCGGCTCCCCTTCCGGCGTCCGCGTCGAGACGACTCCCATTTCGATTACCTCGCTTCTGTCATTTTCCTGAGCGGCTGACGGGTTCGGTCAAGTGGTGTTGATTCTAGCATAGTCGGATTGGCAAAGTGTACCGTGTTTTACGCGAGCGACCCGGTGACACACCTGTGTCACCGGGTCGCTCGCTGTTTCAAATAGCCGGACGGGTGCCCGGTCACTCCCCGTACACCCGCGTCGATTCTTCTTTCACGACGGAGGTGGTGAGGTGGGTGCTGTTGAGTTGGGCTTTGAACCGCACGTCGCCGGTGGCGTGGGCTTTGCACACGATGCGGTAGACGATTTCGGTTTTCGGGGCGAGTTCGCGGACGGGTTCAAAGCGGACCACGGCGCAGTTGTTCAGGTCCGTGACGGTGTGGTTGACGGGGCCGGTCGCGGAGACGAACTTCATTTGCTCCGGGAGCGGGCAGGTTATCACCACGTTGGTGTCGGCCTTCGTGCCGGTGTTGGTGATGCGGATTTCGTAGGTCGTTTGTTGCCCCTTCTCGACCGGGTCCACGAGATCGACCAACTCCATGCGGAGGGCGGCAATCCCTTCCACGATCGTGCGGCACTCGCTGACCGCTTTTGTCCCACGACTGCCGGTGGCTTCAACGAACCAACTCGATTGACCCGTGGTCAGCGGCAGCGCTTCAAACGTTGCTTCGCTGCCCTGACCGGGGACGAGTTCGGCGATGAACAGGTCGGGTTCGGTATCTGTAGTCAGACCCCAATTCCTGGAGATTAGACGCCACCCCGCAGGAATCACACTACGCGCCTTCACGTCCTTGACCGCCAATTGCCCGACGTTCTCGACGCGAACTTTGTACACGCCTTTGCGGTTCACTATCAGTTGATCCGGGCCGCTGACTTTCACTTCCAGTTTCGGCACGAGAACTTGCGTCTTGGCCGTGGCGCTGGCCTGGACGTCGTCCGATGCGGTCGCGCCAGCGGCGAAGCGGATTTCTCCGCCTCGATCGCCCCGCAATTGCACCACTTCTTTGCGTTCCTCGCCTGGTACGAGCGCGGCAATGGATTGGAACTTAATGTTCCCGGAGAACAGTTGCGTCACGGTCGAACCGACTTGGTGGTGCTGCGTCAGGGTGTGCTGAACATTCTCTGCCGTGCAATCGCCGACATTTTTGACGGTGTACGTCACGGGGATCGGGTCGCCGATGGCGACCTTTTCCGGGGCGCTGATCGTGACTTGCAACTTCGGTTCTTGCACGTTCACCTTCATCCCCGCCGTGCCGGTGAACGTCACCCACGCCTGGCAACCCATCTCGCCGCGAGTGGTCGGGGTCAGCGTCAACTTCAGGTACTTCGCTTCCTTCAGTTCCAACGTGCCGAGTTCCCAGAGGTACACGCCGTCCACGACTTTCGCCGCCGGTGTCGTCTCCTTCACGGTGGTGCCTTTTGGCGCACGTACTTGAACCACAACTTTTTGCACAAGTTGGGACGACGTGTTGCGTACCGCCAGTTGATATTCATTCGCCCGATTCACCCGCACCGTTGGTGGGCCGGACCATTCCAGGGCCACCGCTGCTTCCGGGCGAACGGGTTCGATAATTTGAACAGGAATCACGGCGTTCGTGATCGGGCTATCCGCAGGCGGAATCGTAGCCGGAACGGACAGCGGAAATAGCTTCGGTGCGGGAGCATCCTCCGCGAACAAGCCGACGGTGGCAAAGCTGACGGCCATTGCCGCGACAACACCGCAAATCGCCCGGTTCCACCACGTAGCCATGCGAATCCCTCCGCAACGATTCTTTGCGCACAAAACAGGCCAGCGTGATAAACCGGGAAGGCTTGGCGGTCAAGGCCGAGTTGCGCTTGCGCTGGACAACTTTACGCGATCGTCTAAACTATTCGTGTGGGGCGGAACCCGGTCGGTGGGGTCCGCCCTTCCTTATTTTCCCACAAGCGTTTGCCGAGAGGCGGGGAATACCCAGTCATTATGTCGAACCAACGCACCCCACTTTATTCGTGGCATCAGGACCATCAAGCCCGCCTCGTGCCGTTCGGCGGGTGGGACATGCCGGTGCAATACACCAGCATTATTGATGAGCACAAAGCCGTGCGCACGGGCGTGGGGCTGTTCGACATTTCGCACATGGCGCGCGTCAATTTTGTGGGACCGGATGCGTTGCAGTTGTTGGAATCGACGTTCACCAATGCCGTCAGCACCATGAAGATGGGGCAAGTCAAGTACGGCCTCATCTGCAACGAAGCGGGCGGGATTCTGGACGACATTCTGGTCTACAACCTACCGACAGGGTACGCCGCGGTCGTCAATGCGTCAAACCGCCACAAGATTATCGCCCACTGGAAAAACCACGCCGCGAAGTTGAATGTGCAAATCCAAGATGCCACCGAATCCACGGCGATGATTGCGGTGCAAGGCCCCCGTGCCGTCGGGTTGATTCGTGAATTGGTCAATGATGATGTTGCGACGCTAAAATACTATTACGCCACGCCTGCTAACTATCATGGCTCCGGGTGTATTGTCAGTCGAACGGGGTACACCGGCGAAGATGGTTTTGAAGTGAGCATTGCGAACGACTTGGCCATTTGCTTATGGGAAGAACTGATCGCCCAAGGGGCAACCCCGTGTGGCCTGGGCGCCCGCGACACATTGCGGCTCGAAGCCGGGATGCCGCTTTACGGGCACGAGTTGACCGAGACGATCAACCCACTGCAAGCGGGACTCGGGTGGGCGGTCAAGCTGAACAAGGGCGAGTTCATCGGGCGAGAAGCACTGCAAAATAGCACGAAAACAACGGTGCGGATCGGTTTGGAACTCGACGGCAAGCGGGCCGCGCGGGAAGGGTGTGCGATTCTGTTCGACGGCTTGCCGCATGGGTCTGTCACCAGTGGCAGCTACGCACCGACACTCGAAAAGTCGATTGCGATGGGGTACGTGACCGCCTCGCTCGCTGAACTTGGGACCGAGTTGCAAGTCGATATTCGCGGCACGCTGACGCCGGCAAAAGTGGTCGAACTGCCGTTCTATAAGCGAAAGAAATGACACAATCGTACAATGTTATTTTATCAGGAGATGGTGATGAATCACGCAGAATTGCGCTACGCAAAATCACACGAATGGTCCGCACAAGAAGGGGATATTATCACGGTCGGCATCACACAATATGCCGTGGACCAATTAACAGATGTCACCCACCTTCAACTGCCAAAAGTGGGCAAAGCCGTGCAGGCGGGCGCCCCGTTTGGGGAGATTGAATCCGTGAAAGCGGTGTTCGACCTGTACGCCCCGGTCACCGGAAGTGTACTTGAAGTGAACACGGCGGTAGCGAATGATCCGTCGCTGATTAATACCGATTGTTACGGCGTGGGGTGGATGTTGAAGATCCAACTCGCACCCGGCGCGGGGTTGGCCCACCTCATGACGAAGGACCAATACGATCAGCAGTTGGCCAGCGAAGCCCACTAATGGTGATCCCAGAAAGAAGAATTCACCACAGAGACACAGAGGCACAGAGAAGAAAGGAATTCATGATTTGTTTTCTCTATGTCTCTGTGGTGAATCTTGATTTTTGCGTTTGGTTAT
>JAYVXO010000195.1:0-4153 GCA_043785105.1 Fimbriiglobus sp.
CCACAGAGAAGAAAAAAATCATGTCTTGGATTTCTCTGTGGCTCTCCGTGCCCTCTGTGGTGAGTCCTCTTTGATTGGTCGCTTTTTGATTGCGTGAGCCGCGAGGATCGTTACGATAGGGCCGTTCCATCCATTCCCGCAAGTTGCGAGCGGATCATGATCGGCCAAAAACACACCCGACGCGAATTCCTTCAAGCCACCACGGCGGCCACACTCGCCGCGACCATTCCCGCCACGGCACTGCGGGCCAGCCCCGTGACTTCGCCGAAGGCGACCGCCGATGCGTGTATCTTCCTGATGCTAACGGGCGGCCCCAGCCAACTCGATACGTGGGATCCCAAGCCCAACGCCCCGAGCGAAATCCGCAGTCCCTTCCGCCCGATCGCCACCCGAACACCGGGCGTCCACTTCACGGAACTGTTCCCGAAAATGGCCGCGATGAGCGACAAGTTCTCGCTCATCCGCACGATGCACCACGAACACGCCCCGATCCACGAAAACGGCTTCCAGTTGCTGAACACCGGGCGACGCTTCGGCGACGGCGAATCGTGGCCGAGCGTCGGGAGCGTGATAACGCACCTGATCCCAAAATGGAAAATCCACAATACCCGCCACCTAATTATTCCAGTTGGCCAAGTTGACGCTGGTGTCAACGTAGATCACGGCTTCGGTTCTGCTTATTTACCCAATCGCACAAAATTTTGGCCGCGAGCAGGCAACGTTTCTCTCATCAATGACAAATTTGAACCGAATTTTGGTGCGACCCGGTTTGGAGAAGACTGCTTTTGGGCCACGTTACTCAACGACCCCCTATATCCGATGGTTACGGTTCAAATGTATCCTGCCATTTTTGATGCCGTTTCCTGGGACTGCCACGCAGACAATGGTTCTCTCTGCACAACACTTGCGAATTACAGTGATTCAATTGCGCCGACTTTCGACAGTGCGTTTACTGGCCTTCTGAACAAGTTGGAAGAAAGCGGTCGATTGGATAGAACGCTTGTCGTCGCGGTCGGGGAGTTCGGGCGGACCCCGAAGCTGAACGGCAACGGCGGGCGCGATCACTGGTCGAACTGCTGGACGGCGATCGTTGCAGGTGGCGGAGTGCAAGGCGGGCGCGTCATTGGTGAATCGGACTCGACAACCAGCGAACCGAAGTCGCGTCCCGTTCACTGTTCCGAACTGGTCGCAACGATTTATCACGCAATGGGCATCCCCACCACGACGACAATCCCCGGACCAAACGGGAAACCCACACGAGTCGTCGAAGCCCAACCAGTACGCGAACTTTTTTAAGCACATCCCAACCGCATCACGAGAAGCAGCCATGCGAAAACGACTCGTCATCGCCCTCGTTTTCGCATGGTTCACAACGCCCGCGTTGCTGACCGCAGGTGAACCTCTGCCCGGCACCAAACCGCTCACCGAACCTGGCGACCTTGCCAAGCACATGGTCGATGGCATTCACAAGTACCTCGACCGCGAGTTAAGCAACGCACCGAAGAAACGCGATGAGTTGTGGAAGGAAACATTCGCCACCAAGGAATCACTCAGTAAGGCGATCCCGCAGAAACGCGAACGGTTGAAGCACATCCTCGGTGTCGTTGACCCGCGATTGCCCGCGAAACTGGAGTACGTCGGCGGGCCGGACCAGCCGTCGTTGCTGGCTGAAATCGTTGGGTGCAAGATTCACGCGGTTCGCTGGGCCGTGCTGAACGGCGTCGATGCGGAAGGCTTGCTCATCGAACCGAAAGGCAAAGCGTTAGCCAACGTCGTCGCTGTTCCCCACGCCGATCAACACCCCGAACAACTTGCGGGCTTGCAACCCGGCGACGATTTCGCCCTTCGCCTCGCCCGCAACGGCTGCCGCGTTCTGATTCCCACGCTCATCGACCGCGACGACAAGTATTCCGGCAACGCCCGACTCAACCGCTGGACCAACTACACGCACCGCGAATTCATCCACCGCATGGCCTACGAAATGGGCCGCACGCTGCCGGGCTACGAGGTGCAAAAGGTTCTCGCCGCCGTCGATTGGTTCGACAAGCAAGACGCGAAATTGAAAATCGGCGTCATCGGCTACGGCGATGGCGGCATGATCGCGTTGTACGCCGGCGCGTTGGATGATCGCATCACCGCGACCCACGCCGCAGGCTACTTCAACGCACGTGAAAACCTGTGGGAAGAACCGATCGACCGCAACGTGTGGGACCGAGTCCACGAGTTCGGCGACGCCGAACTCGGCACGATGATTCACCCGCGAAAGTTCACACCAGACTTAATTACCAATCTGCCATTTTGGAAACGCACAACGCCGAATCAACTTGGTCGGAGTGGCTCCGCACCAGGGTCGTTAACCCCCGACCGGACCGCGAGATATGCGGAAACGATTCGGTATCGTGCGGTCTTTGAACCGGCGTTGAAAGTGGAACATGCGTTCTATGTGAGCGGTCCGTATGTTGATTCGGTGTATGTTGAGCACGTCTTGGAACCACTCGGTATCAAGCCTCCGTTCGGTCCTACACCTTCAAGCAGGCCGGAGAAAGCTTCCCCGACCAATCCGGACCGTCACAAGCGCCAGTTCGACCAACTCGTTGCGTACACGCAAAACTTGTGGCGGCACTCGGAGCCGGTTCGCAAGGAGTTTTGGAAGAAGGCTGACGCTTCGTCGCCCGAGAAGTGGGAGCAGTCCTGCGAGTGGTATCGCAACCACTTCCACGAAGAAGCCATCGGCAAGTTGCCCGAACCGACGATGCCCCTGAACCCGCGTTCGCGGCAAATCTACGACACGCCGAAGTGGACCGGGTACGAAGTCACACTCGACGTGTACGACGACGTGTTTGCCTACGGCATCATCCTGTTGCCCAAAGACCTGAAGCCCGGCGAGAAGCGGCCCGCGGTCGTGTGCCAACACGGACTCGAAGGTCGGCCCGCCGATGTGTGCAACCCGAAGGAACGCACGAAATACTACAACTCGTTCGGTGCCGCCCTTGCTGACAAAGGCTACATCGTGTTCGCACCACAAAACCCGTACATCTTCGACACCCACTTTCGGCAAATTCTCCGCAAAGCGAACCCGCTCAAGCTCTCGCTGTTCAGCTTCATCGTCCGCCAACACCAACGCATCCTCGACTGGCTCGAAACCCAACCGAACGTCGATCCGAAACGCATTGCGTTCTACGGCCTCAGCTACGGCGGCAAGACCGCGATGCGTGTGCCCGCCATCGAGAAACGCTACTGCCTCAGCATTTGCTCCGGCGATTTCAACGAGTGGATCGGCAAGATCGTCAGCACGGAACTGCCGATGAGTTACCTGTTTACCAAGGAATACGACATGCTCGAATTCAACCTCGGGCACACCTACAACTACGCCGAAATGGCCAACCTCATCGCCCCGCGACCGTTCATGGTCGAACGCGGCCACGACGACGGCGTCGGCACCGACGAAATGATCGCCTACGAGTACGCCAAAGTCCGCTACCTGTACGCCAACAAGCTCAAAATCCCCGCCCGCACCACGATCGAATTCCAACCCGGCGGCCACGAAATCTTCGGCAAAGGCACCTTCGAGTTCCTCGAAACCCACCTCCGCAAGCCGTAATCCCGCACCCCAAGTCCCAAAAAAGGTCTTGTACAACCACAACAAACCCGATTTAATGATTGCGTTGGCCCCGATAGCTCAATTGGTAGAGCAGCTGACTCTTAATCAGCTTGTTGTAGGTTCGAGTCCCACTCGGGGCACTTGTAAATAAGGCGTTTTTCGCCGAAGTCGAGTTGAGAAGAAAAGTGATTGCTACGCGGTTGCTACAGTGAAACGAAAAAGGACGGGCCGTTTGGCCCGTCCTTTTTCAGTTAATCCGTAAGCATTACGTTTGGTCAAACTGTAGATTTTACCCATTCCAGGCAAATTACTCCCAATCCTTCACCTTGAAGCCGAGGCTCGTGGCGTTCTCGCTCACGCCCCGTTTGATGGTGTCGCTGGCGCCGTTGGGAAAGTCGGCGTCGATCTCTAGCGTGATGCGGATCGTTGCGTTCGGGTCAGTGTTGAGAAGTTTAATCACCTCATCCGCGATGGTATTGAGCTTCGACTTGGCCAACGACGCACTCACTTCAACGCTTCCGTGAAAGGACTTCGCCTTCGGTGGCATTGTCG
>JAYVXO010000196.1:0-13032 GCA_043785105.1 Fimbriiglobus sp.
GGAGTACCCACCCAGCACGCCGACGAGTTCAAGTCGCTGATGACCCTGAAGTTCCAGACCTTCAAAGACGTATCACTCCTGGCCGCGTAATGTATATCAGCCCAGGGCCATGCCCTGGGGACCGGGCAACGATCAGGGTTTTCGACCTGTCTCGACCGTTCCATCCCGACGATGGCTACACGCATCGTCGTCCCTTCCGTCGTTCCCAGGGCATGGCCCTGGGCTGATAGAACGACCCCTTCAGGGCCGAAAACCCCGTTGTAGACAGAGAGCCAGAGCTTTTAGCTACGCCCGTCCATCGGACGAGCAACTTTCCTAATGCGTTTCCCGTCGTAGCTGAGTAGGATAGGTAGCACATTCACGGTGTTCGACCCTCACTCATTTTCCCGCTCCCGATTGGAGTTTTGCGTTATGGCTATTGAGATGACCTGTCCGGGTTGCGATACGGTCTACCCGGTCTCGGACGAGCTGATTGGCAAAACCATTCGCTGCAAAAAGTGCGGCGAGATGATGTCGGTGACCGCAGCGGGTGTTGCGAAACCAACAGCAGGCAAGCCTACCGTGGCCAAAGCTATTCCCGCGAAGCCTGCGCGCGCGACGGCTCGTGTTAATGACGACGAGTTCGACGATTCAACGTCTCGCAACCGATCTGGGCGTGAACAGCCTGTGAAGAAAAAGTCGCCGCTGCCACTCATCGCGGGTGGCTTGCTGGGTTTACTTCTCTTGGGCGGCGGTGGCATGGCTGCACTGGTTATCTTTGGGCAATTGGACCGCAAAGCGGATACGACGGCCGAAAATCCGGTGGCCTTAAATAACCAACCAAGCCCGAATGGAGCCGGCCCAATTGTCGGCGACGGCACGACGGTTTCTGCCCCAATCAAGCAAACGGGAAATGACGCCAAGGCACTCACCGACACTGACAAAACCACCCCTGCCGAAACACCGGAACCGGATGGCCCGAAGGATGACAACGGCAAGAAACCAGCCCTGCTGCCCACGCCGCTGCAACCGCTCAAGACGCCCGATGGCGACAAACCGGCTGTCAAAGCACCGCCGGGCAACCGCAACACCCCAGACCAACTGGCCCTGACCCGCGCGAAGACGGCGGCTGTTTTCATCGAATGCGAGACGGCTAGCGTCAAGGCGTCCGGTAGCGGGTGGTTCGGGATGGAAGACAACCTCGTCTTCACGAACGCCCACGTGCTGAGCATGAAAAACCCAGGTAGTCAGAAGCCCAAGAAGCTGACGATCTACATCAATCCGGGCACCAACCAAGAACGGATCATCCCGCACGCCCGCATCGAAATCCTCGCGGTGGACCGGGAAGCCGACCTCGCGGTGTTGAAAATTACCAACGAGACCAACCTGCCGATCCCGTTGAAGATTCGCCCGTCGCGGGAACTGAACGATCTCGAACCGCTCGTCGTGATCGGTTACCCAGGCGGCCGGCTGATGTCGCGGATGAACAACAGCACTCGCGCCCCGCAAGCCACGGTTAACACCACGAGCTTTTCCACGAACCGCATCAACGACGACGGCGAACTGTACTCCGTGCAGATTCGCGGTGGGGCCGGGCCGGGCAACTCCGGCGGTCCGATCATTGACTACGACGGCAACGTGGTCGCGGTGTTGGTGCGTGGCCCGTCGAACGCGGTGTTCGCCGCATCGGTGTGTTACGGCGTGCCGACTGAGTATGTTTCCGGCTTGATGGCCGGGCGGGTGTCGGAAATCGAGTACGGCCAAGCCTACCGCAAGGGCGGCAAAATTCGGATTCCGGTCTCGGCGACGGTGTTGGACCCGTTCCAACGGATGAAAGAAGTCGGCATCGGCGTTTGGGTCGGTGATCCTTCGACCAAGAAGCGAGCACCCGGCGCCGAACGCACCGGCGTGGAACCCGCCGACAGCGACTTCCAAGAAGTGAAACTGGAATACAAGTACACCAAGGACAAGCAAGTTGCGACGGGCGAGATCGTCTACCCCGACCAGCAATCCGGTCGCGCCTACTGGGCACAGCCGTACTACAGCAACGGCATCGTGCCGAAATACTGGATGCCCGGCGGCAACGTGAAGCTGAGCGGCCCGCCCGTGGACCTCGACGAAGTCGATTTACTCGTCCGCTACAAACGCGGCAGCAAGCGGGCCGTCACGTTGACGACCAGCAGCGACCTGGACGAGTTTGAAGTCGGTGAAGGCGCCGAGAAGAACGAACGGGTTCTGCTGGAAACCGAAATTACAGCCACTGAAAGCGTGTTAGCTAGCCCCGAATCCGCTTCCGTTGCGCTGTTGCAAGTTAACTACGACAAGCTGAATCTGAAGGCCACGGCGGGCGACGACAAGGAAGACATCCTGGCCCGGTTGCTGCCAAAACCCCAACGCGAAGCACTTGCCCAAAGCATCAAGTTGGTCCAGGGGTTTGGCTTCGTCAAAGCCAACGGCGAAATCTACAAGACCCGCAGTGACCTGCGCGGTGCGCCCCAGTACGCGGCTCTGTTTAGTAAGTTCAGTAACGACGCGATGGAAGCCCTCCAAAATGCGTCGATCCCGCTTCCCAACGGCAAGGTGAAACCACAGCAGAAGTGGACCGGCACCGACAAAATCGTTCGCTTCGCCATCGGCTACGCGGCGGAAGAACCGAAAGGCGCCAACACGCCACCCCCAGCCGATGAAGGCGGCATCCCCGGCACCGGACCGGGCCGCAAGATCCGCAAGGTGAACGAGTACAAGTACGTCGAACAACTGACGTACACGTACCTCGGCACCCGCACCCGCATCGGCCAAAAGGAAGCCGTCATCCGCATCGAAGGCGTCATCAAACCCGCACCGGGCAGTAGTGTCGCCGGTGGCGCCAACGGCCTGCTGAAGGGCTACGCCTACATCGACCTCGACACCGGGACCGTCCTCGAATCCGAACTCCACCGCGAATTCGAGATGGACAGTTCCAGCGACGGCGTCAAGAAAATGGTCTCCGGCGTCAACAACTACAAAGTGACTCGCGGCAGTGCGAGCGGGCAGTAAGAAGCTTGCAGACTCGATGTTTTTCGGAGCGGGGGACGTGAGTCCTCCGAGTGAATCACCCTCGGTAGTCATGAGGTTGCCATCACTCGGGGGACTCACGTCCCCCGCTCAGGTAATACTGATTCCCAGAGGCCAGACGAGGACGATAACACCCAACCCGATCGCGAGCCAGCGAAGTTTACGACTCATACGATTCTCTCGCATTTCATCTGCATTTAGACCCGGTTCAGATTTCCTGTTGCGTCTTGGTTAGCCCGACGCGCCAGCGAGGGGTTCGACCGAAACGAGTTCTACGCCTTACCAACATTGTTCAATGTGACGGACCGGGGCGGGACCGTCCCGACACCACCCCTCGCTGGCGCGTTTTGAAGTTGCGCTCTCGGACTACCCCGAAGGGGTTACATGGAATAGCCCAGGGTCGCGGCGTTTCGTCGCGCACCCTGGGTTCTCGACACCACCCTGCCGTACCCCGGAGGGGTTCCATCGTTCCTTGTGGCGCAAATGTAACCCCTTCGGGGTAAGATCCCTTTCCGGGCCGACCCAGGGTGCGCGGCGAAACGCCGCGACCCTGGGCTATTGCATGTAACCCCTTCGGGGTAGTCCGATGGTGTCCTTGGTTACCCGAGTCACGCTACGGAACCGAACTCAACACCCATCCGAACGAACTGAATCTCGTTCAATGCGAAGCCACAAACAATCCGAGTCCCGCAAAAAGCGCAACTTCAAAACTGGCGCGTCGGGCTAACCCTGACGCCAGAATGATGCCGAAGATGCACTAATTCTGTGGAATCGCCGGAACAACAGGCGCCGGATTCGTGACGGCTTGAATCGCTTTTGTCGCGGCCTTGCTGATTTCGGGATCGGGGTCTTGCGTCAGCGTTTGTAGGTGCGGGATCGCGGCTTTAGCATCGCCGCCAAACTGCCCCAAGGCGTGTATGAAAGCCGTGCATGATTGACCCTGGTTCTGGTTCATCAGGGTGATGATTTTCGGGATCGCTTCTTTCGCCGGGGCGCCGATCGAACCCAACACAAAGGCCGCCAAATCGGCCACTCTAGAATCGTCGAGTTTTTGAACGAGACGCGGAATCGCAACGTGGGCAACTTGTGGATTGTGCGCCAGGGCGTAGGCCGAATACTCCCGGATCCGAGGGTCAGTATCGTCCAAGCCGGCGACGAGGTGCTGGACCGTCGATTCGTCCGCACCCACATTCAGCACCGCCACGACAGCACCGATCCGGACGAAGCGGTTGTAGTCGTGCAACTTGTCCGCAACATACGGCAACTCTTTGGCATCGGTCGGGCGAAGTGCTTGGAGTCTGTTGTGAACGATCATCATGCGAACCCCTTCGTAGGTCACTGCCATCGCCATTAGCAAAATGACGATCCCAACCCCGATGGCCAACTCTCGAATGACCCGTCGCATGGTGGTCTCACATCAATGATGAAAATGAGTTCTACAGAATGGACGCCTGCTACCTGTCGTCGTTGCAACGCCGTCACTTTTTCGGCGGCGTCCAGCCTAGCACCACGATTGTGGGGGCGTCGGCTTTGAGTTCGAGGGGGATCACGAGTTCGTTGGTGTTGGGGAATTTCTTGACGGCGGTGGGGCCGTCGAGGAACTCGTCGAGGGGGAGCAGTTCGTCGTAGCCGGGGACGCCGTAGTGCATGGGGAGGACGTAAAGGCGGGGTTTCAGTTTGGCGACGGCGCGCTTGGCACCGTCGCCGTTGACCGTGTAAATCCCACCGCACGGCACCATCAGCACGTCCACGGGGCCGATCGCTTTGACTTGGGCGGGCGTCAACTCGTGGCCGAGGTCACCGAGGTGGCAGAACTTCAAGCCGTCACATTCCACGATGAAGGCACTGACTTTGCCGCGCACCAAGCCGTCGTCGTTGTCGTGGTAAAGCCCTACGGCGCGAATCGAGATTTGGCCGACTTTCTCGTTGACCGCTTTCCACTCCGGCGAGCGGCCTTTCTTGGATTGCTCGACGCCGAAGAACAGGCGGGCTGATTTGGCGTTCTCGACGATGCTGGTCTGCGTGTGGTCGCTGTGCAAATGCGAGCAAAGGATCACGTCCGCCTGCACGAGGTTTCGCCCGAACTCGGGGATGGCGTGCGGGTCGAAAACGACCTTCTTGCCGGCCGTGGTTTCCAGTTGAAACATCGACATGCCGAACCACCGCAGCTTCACGCTCGTGGCCGCATCTTGGGCGGTTCCCTGTTGAGTCTGAACCCCGCACATCATTCCGAGACACACCAAACCGAAGAGCACGCGGGTCATGTTAATTCCCCAAAAACCAACGCATCAGGTGCCATCCGGGGTCGAACGAAAGCCCGGCGGCATCGGCGGTGGGTTCATCGTAGCGGGTTTGGCCCATTGCCGGAATGCCGTGCCCCGCCGCCGCAAACGGGACGGCGCCATAAGCATGGGCACGGGTCTTCAACGTGGTTCGGTGGTCCGGTTCGATCAGGATGCGGTAGTTGTGGTACTTCGGCAACGCCTCCAGTAGCGGCCCGACGATGTGTTGGTCGATTTGCTCCAACGCACGCACCTTCTCATCCGCACGCCCTTCGTGGGACGCCTCATCGGGTGCTTCGACGTGGACGCACACGAGGTCGAACGCGCCGAGGGCTTCGATCGCGTACTTGCCTTTGTTCACATAATTCGTGTCCAGGTACCCGGTCGCCCCCGGCACGTCGATGCGGTGCCATCCCAACAACACGCCCACGCCCCGCACGAGATCGACCGCCGAGATGATCGCGCCGGTTCGCCCATACACATCGAGAAACGGTTCGACGTGCGGCGCTTTGCCGTGGCCCCACAGCCAAATCTGCGTGGCCGGTTTTTGGCCCTCCGCAATTCGTCGCTTGTTGACCGGGTGCGCGGCCAGGATCGCTTTGCTCGCCTCCATCAGCGGTACGAGAACATCACCACCCGGCCCTTGCGGAAGGTAATCCGCAACCGGGCGGTCCGGAATGTCGTGCGGCGGTTGCGCCTTCATGCCCTCGAACGGTGCCGTCGAAGAGTGCCCACGCCACACGAGGATGTTGCGATAACTGACTCCGGCATGAAATTCCAACGTGCCGCCCGCAACGTCGCGGCCACCGAGTTCCGATTGGATCGCCGCCATCAGTTCCTTGCCGTCCTCGGGCGTGATGTGACCCGCCGTGAAGTCACGCATGTGGCCGTCAGGGGCGTACACTAAATTGCACCGAATCGCCCAATCGTTCGGCCCGAGTTTGATGCCCATCGCCGCCGTCTCTAACGGCGCCCGACCCGTGTAAACCTTGAGCGGGTCGTAGCCGAACAGCGACAACGTGGCCACGTCCGAAGCCGGCGTCAACGACGCCGGCACGTTGTTCGCCCGCCCCACGACGCCCATTCGCGCGACGTGGTCCATGTGCGGCAGCTTCGCGGCTTGCAGCGGCGTCAACCCGCCGAGCGCCTCGACCGGCTCGTCCGCACACCCGTCGGGAATCACGATGACGTATTTAGTTTTGGTGTTCATGCGGGGAATTGTAGTCGCCACGAAGTGTTACAGCAATTCAAGCACATGCTGCCCGTCGTGTGCCGGGTTGCCGATCAGTTTGCGACCCTGTACATCGACGACCCAATCCATCAGTTCCAAAGGAACCTGACCAATGAGTACAGGGTTGCCCTCGGGCACTTCGATCGGTTCTACCATCGCATGCCGGTCAGATATGTCAACGCGGACAAGATCGTAAACATTCACTGTTACAGACCCACTCGCCGTCATAGCCCGCTTCTCGAACTGCTTCACAAGACCAAGCTGTTTGATCAGACTCGGGGTCAATGCCATCGTAGTAGCCCCTGTGTCGATGAGCGCGTCTTTCACCATGACTTTGCGAACCTGCTCGCGTAGGAGTTTTCCACGACTGACCTCGTACAAATCGCCAACGTTGCTAAGCGTAACTTCGACAGTGACTCGTCCCATTTCACTCGTCTCCATGATTGGCTCCATTAGGCTAAGGCGAACGGCGTGTTGAGAATCTTCACCAATTCTAACTGAATCGCGCCGTTGGTGGCGCAAATGTCCATGCGGAAGGGGTCGTAAGCTCCGCCCGTGACTGCTGTCACGGCGCCGCCGGCTTCGGTCACGAGGACGGCGCCGGCCATCACGTCCCAGGCGTAGTTGTCATAGGCCCAATAGCCGTCGAACCGCCCGGCGGCGACGTAGGCGAGGTTCAGTGCGGTCGAGCCACTTCGCCGCAGGGCTTGGGCGTGGTACGTGACTTTCTTCCACGCTTCGAGGTTGCGCATCTGGGCTTCAAAGTTGGACGGGAAGCCGGTCGAAATCAGGGCGTCGCGGATGGTCGGGCAGGGGCTGACGTGGATGCGCTCGCCGTTCAAAAACGCGCCGTGCCCCGTCGCGGCGGTGAAGAGTTCGTTCATGCGCGGGTCGTAGATCACCCCGACGGTTGGCTTGCCGGCAATGTACAACCCGATCGACACGCAATACGCCGGAACGTCGTGAACGTAGTTCACCGTGCCATCAAGCGGATCGACTACCCAGACCGGCGGCGCGTCCAACGGCGGGCGGGTTTCTTCGATCGTCTTGCCGACCGCGTCTTCTTCACCAACAAAGAGGTGGTCCGGAAAACGACCGAGCAAAAGCTCTTTGATGGCAACCTGCGACGCCACGTCCGCTTCGGTCACGAGGTCCGCCCGCGCCTTCTCGCGGACCTTAAACTTCGAGCGCCACTGTTCCAAAATCGCCGCCCCCATGCGGGCCGCTTCGACGGCAGCGTTCAGGTAATCCGGCAGGTGTTGCGTGTAGGTGTTCATGCAGGAAATGATATGCAAATCGAACGTGTCATGAAATCCACCTCACCCCCAGCCCCTCTCCGAAGCGGAGAGCGAAGACCGCTCTTCCTCCCTCCCCGCTTGCGGGGAGGGCCGGGGTGGGGTCAAACCAGCCACACGAAGCAAAACCGTCACCACTACGGGAGGCAGCCATCAACCCCCCTCGGTCCCCCCGCAGACGGGGGGAAGGAAGAAGGAAGCCCCCGCTTGCGGGGAGGGGGATAGGGGTTGGGTTGACTTTCAACAATCCACGACGTTGACCGCGAGGCCGCCGAGGGAGGTTTCCTTGTACTTGCCTTGCATGTCGATGCCGGTTTGCCGCATCGTTTCGATGACGCGGTCGAGCGGCACGCGGTGGCGGCCGTCGCCGTGGATGACCGCGAGGCGGGCGGCGTTGATCGCTTTCACGGCACCCATCGTGTTGCGTTCGATGCAAGGCACTTGCACCAGCCCGCCGATGGGATCGCATGTCAGCCCGAGGTTGTGTTCCATGCCAATCTCGGCGGCGTTCTCGATCTGTTCGTTCGTGCCGCCCATCACGGCGGCCAGTCCCGCTGCTGCCATCGAGCACGCCACGCCGACTTCGCCCTGGCACCCCATCTCCGCGGCGGAGAGTGAGGCGTTGCGTTTGTACAGCATCCCGATGGCCGCGGCGGTCAACAGGAATCGTCTCATCCCGTCGCTCGTCGCGCCGGGCATGAATCGCATGTAATACGCCAGAACCGCCGGGACCACGCCGGCCGCGCCGTTGGTCGGCGCCGTCACGACCCGGCCACCCGCCGCGTTTTCTTCGTTGACCGCGAGTGCAAACAAGCTGACCCAATCGAGGTGCAATAGCGGGTCTTGAATCATCGACTTGCTGATGAGATGCTGGTAAACTTTGGCCGCCCGCCGTTCCACGTCTAGTCCACCCGGCAGGATGCCCGAGGTACGACAGCCGCGTTCGATGCAGGCTTCCATCACCGCCCAAATGTGATCCAGCTTCGCATTAGTTTCGGACGCGGGTCGCCAAGCCAGCTCGTTCGCCGCAACAATGTCCGCGATGTGCAACCCGGTCGCTTTACCAATCGCCAACAAGTCGTTCGCCGACGTGAACTCGTGCTTCATCGGCTGTTCATCGCCACCGCCCGCCGCTGCTACTTCACCTTCCCGTACCACGAACCCACCACCGACCGAATAATACGTCTCTTGTGACACCGGCTTGTCACGGGCATCAAGTGCGGTGAAGCGCACGCCGTTGGGGTGGAACGGGAGGAACTCCGATTTGTGGAACACCAAGTCCCGTGCCTCGTGAAAGGCCACCCGGTGTGACCCCGCAATCCGCAACGCTTCCCCGGCCCGAACGAGATCGACCAATGCGTCCACGTTGTCCGCATCCACGCTATCCGGCTTCTCGCCGCACAACCCCAGAATGACCGCCTTGTCCGTCGCATGGCCCCGACCCGTCAGCGCCAGCGAACCGTACAGATCGACAACAACCCGCGTGACAGTCGCCAACGTCCCCACATCCCGCAGCCCACACGCAAACCGATACGCCGCCAACATCGGCCCGACCGTATGCGAGCTAGACGGGCCGATGCCAATCTTGAACAAATCGAACACGCTGAGGTTCATGACGTGACCCAATATGAAGTGCCAGAGTGTGAGTGTGGAGCGTGGAGAGTGTCAAACAGGTCGATCTTCACGCTCACACTCTCCACGCTCACACTCTGGCACTTCTTCTGACACGCTCTACTCCGACGACGTGTAACTATGGTATCAGTTGATAGGTCACGAACGCGATCCGGCGGCTGTCCGGGGAGAAGCACGGCACGTTGACCGTCCCTTGGCCGCCGAAAAATCGCCCCAGCACGTCGATCTTTTGATCCGCCAAAGTCATCCGTCGCAGCGTCACGTCCTTGTTCTCCGGGTGGCCCTTCACGCTTTTATCAAAAGAGAGGAACACCAGCGTTTTGCCGTCCGGCGACGGGTGCGGGAACCAGTTGTTGAACTCGTCGTTGGTGATTTGCTCTTGCTCATTGCCGTCGGCGAGCATCCGCCACAGGTGCATCATTCCAGTGCGGTCCGAATTGAAATAGATGTGCTTGCCGTCCGGCGAATACTCCGGGCCGTCGTCGAGTCCTTTGGCCGTCGTCAACCGCGTCTCCTTGCCGCCACCGACGGGGATGCTGTACACGTCGAACTCGCCGCCACGCTCGCCACAGAAGACCAGCGTCTTGCCGTCCGGCGACCAGCCGTGCCAGTACGACGGGCCGTTCGGCGTCACCAGCGTCGGCTTGCCGCCCGTCACCGGCAGCGTGTAAATCCGCGACTTGCGATCCGATTGCGATTGATCGCTGATAACCAACTGCTTGCCGTCCGGTGACACCCCGTGGTCGTTGTTGCACCGGATGGCGAAGTCGGTATCAATCACCTCCGGCTTGCCGCCCGTGGCCGGCACGCGGTACAGCTTTCCGCCACTGTTGTAGACCAGCGTTTTGTTATCTGTCAACCAATTCGGTGCTTCGATTTTGGTTGGGGTCACGAACACAACCTTGCGATCGGTCGAGTTCATCGCCTGCGTTTCCAGTGTGCTATAAAGCGTCGGCTTCTTCACGTCCGGGAGTTTCGTGGCCACCTCCACGTTGGAGAACACCGCCGTTTCGGACACGTCCTTGTTGTGCGAACACACGCCGAGGCCGACGGACACCGGCCCATCAAACGCCACCCGCACCGCACACCCGGAGAACTTCAACGCCTCGCCCTTGGCGGCCAGGTACAGTAGCGTGTACTTCCCACGCCGGACCAGTTGTGCCCGCACCGGCGCGACCACGTTGGCTTGCACCTCGTGCGTGTTCGCCCCCTTCGCGTCGCGGAATTGAAGCGAGGTTAAACCGTCGCCATGAACCGCCACATCCACGTAGGCCGCGTCGGCATCCTGGTTCTGCCGGATCATCAAGCACGCCTTGCGATGGGGGTCTTTTCCCGCCCCCTGAAACCCGATGTCCGCCGCAACCGACACGTCCCCCTCCACCGTCTTCCAGACGAACTGAAACGCATCCTTCGCAAACCACATGTTCTCCCCACTGCCAGTCACGGTGTAAGTCTTCGCGGCTGAATCAAACGTGGACTGACCAGGATGAAGCACGCTCCCGACATCCGCATGATGGGTGAACACCCCCAACGGAGGTTCACTCGCGTTGGCAGCGGAGCCAACCGCGATCAGGACAGCAACGATCAACAGGAGAGTTTTCATGGCGCACCAACGAGACGTGAAAAAGCGGACGCTACGGGGATCGAACCTGCAACCACTCGCTTGCACGGTCCGTACCCTACTACCAACACCCCGTTTAACCTAACGTTTTTTGCAGATTCCGGGTATGGTGTGCGACCCACTCGTTCTTATAACGTTTCACTTCGCAAGTGGCATCAAGTGCTTCTTCGTTTGAGACGTGGGGTTTGAGCCGGTGAATTTCCGTGGCATCATCTGCATCGGTTCCAGCGGGATTTTCTAATTGAACGTATAAGGCGGTTGAGAGCCGCTCCAATTCTGCGACGTTTTTGGACGCGAGTTTCTCGACGATGAAATCCATCTCCGACTTGAATTCACGAATCGTCTTCGGGAAAAGTTTCAGATACTCATTCGCGGTGTCAGAAGCATGGAGATGAGGGCCGTAGGGAGGGTGGGATCGCAATTCAACTAGCGCATTGCCTCGGAGAGCAGTCAACTTGTCGTTCAAGTCGAAGGAGTAAGGCCCGTGTTTGTAAAAGATATAGTTTAACTCCAGCGGAACCCTCGTGAACTCTTGGAGAAAGTAAGTCGATTTTTGGATGTGCGTCTCCCCACACCAACTGTCGGCCTCTTTCAGTCGGCGGACGAAGTCGAGCAACAGTGCTTCCCGTTGGGAATCGTTCATGGTTCTTCTTCAATGCTAGGCTTAATGATGCTGTCGATTTCGTCCTTGACCCATTTTTCCGCTTCCTGTCGTCTATCAGCCGAAACGTACACATACTCGGCCATCACGACAGGAATATTGGAAAGAACCGTGGATTCATCAAGACTCGATACAACGTCTCCACTCGAAAGTCGCACCGGGAAATCGACTCTCCTGTTCGATTCCGAGTATATGGATGAGTGTACACTATTTTCCCCGAACTTGCCAATCGCTTTCTCTGCCACGGCGGCGGCGGCTTTCGGATTGACACGGACATCCTTGGCATTCCTCTCGTAAAACAGCCTGAAATGGTCACGGCAATAAACAGCATGGGCATGACGATGGCCGGGTTTTCCGCCGTCATAAGCCGCTATCATCATCGCTGAATTCACTTCGTTGTCCGTCATGGCAAGATGACCATCTAGCTCAGTGTCGAATCGCCCGTTCGGTAGCCACGCCTTGAGAAATTCTAGCAAGTGATAATCGTAGACACGCCGCACCGGGTGGAAATAGAGTTGCGTGTACATGAAATAGCGGGCCAACAGTAAGGATTCGGCGGAATGGAGACCTCCCGCTTCGATTCCCAAGGTGGCTTCACCGGATTGCTTGTGAGGTAGGATTCTTAGCGTGTCGATTAGTCGATAATGATCGAACTTGCCGTAAGCGACCCCGGCATGGAATGAGTCTCGGAGCAGGTAATCCATCCGGTCAACTCCGAATGCATCACCAACGATGATTTCAGCGAGTATGGCTTGCCACGGAGAAAATGCCGCTTGTCGGTGTTTTTTGGGGCCAAATTTCTTCGGCCCTATAGCCAGCATCGCCACATCTTTTGGGTTAACATGGATCGATTCCCATAGGGGTGACATTTTTTCGCTCAGGATCAACTCATCAGTCAACCTTTCGTGATCCCACCCTTCGGGAAGCAATTCTTTTTCTGCGGCGTGTGAGAACGGAAGGTGGCCAATGTCGTGGCAGAGTGCCGCCATTCGCACAACTTTTCGCCAATACGAAAGTTCAGTGCGCGGCACGACTTCACGGGCGGTATCGGAATGCAGGTTTCTTTCATGAGTTACGACATCGAAGACTCGACCCGCCAATTCCATGACGCCGAGAGAATGCTCAAACCGTCGATGGGTCGCGCCCGGATAAACCAAATAAGTCATTGCTAACTGGTGGATATTAGGAGTTACGCAGTCGCGGCATTTTGAAGGCGGTATCGCGGAGTCGTTCGGTACGCGCGGACGGCATCCTGGACGATCTGCCACTTCGCGGTC
>JAYVXO010000197.1:0-13011 GCA_043785105.1 Fimbriiglobus sp.
AGTACCCACCCAGCACGCCGACGAGTTCAAGTCGCTGATGACCCTGAAGTTCCAGACCTTCAAAGACGTATCACTCCTGGCCGCGTAATGTATAACACATGCAAATCTTGCGTGAAAAGTCGCTGACAGAAACATGTTACGAAGATGGGGTATCTCCTGTTACGGCCAGCCGAACCCGGTGCCGACTCGGTTCGACGACCACGAATGCGCCCCGTAATTCCTCCTCGCGGTACAACCCAAGCACCCGGACCAACTCGTTATGGACGGCCTGCAAGGTCGATGGTAGCACTCTCAAGTACAACACGCCGGTGCCTAGCGCCTGAACAAACACCAACCCGCCGTAGTCCCGATCGCGGGTGACGAACACCCGCCCCTCCGTCTGCGCGACGGCCAACAACTCGGAGTCGGCAGCCTGCGCCATGCCTCGTTCGGAGGCCGTTACCACATCGTGTCCCAACCCACGAATGAGCTGGACCGTCGCGGCGTAAACGTCCTGGTCGGCCAGGAGTTTCATACCGTTTCCGCCAAACGGATGTCTTCGAGCGCGATCAAGTCAATGGCGTACTGCACGCACGCGCGGATGTCGTCACTCGACAGGTCGGGATAGTAATCGCGGCGAATGTCCACGGAAGTAACGCCTTCACGCACCAACTCCAGCACACTCTGAACGGTAACCCGTGTGCCCGCAACGCACGGCTTGCCGAAGTGGATTTGCGGATGAGTTGTGATCCGGTCGTGCATCGTTCGCCCTCGGAGCAAATGAAACTATTGTACTCAAAACGGAGTCGTGACGGATTGCGACATACCGTTCCTGGGCGGCGTCAATCCGGATGAACCGCACCCCGGACCCGTCGATGACGGCCAGGGTTTGCCGGACTTGGGCGAGCCAGAACGACCAAGCTCAGCAGCCGGGGCCGCCTCAGTGAGCTATAAAGTCCCAGAAACCAATGTGGCGGCCCGGTCTGATGCAGCGCCTGGGGCGACGTGCTTAGCTGTCATACCCGAGGCACGTCGGTCGGCGGTCGATGATGTCGCACCGCCAGCACCGCCATTCCGTCGGGCCGTCGAAGAACACCATTCCGTCCTTCGGGCGGCGCGGCCAGAACAGGCACACGTCCCGGATGACCAGCGCCCGAAACTCGTCGGCGAACACGGCCCACTCGGCCTGGCCAGCCTCCGCTGCGAGGAAACCGCCCACCTCGGCCGCGAATCCATCAAACCCCGCCAGTAATGCGCGGGCGCGGGCAACGAGCGCCGGGTCCGGCTCGTACCGGCCACCGATCTCGATAGTCACCGGCCGTCCTTGATGGGTGACACGGGCCACCCAACACCCATCAGTACCGCCCGTGTTGAGGACGAGCGACCCGAGTCGGTCGTCCTCAACACGGGCGATAGGGTCGCGGATCGCCCACTCCTTGACCCGCGAGAACCACCCCATCCGACGTGCCTCCGCCGCCGAACTAGTTATACTGCAACACTGCGCTGGATTTGAACTGACATCTATCGGCATGTCAAGCCACTATTCGCCATGCACTACAAGATTTTTCCAACCCACTTGCCCGTAACTTTCTTGCCAATCCAGCACGCAGCGAGTCAACACACTTCCAGTCCGGGGTGTGTAGCGTGATAAGTTACTTCTTCCCCGCCATCGTACACAGCTTCTTTATCGCTTCGCCCAACGCATCGCCGACGAGGAAATAGGTCTCGGCGTTGCCGAGTCTAGACAGGTGTGTCTCGTTTCGGACTGCGAGTCGGGAAGTTGATGGATGTTGCGGCGGTGGCCGTGGCGTCATCGGCTCTTCGAGGGTGGTTTTGGTTCAACGGCTTCGGGGAGCGCCGCCGCTTCGCGCAGCCGCCACCAGCGTTGACCTTCCAGGTTGGTGAAGGTTTGCTCGCGCCCCGAGGGCCAGCGAACCGTGACGCGCTCCGCCCGTCGCGCGGCGCCAAGCCCGACGAGCAAACGCCGGTCGCTCGCTGACAAATAGCTGCCGCCGCCGTTCACGAACCGTACCTGCTTGCCGGCAGTGGTCTCAATCTCGACCCGCGCCCCGATCGCGTTGCGGTTGCTCTTCTTGCCGTCTCCAATCAGTTCAAGACGCAACCAACCGTTGGCCGTCTCCGTGCGATTGTGTAAAAGTGCGATCGGGCCACCGTTGTGGCTAAAGGCCAGATCGGGCTTGCCGTCGTTGTCGAAGTCCGCCCAGGCCAGCCCACGGCCGACGCGCGGCTCCCGGAAATAGGCGCCTACCTCGGCGGAGCCGTCCCGGAAGCGCCCCGACCCCTGACCCAGAAAAAGCTGTGCCGCTTGAGCGTAGGGCGCGCCATAGACCTCAACGGCATTGCGTTCGACGTGGCCGTTGGCAACGGCGAGATCGAGCCGGCCGTCCAGATCGACATCGCAGAAGACCGTGCCAAAGCCGAGTCGGTCGATACTCGGCACTCCCAGACCGGAGCGGTGCGTTCCATAGCGGAACAACATGCGGCCTGCGTTCAGGTAGAGGACGTTCGGCACACCGTAAAAATTGGTCACGAACAGGGAGGGTCGGCCCGTGTCATCCACGTCGCCCGCATCGACGCCCATGCCCGCGATGTTCTCACCGCCCGACCCCAGTGCGCAGCCACTGAACACGCCCTTCTCGACGAACTTCCCGCCGCCCTGGTTGTGGAAAAGGTAAGCTGGCCGCATGTCGTTGGCCGCGTAAATGTCAATCCGCCCGTCGCCGTCGAGATCGGTGAGGACCACACCGAGTCCGGGCGCAGGTGACGCGGCAGCGATGCCGGACGATTCGGTCACGTCGGCAAACGTCCCGTCACCCCGGTTGCGATAAAGTCGGTGAGACACCGCTGGGAAATGGTTCGGCGCACAACTGAAGACCACTTTCTTGAGGCCGTGCTCGCAGACTGGGTAATTGGCGAGATCGATTTCGGCATAATTGCACACGTAAAGATCCAGGTAGCCATCGCCGTCGATGTCGCCCCAGCCACAACTCGTGGCCCAATGAGGGTTGTGTAGTCCCGCCGTGGCGGTCACGTCCACAAAGCGCCGCCCGCCGTGGCCATCGGGTTCGTTGTGGTAGAGGATGACACCCCCCCAATAGGTCACAACGAGATCGTCGAAGCCATCGTTGTCGTAGTCGCCGACGGCGCAGCCCATGCCGAATCCCGCGCGGCCCAAGCCGACCGCTTCGGTGACATCGGTGAACGTCCCGTCACCGTTGTTCCGATATAGCTTGTTCGTTGGGAGTGGACCACCGGCGGACGCCGGACGGACGGGGCCGCTTTGGACGCAGAACAGGTCGAGCCAGCCGTCGTTGTCATAGTCGATCCAGCCCAGGCCGCCGCCCATTGTCTCCAGGATGTAGTTCTGTGGCGTGGCCGAGTCGAAGTGCCGGAACCCGATTCCGCTGGCAGCGGTGATGTCCACGAACCAGGGGACTCCAGGGGACTGCGTTGCCGAGTGTTGCGGTACAACGACGGGATGGGAAGGCGGTGTGATGGGGAACAGGAGAAAATACAACAGGGCAGCGCCAGCAGTTACTATTGCTACGCTTACGTGAAACCAGATTGAATGAACGGTTCTTTTCACCGTGTCACCCCGTCTCGTCCCGCCAACCGCCGGTGCTCAATCGCCTTCGCGGACTCGCCTTTCTGGCTGTAGTAAGTAGACAGAAGTCGGTGTGCGGTGGCGTAACCCGGATCCTCGCCAAGCACGGTTTGTAGCAAGGCGAACGCCTCGTCAACCCGGCCGCCACTGAAAAGCAGTTCGGCCAGTCGGACTCGCCTGGCTAGGCTCTCCGGCACACCAGGTTGGGCTGTGTCTTTCTCAAAGTTGTCTAACGCGACCCCGGCCAGCACGCGCTGCGCTTCCTCAGCATGGCCCGCCCGTGCCAAGGCCAGACCCAAATGGTAACGAGCCTCCTTGTGCGAGGCACCGCCTTCCGCGATCACACGCCGTAGGAGTGGGATCGCTCGTTCCGCTTCGTCCGCCTCGTAATGGAGGATCGCAAGGAGCAGGAGACCGGGCGTGAATTGGGGGCGATGAGAAAGAAGCTTGTTGAGCAGTTGTTGCCCTTCCGCGTTGGCACCACGGGCGTGGCACACCCGAGATTGTAGGTAGAGCAACTCCGGATCGTCCGGTTGACGTTGGAGAGACCGGCGGCAAACACGGTCCGCGTCTTCAAACCGTCCACTTGCCAGACAGAGCCAAACGACTTTTCTCGCCGTCGAGTCGTCGTTGGAATCCAGTTCGATCGCACGCTGCCCGTCCGCCAAGGCCATTTCCTTGAGCCGCTGCTGTTCGGCTACGGGCTTGGCCAGCAGTGCGTTTTGGTGCCGCAGGTCCATACGTAGCCTGTAGGGTTCCGCTTGCTCTGGAGACACTTGACACCAGTGTGTTAGTACCAGTTCGGCCTCGGCCAGTTTTTCCGTGCCAAGCAGACCGAGCGCCAACGTCTTGAGGAGTTCGATGTTGTCCGGGTCGTACTCCAACGCGACGCGAAGCTTCGGCTCGGCATCACGAAAGCGACCCTGCTTGGCGAGGCGGACGGCCTCTTGTCCCGTATGACTCGCGTCCGAACGCTGCCATTCGAGCCAGGCGAACGGACCCAGTGCCAGAACCGTCACGAGCAAGCCACTACGCAAGAACCAGCGGCGAATGCCCCGTGCGGACTGGACACGATTAGGGGTCGGCAGTTTTGTCGAACGGGAGGTGGCCATGATTGCCGGTCTGATCCTCTCTCGGTAGGGGCCGCCAAGAACCAATCCTATCGCGGCTGTTCATTCCACGACTACGGTAATCTCGTTGTTCTCCTTCGCTTCGATCTTGTACTTCTTCTTAAGTGTAAACGCCGGCTTTCCACCCCCGATGGGCGGACCACCGGAACCGTCATCGACAGATCCACTGGGACGGATGGTCACTTTGAATTCTCCCTCGACGGCGCCGGCGAGCCTCTCACTGCGGGCCTTGCTCGTGAGGGCGACGGTGTCCAGCGTGAATGTACCGTCTTTGGCGACGTCCCCGTAAGCCCTTTGCTCGTCATTGGCGATCGACGTGAAGGTGATGAAACCACCCGCGAGCGGTTTGCCATTTTTCAGCACCACCTTGCCTTTGACGGCATACGTCTTGGGCATCTCCTCTTTCGTGGCACAGCCCACCACGAGCAGAAGGGTCATTCCCTGGCACAGCGCACCGAAAACCGTGCGGCGAAATCCTGAGCGAGACATGGTCAATCTCCGAACTGTATGAGGATGACAACGACAACAACCCGCCGCTTGGACGCCCAGCTTCGATGAGAAGTCGGGCGTCCAAGCGACAGGACACTTTCGCTCCGCGCAGCCAACTACCAGTCACTCCCCACGACCAGCCCATCAGCCGGATGGCAGACATTGGCCCAAGTCGCGGCGCTGATGCCGGCGCTGGCGAAGCGCACGCTACCGTCCCCGAGGCAGACGTTGATACCCCCCGTGTGCCCGGACTGGGCACGAGCGGAATCGCACCCGTTATTCCACACGGGTTGCACCTGGAACTTCAGGCATTGAGAGTAGCTGTTAATTTCCCACGGCTCCTTGTACGCGGCATTGGTGCAGACGATCGGGCGCAGCCAACTGTTGGAATGGTACCACGTGCTCGTGGCGACCGTCCCAGAAGTCGGACTCAACCGGCAGGTGGCGAACATCTCGGTATAGAAGACCGTGTTGCTGAGGCCGTCGGGAGTCGAGGCCGGAATTCGGGTGTAGCCCTTCACCCCGTTCGGGTTCCAAGTGGTTTCGCTGTTAATGCCATCCCCGAAGACGTTGTAGTTGGCTCCGTAAGAACCAACTGTGCCATTCGCCTGGGCTAAAAAGCTATTGCCTGCCGCCTTGCCGTTCTGGTTCGAGGGGTCCGAAGGGCAGATATAGGTCTTGGGTGCTGTGGTGTACGTAAAAGGATTGGTGCTGGAGGTGCCACCGTTGTGCAACCTCGGATTCAGGGTATTGAAGACGTTGCCCTGCTCGATGTACGGCAGCAGGTGTTGGAACACGGTGTAGTTCAGCCCCCGATACGGACTCGGGGTCTTCATGTTCCACCAATCATTGGGGTTCACATCGCCGTTAGGCAGGAATGTGACGGCTTGGGCGTTGGGCACGACGGCTGGCGGCAGACTGCCGTTCGTGTCCGCCATGTTGTGGGTGGCCAAGCCGATCTGTTTGAGATTGTTGGTGCAGGTCATGCGGGCGGCGGCCTCGCGGACCTTTTGCACAGCTGGTAAGAGCAGCCCGATCAGAATGGCGATGATGGCGATCACCACCAGCAATTCGATCAGCGTGAAGCCACTGCGATGATTGAGACGAATCATGAAAGTCCTCCTCGAAGTACGCCCAGTCGAAAGTGATTCCCGACTTCTGGCACACTTTATAAATGCCACACTACCCGCGTCGCTCAGCCGTTACTATACCTAATGCCTGCTACACCAATCGATTGTGTAGCTTGTGAAATAGGTCCAATTTGGGAGTGACGAGGTGAGAAAACCCAGCAACCGTAGTCGCGCCAAAGCGGGCCGTTCGACCCCATTCGACCGTGTGAACCGGCCGCTCAGCCTGGTGGCTCAAGTCGAACAGGCCCTGCGGAAAGCGATCACCGAGGACCGCTTCTTGAACGGCAAGCTGCCGACCGAGGTTGAGTTGGCCGAACAGTTGGGTGTCAGCCGTGAGACGGTGCGGCTGGCGGCTGAAGGGCTGCAACTCGAAGGGTTGCTGGTCAAGATCCGTGGCCGTGGCACGTTCACACACGCCCCGCGAATGGCCGGACAGATCCGGGGTGTCGAATCAACACTCCTGGGTTATGTGCAGACCGAATTTGTCGCCACCAATGGGCAGGCAGAAGTTGCGAACCGCTCGATCAGCGGGTTGATGTTACAGGGCGCCTTGGCGGAAGCGGGCCGCGAGGGGTTCCAACTGGTGGTCCAGCACACGCAGACCCATGAGTGGCGCAAGGTCGTTCAGGCTCTCAGCCAGGACGGAAGGTTGCGGGGGCTGATCTGCGTTTCTTACGATGAGGAAAAGATGCTGCGGCGCTTGGCCGCCTCGGGATTGGCGACGATCCTCCTCGACTCGGACGCGAACGTGCCAGACATTCACGCCATCCGCGACGATTGCGCGGAAGGTGCCTGCGACACGATCAAGTACCTGGCACGGCTCGGACACCGACGGATTGCTTACGCGCACTGGAACCGGATCGACATGAACCGCTGGCGGCTTCTGGGGTATCGCAAAGGACTGCGGGAAGCGGGCCTGGCACGCCGCCGGCAATGGGAGATCAGCACCGAGTTGACTGAATCCGGTGCGAGCCTGATGACCGATCGGTTCCTGGGTCTGTCTCCGGCGCCTACGGCCCTGTATTGCTTCAATAACACGCTGGCGAACTTTGCGATCGTGGAGTTGCGACGACGGGGCGTGCGCGTGCCGGAAGACGTGAGCGTCATTGGGGCGGGGGGCGAGGAAATTCCCGGCCTGACCTATCACCAAATCGATTGGTATCTGATGGGCCGGACAGCAGTCCAGATACTCCTTCGCGCGATCGCCGACCCTAAACGGCACAAGCCCGAACAGCACCTGATCCCGCACACGCTACGCATCGGCCAAACAACTGCCGGCCCTGTTAGAACGCAGAACAAGCAGGGATGAACCGCCACAGCCGTGAAATGCGTGCTACGTCGTAGGTCAGTCCGCTGAGGCACCGTAAATAGCAGCATTCGTTATCACACGCGCACCAACTCCAGCACACTCTGGACGGTCACACGGGTGCCAGCAACGCACAGTTTGCCGAAGTGGATTTGCGGCAGAGTTGTGATCCGGTCGTGCATCGTTCGCCCTCGGAGCAAATGAAACCATTGTACTCAACACGGGGACGTGACGGGTAGCGACCGCTCCAGAAACGGCGCGGCGTAAAACCGCCCCGCGTCCTCGGTGCCGCCGTTGTATCACATGCAAATCGTGTTCTTTGCTGGCTTCACCATGTCACTTCTCCATCGAGATGAGCCGCCCGTGGCCATTCCGACGCGGCTTCACTGTGCTTCGCATAGGTGGTATGTCGCTCACGTTGCCCCCCGCTCGGCCCGCAACCGCAGCACGGTGAGCAGGTCGGCCACGTCCACTAACCCCTCGGCCTCGGCCCGCTCATCGGCGGACAGAGGGTGCCCGGCGTCCTGGCGGTCGAGCAGCGATCGGAGCCGGGCAGCGACGGCGACCGGTAACCGGAACCGGGCAAGGTCGGCGGGCGGATCGATGGCAATGGTCAGCGGCATGGCGGAATTCCAATGGGATTGCCCAGGTATGGTAACGGGTGCCCCGAATCGGGGCTTCCTCGCCGTCCGAACATGGTCGCGGCGTAAAACCGCGAGGTACTTCACGTCTTGACGTGTAAGGGTTCGGCCCGTGGTTGTTTCTCGACTACGTTAAGCACTTTTGCGGCCAAGCTCTTCAGTTTCAGTTGTTGCTTCTCGGGGGTGTTGACAAATGTAACTTGAAAGTGCGCTAGCGGATCGCTTTCGACGGCAAGCAAGCCGTCGCCACCGTATGGGCTGACGGAGTTTTGGTTGAGTTCGTTGCAGAGCATGGCGATTCGCGCTAGTATTGCGCGGAAAGCAGTGGGAGGTAGGGGAACCGTCGCGTCGTGGGTGTCGCCGTTTTCCGTCCAATGGCAAACGACTCGGTCCCCGGCTCTCTCGAACTCAACATCGCTACCGACACAGGCATTCAGCAACTGCTCGGTCAACCCGACAATGCCGCGTGGCGTGGGTGCGAAGGCTTGTTGCAGACGGTCAGGTATTGTGTGGGACAGGATCATGGCACACCTCGGATCTCTTTCACTAGGACCGCCCAGATGCTTAACAGGCTGTTCAAAGACGGTCCCGGATCGAACTGGACGAATCCACCACAGTGTGCGACGAGTTCGTTCAGGTCCGCCGCTTCATCATACAGGATGATGCCCTTGTACAGGGAGAGGTGTTCGAGCACCGCCGAGCGCACCACATCATCGGGAACATCAACAACAACGACCGCAGGACCGCGTTCGTTCGGGAAAAGAATCGCTTTGTTGATCGCGTAGGCGACGGATTCACCCAGTGCAGACGGATTGCCCTCCGTGGTGAAGGAAAAGTTCTCCGCGTTGCAGACGCCCCCCGGCTCGACGAAATTCACATCGGGACCGTGTTGGATAATGCTCTCCGCACGGGCCAGTGTCGTTCCGTGCAGTAGCCGCATGAAAGGGTCACTCTTGGAATGAGTTGCGGGTGCTAGTGAACGAACTCACGCATCTGACAGTGGAGAACGACAGTGTCGATGACCTCTGTGCCTAACGATGTAGCATCGCCGCACCACATCGGGACAGCTGAAGCCACCGTGAAGAAACCAATGTGGCGGAGTCGGCTATAGCGACTGCTTAGGATGGCTCTCTCGCGTGAAATCTATCCGCTACCAGGGGCCTCGCTCTTCAAGCGCTCGCCGCAACTCCGCCACCACCCGCTGACCCGCTCCTTGTACCAGGGCACCAGCCGCATCCAAGCGTTGGATGAACTGGAGGTACAGGGTTTTCTCTGCATAGTTCGACCCCGTAGGGACTATGAATGTTTGAAGGAAGAACTCAAGATTCGAGTAGTATCGGCGACCTGGTGAGTCTGGAGGTGGCGCCTCAGCAGCCAACAGTTGTGCCTCAGCAAACGTCTGGAGCGCGTCGAGCTTCGGACGAAATGCCTCCCATGCCCGGCGGTCGGCATCAGCATTTTCTTCGTCTCGCTGTGTTTTCGTCTTCCGGATTCGTGCCACAGTTGAGCCTCTGATACCTAATTTGTGATTGGCCGCCTGTGTGCAATCTGTCACGGGTGCGTGTTTCGGTAGGATGCCCTGCTTAACCTGCATTCTAGCAATAGGTTTTCGCAACATTGCTTTCTTACGCCGTCAATCCCACCAACGGGCCTTGCGAGCAGGACAGTCATTGAATTTGACTTGGAATATCGTGTCGTTAGGCTGAACGTGTGTCAAGCAGCAAGTCGTGAAAATATGTGGCGGCACTTGGCGGATCATTCAATCCTCGAAACCCGACTTCACCGATCAACTTAGGGCAAAACTCGCCCGCCCCGTTGTTGGCATTGCCACGGGTCGATAAGATTCACTACTACACTCGCGCCAAGACATGGCGCTCGATTGATGCCTCTTCTGTAGGGAATGGAACAGTATGTCAACGGATGTCCCGACCACTTCGGAACCGAAGCTTTCCCCGGTCGAGGGGATGAAGGAATCGAGCCAGTACCTTCGCGGGAGTTTGCCTGCTGAGTTGGCGGCGGACGTGGATCACTTCTCGGATGAGGCGAAGAATCTGCTGAAGTTTCACGGCAGTTACCAGCAAGAAGACCGGGACGCGCGGAAAAACCGGCCCAAGGGTGCGGCGGCTAGCAAAGCCTACATGTTTATGATCCGGCTGAAGTTGCCGGGCGGGAAACTGACGGCGGACCAGTACCTCGTCATGGACCAGTTGTGCGAGCAGTACGCCAATGGCACGCTGCGGTTCACGACGCGGCAGAGCATCCAGTTCCACGGCATTTTGAAGACCAACTTGAAGGCCACGATCGCGGGGTTCAACAAGTCGCTGGTGACGAGTTTGGGTGGGTGTGGGGATGTGAACCGCAACGTGATGGCGTGCCCCGCGCCGTTGCCGGACCCCGCGCGCAAGCAGATGCAACGGCTCGCGGACGAAGTCGCCGCCCACCTCGCGCCGAAGTCCGGGATGCAGGCTTACCACGAGATCTGGCTGAACGGCGAGAAGGTCGCGGACCCCGACGCGCTGCCAGTCGAAGAAGCGGAGCCGATTTACGGCAAAGTGTACCTGCCCCGGAAGTTCAAAGTCGCGTTAGCGTTGCCGAACGACAACTGCACGGACATCCTGGCGAATTGCCTGGGGTTCCTGTGCATCGTCGAGGACGGCAAACCGATTGGGTACAACGTGTACGTCGGCGGCGGGCAGGGGCAGACGAACAGCCGCTCGGACACGTTTGCCCATCTCGCGGAGTGTCTCGGGTTCGTCACGCCGGACGAGGTCGTCGATTTCTCGGAAGCGGTCATCAAGTTTTACCGCGACCACGGTGATCGATCGGACCGGAAACGCGCCCGGTTGAAGTACGTCGTCGCCGATTGGGGCATCGACAAGGTCCGCGAAGTGTTCCTCCGCGATTATTGGAAGAAGCCGCTCCTCCCCGCGAAACACGCACCGATTACCGGCGTCGATTTGCACCTCGGGTGGTACGCGCAAGGTGACGGGAAGTGGTTCCTCGGCCTCAGCGTTGAGAACGGCCGCGTGAAAGACGAAGGCAGCTACCGCCTGCGGTCCGGGGTGCGGGAGATTGTCAAAAAGGTGAACTGCACGGTCCGCATCTCGCCGCAACAAGACGTGCTTCTTTGCGACATCGACCCGGCGCACAAGCCCGCCGTCGATTCGCTGTTGAACGAGTACGGGATTCCCCGCCCGGAGAACCTGTCGATGGTCCGGAAGTGGAGCATGGCGTGCCCGGCGATTCCGACCTGCCCGCTGGCGATCACCGAATCCGAACGGTCCCTGCCCAAGGTGATTGCTCAGCTCGAAAAAGACCTTGCCGAACTCAACTTGGATGGCGAACCGATCAGCGTGCGGATGACCGGCTGCCCGAACGGGTGTGCGCGACCGTACCAAAGTGAAGTCGGCATCGTCGGCCGTGGCGGCACCAAGTACACGCTGTACATCGGTGGTGATAGCTTCGGGCGGCGGATGAACACGGAGCTAGAAGACTCCGTGCCGATCGAGCAAATCGCTCCGAAGCTGAAAACGATCTTCACGCACTTCAAGGCGAACCGCACGGGCCAGGAAAACTTCGGCGACTATTGCACCCGCGTTGGCGTGCCAAGTTTGAAGGCGATGATCGGCGCGAAGTGATCGAGATGAGAAGAATTTAGACAGGATTAACAGGATTCAACAGGATTTGAAATCAGATCTTCTAATCCTGTTAATCCTGTCTAAAAAGTCTTGAGAGATGAAGTATGGACCCGGCACGACAACTTCAGGCCCACTTGAACGCGCTGCGGGCGGCGGGGATTGACTTCGTGCCGACGCCGCCGGTGATCGAACTGCCACCCCCGACCGCGACGATCTATTCCCCGGACGGGTCGCCGTCGCTTTTCTCGGAGCCGGTCAGCCCGAGCACAGCGCTCGATCCGGAATCGCGGCGGCAGTCGTTGGCCCTGCTCGCCGACGAAGTGAAGGGGTGCGCGAAGTGTTCGGAACTTTACTCGACACGCACTCAAACGGTCTTCGGCGTCGGTTCGCCCACGGCGGAGTTATGCTTCGTCGGCGAAGCACCGGGTGCGGAGGAGGACCGCACCGGGGAACCGTTCGTCGGGCCGGCGGGGCAACTGCTGACGAAGATCATCATCGCAATGGGCCTGTCGCGGGACGAAGTGTACATCTGCAACACGCTCAAATGCCGCCCGCCGGTGAACCGCACGCCGTCGCCGGAGGAAGTGAAGAACTGCCGCCCGTTCTTTGAACGCCAAATCGAACTACTACAACCAAAGTTCATCTGCTGTCTCGGCGGTGTCGCCGCCAGCGCCGTGTTGGGCACCAAGGTTGGCATCACGAAACTACGCGGCACGTGGCGCGACTACAACGGCATCCCGGTCCTGTGTACCTTCCACCCGTCGTTCCTGCTCCGCGATCCGAGCCAGAAGAAGTACGTCTGGGACGACATGAAAACACTTCTGACACGCATGGGCCGCCCAATCCCCGGTGCGAAGTGACACCGGAATCAATCCCTTCACCACGAATAACACGAATCGAACGAATCGGAAATCTAGATCATGGGTAGCAATTCGACATTCATTCTGATTCGTTCGATTCGTGTTATTCGTGGTTGCCTTCGTGGTGTTCATCGACGGGTTGGTCTTGGTTGAGTTCGGCGATCGTGGCCCGCAGGTGTTGGGCGAGTTGCTTGATTCCGATGGGACGGACGA
>JAYVXO010000198.1:0-74215 GCA_043785105.1 Fimbriiglobus sp.
GGCACTCCTGGGACGTCCGTCCCGAAAACCCGAACAGCGAATGGAAGCACTGCGAACCAGAATCAACAGTTACGACAAACTAAGATGTTTAATTCACTACCACCTAACCCCCTCCCCGACGCGGCATAGGTATGGACACAACGTTTCGCCCCGGCAAGTTGTGTCCATACCTATGCCGCGTCGGGGAGGGGCCGGGGGTGAGGTGGATTTCAAGACTTCAACCCCCCAGAGAAATTAGCTGCATCCAGCGCAGCATAAGTGATTGCATTTTCAAATTGACGCATCGGCACTGTCGTGGTATTCGACGTTCACGCCGGAGATCGAGTTGATGTCTCGGATTGCATGAACGGGGTATTGCGATGCGTTGGGCAGTGGCACTCTTGGGATTCGCCCTGCTTGGTGGTCTGTCCCTTGCGCAAACTCCACTTCCTCAACCTCCAGTTGTGCGTGACGCAGTCCCGCCGTTGCCCACTGTGACCGCATTTCCGGATGCCGCCCCTGCGACACTGCTGAGTGCGAACGTCCTTCCGATCAACCTCGCCACCGCGATGCAACTAGCCGGCGCCAATCCGATTGACGTCCAAATTGCGATGCGACAAGTCGAACTTTCGGCCAAACAGTACGACCGCGCGAAACTGCTCTGGCTGCCGAACATCATGGTCGGTGCGGACTATTTTCGGCACGACGGCCTGCAACAAAACTTCGCCGGTGGCATCCTCAAGTCCAACCGCGGGTCGTTCATGACCGGGTTCGGGCCGAACATCGTTTTTTCGGTCAGCGATGCGATCTATGCGCCACTCGCGGCCAAGCAAGATCTTCGGGCACGGCAGGCGAGTCAACGGGCCGTCACGAATGACATCGCGTTGTCAGTTGCCGAAACTTACTTCACGTTACAGCAAGCGCGGGGTGAATTGACCGGCGCGATTGTGGCAACACAAAAAGCGGAGGAGGTCAGCCGACGCGCGGAACGACTCGCGGAAGGACTCGCACCACCACTGGAAGCCACGCGAGCGCGGGTTGAACTCGCCCGACGCAAACAAGTGGAGGCCACGGCACGGGAACGGTGGCGGACAAGTAGTGCGGAATTGTCGCGGGTACTTCGGCTTGATGCCACGGCGATTCTCGAACCACTTGAACCGCCGTTTTTGCCAATCACCGTGATTCAAGACACGACGACCCTCGACACATTGATCCCGATTGCCCTCACGACTCGCCCCGAACTGGCCGGCCAACAAGCCATCATTCAAGCGGCGCTGACTCGGCTGAAACAGGAAAAAATGCGGCCACTCATTCCAAGCCTGGCTCTACGTAGCACGGCCACAAATCCGAGTGGATCGCTTGGTCTCGGTACATACGGCGGGGGTTCTGGCAGCACGCTCGGCAGTTTCGGTGGTCGGTTCGATGTGGATGTCCAAGTGATGTGGGAGTTCCAAAACCTCGGCTTCGGCAACAAAATCCGTGCCGGTGAACGCAAGGTCGAATACGAGATTGCGATACTCGAAATGTTTCGTGTTCAGGACCGTGTTGCTGCGGAAGTGGCCACGGCATTGGCACAAGTGAAAGGTGCCAATGAGCGGTTGGCATTGGCGGAGCCTGCATTGAAAGATGCGGTCGAACTCACGCAAAAAAGCTTGGAGGGGTTGAGTCAAACCCGCCGAATCGGTGAGGTAATCACACTGGTCGTGCGCCCCCAAGAAGTTGTCGCCGCCGTGCAATCATTGGGTCAGGCGAACGCGGATTTCCACACCGCCGTTGCGGATTACAACCGCGCCCAATTCCGCCTCTACCGCGCGTTGGGTCATCCCACGCAAGCGCTTGTCGGTGCGGCATCGTCCACTCGGTGAGTTGAGCAGTAACCCTGTCAGTGCGAAGTGGTTCGTCAAGTCTGGTCTTTTTTAGCGATAGGGTATTGCCATTCTGCTGTTGACTTCATAGCAACGGGACGTGTAAAAATGAAATAGGGACTTGATGCTCGTCAGTCGTCACAATTCACGCGGAGGAACCAGCCATGTGGGATCCACCCCCCAGCCACCCGCTCCGGCGGATGTTCGCCGGGATAACGGAACACGCTTTCATGAACACCCTCGGCGTCGCGGACCCGCCGTTGATTGATTACCTCGCTCTTCTCCTCTCCCGCTTCGTTCATACCGATTCGATTTATCGACTGCGTGGCTCCGACGGTCACCGTCTCGCCGAGCTGACCGACATGGCAATCGAAGCCGAAAAGTTGCCGCCCGAAGGCCGCACCCGCCGGGAATACCACCGCCACATCGGCGACTTCGCGCTGTTTTGGTCCGGACTGTATCCCGAAGTCGTGAACCGGATGCAAGCCAAGCCGTGCAAGGACCACGTCGTCAATTTCGCGACGCTTGGGAAGCGGTCGTACTCCATCGCCAGTCGGTTTTCCGCCGGTGAATTCGCCGACGAAGCCGCCGTCTTTCGCCGCCTGAGCGAGCAGTTTGAACTGTGCGCGTTCGGCTTACACGAAGTGCGAAAAGAGTTTGAAGAGTTAACCCACCAGCCGCTGCCACTTGGTTCATCGCTAATTGGGTAAACGCCGAACGGCGAGGGGTAACCCTCGCCGTTCGATTATGTTGTGGCAGTCACTTTAGAATTCGATGAAGACTCACTCCTTCGGCGTCACGAAGTCGGCGATCCAGAGTTGCGTGGGGCTGCGGCCGTCGCGGCTGGTGGTCCACATGATCTTGGTGTAATCGGGGCTGAAGACGGGTAGTACATCTTGACCGGGTGCATACGTCAGGCGGGTGGTTTTGCCGGTTTCAATGTTCATCCAGTAGATGTCGTAGTTGGGCCGCGCTTTTTCGTCGCTGTGGTCGGCGGCGGTGTAGATGATGTGCTTGCCGTCCTTGTACCAGTACGGTGCCCAGTACACCCACTTGTCGTTATCGGTCAACGCTTTCTCGCCGGTGCCGTCGGCGTTAATCACAAAGAGTTGCAGACGGTCTTTCTCCTTGCGGTCGCTGCGGAAGATGACCTTGGTGCCGTCCGGGCTGAAGAACGGGCCGCCGTTGTAGCAGTTCAGTTTGGTCGTGAGTTGCACCACGCCGGTGCCGTCGGCGTTCATCGTGTAAAGCTGTACGTTCCCCGAATTGCCGCTGCTGTACACGATTTTCTTGCCGTCGCTGGAGAAGCTCCCCTCGGCGGTGTAGGCTTTTGCGTTCGGGGTTAGGCATTTCAAATCGGTGCCGTCGGGGTTCGCTTCGTAGATATTCATGTACTTGTCGAAGTCCCACGAATAACGGCGCCGCACGCCATTTTTGGCGTCTTCGGTTCGTTGCTTGTACTCGTCTTCGTGGTGTTTCTTCACGTCCGGGTCTTCGTGGCTACTGGCGAAGATAACCCGCTTGCCGGTGGGGTGAAAGTACGCACAGGTCGTCCGCCCAAGGCCAGGGCTGATCTTTCTGAAGCTCCCGGTGGCGATGTCCTGCACGAAGATTTGGTAGAACGGGTTGCCGGTGTCTTTCTCCTCGGCTTGGTAAATAATCTGCTTGCCGTCCGGCGAGAAATACCCTTCCCCGGCCCGCACGAAACTCGACGTGAGTTGCTTGATGTTCTTCAAGTAAACGTCTTCCTGCGCTTTCCAATCCCCCGCAACGGGATCAGCCGCCAGGACCATCGCCAAGGACGCAATCAGGCTATTCATGGGTCATCTCGGATTGGGAATGCTTGTATCAGTCGGGCAACAACACCTTTACATAATAGTAGTATGCACGGAGTCGGTGCCGGGTTCTCGTATCGCTCGCACTTGCAAGTCATCAACAGCCGGATCACGAAAGCACAAAAAGTACGAAACGCCGGGGTGCAGGCAGCGGTTTGTTCTGATTACGCGGCGATGGTCGTCTCGCTCTTGCGGCGGAGCGGTGAGGGCGGGCGGCGAAGTGGTCGTCTCGCGTGGGGCCGTCCTCGCGGAACGTCCAACACTGCAACTGCAACTACAACATCGCCTCCGCGTCCGATTCGTACCAAATCGTCTCGCTCCCCTTGAGTCGCGCGTTGAACGCCTTGACCTGCGATTCGATCAATCCGCGCGGGCATGGGTAACTGGGACAAGCAAGGTCAGGACTTTCCAGCCATCCCGCGACGACAACATGAAAATCCTCACCACCTCGTAGCAATTCCCCAACTTTCTTGCAATCCGCTGCCTGCACCCCTGCGTCCCTGCACCGCCAATGCCAACGCCAACGAGCATCCCCTCGGTCATTTTCACTTCCGTTGGTGTCATGAAAATAAATAGTGGAACATGGACGAGGGGATCTTCAAGGGTTATGATCTCGCAAAGTTGTTTGAATCGTGGAAAGTTCTAGACGCCGGATGCTGAATGGCCTTGATTTCAAGACCGTTGCGGAAATCTTCGATCGAGCGGCCCCGAACGACTTCCGCTGAATGCGACTAGGGCTTCCGATAATCCAAGAACACCTAAAATCAATATGCGTAATATTCTCAAAGTATTGACACCTGTTCTGTTCGTGTCACTTGGCGGAAGCTTTGACCAGTTGACTGTCGCCCAGGAAAAGGTTCCGAACAGGAAGAAGGCCCCCGTGGCCCCCGCCCCGCCTGAGGGCGAGTTCTCGAAGTTCGGAATCTACGAGGAGACTGCCCCGAGGCCGAAGGCGACCGCGCCCGTCACGACCGCACTTCCGCTGAAACTCAACCCCGGCGACCGGATCGCGTTCGTCGGGAACACTCTCTTCGAGCGGGCGCAGGATCACGGCCACTTCGAGGCCATGCTCCAGAAGCGGTTCCCCGGCCATCAACTCAAAGTGCGAACACTTGCGTGGTCGGCGGACGAAATCGGCCTCCAACCCAGGCCCGCAAACTTCGCCGACACCGAGCAGCATCTGACCCATGAGAAGGCGGACGTGATCTTCGTGGCGTATGGGTTCAACGAATCGTTCGCGGGGGAAGCCGGTCTGCCGGCGTTCAAGAAAACGCTCTCGGACCACCTCGCCAGTGTGAAGGCAAAGGCGTTCAACGGGGTGACCGGCCCGCGAATCGTATTGGTGTCGCCAGTCGCCAATCAGAATGTCAAAGGCGTGCCCGCTGCGGACCTGAACAACGCACGCCTCAAGATGTACGCGGACGCGATGCGCGAGGTGGCGAAGGAACAAAGCGTCGGGTTCGTGGACGTGTTCGCACCGACCCTCGACGCGATGCGTGACCCCGCGACCGAACTGACGACCAACGGCTGCCATTTGAACGAGAAGGGGTACGCCGTCTTCGCAGCCGCGCTGTTCCGCGACACGTTCGCCGAAACGCCACCGGAGGTCTCCACCGCCCTCCGCGACGCGGTGACGGACAAAGACCGCCAGTACGTCCGGCGCTTCCGTCCGCTGAACACGTTCTACTACACCGGGGGGCGTAACAAGAGCTACGGGTACCTCGACTTCCTACCGGCGATGCAAAACTTTGACCTGATGGTCGCCAACCGCGACGCCCGAATCCACGCAATTGCGAACGGCAAGCCGGTGCCCGTGAAGGTGGACGACTCAAACGTCCCGGCGCTGCCAAAAACGGTTCAGGCCCGTGGTGTGAACGAGTGGATGACGGCAGACAAGGAGCGGGAAGCGTTCAAAGTAGACGCACGGTTCGATGTCAACCTGTTTGCCGGCGAGGAGCAGTTCCCCGACCTGGCCAACCCGATCCAAATGCGATGGGACACGCGGGGCCGGCTGTGGGTGAGTTGCTCGATCACCTACCCGCACGTCTACCCCGGTCACGAACCGAACGACAAAATCATCATCCTCGAAGACACCGACGGCGACGGCAAAGCGGACAAGTGTACGGTGTTCGCGGACAAGCTGCACATTCCGCTGTCGTTCGAGTTCGGTGACGGCGGGGTGTACGTTTCTGAGCAGCCGAACCTCATCTTCCTCAAAGATACCGACGGCGACGGCAAGGCCGATCTCCGCCGCACCGTGCTCAGCGGGTTCGGCACCGAGGACTCGCACCACGCCCTGCACGATCTCACCTGGACCCCGGACGGCGAACTCATCTTCCGCGAGTCGGTCTTCCATCATTCGCAAGTCGAAACGCCCTACGGCCCGGTCCGGCAAAAGAACAGCGGGTGGTTCCGGTTCGACCCCCGGACTCAGCGGCTCACCAGCTTCGGCAGCTACCCGAGCACCAACCCGTGGGGCGTGACGTTCGACGATTGGGGGCAGCACGTCGCAAGCCACCCGATCTACGCCGCGGCGTTCCACGCGATCGACCCGGCCTACCCCAACCAGCACCCCGCACCCCGTGGGGTCCAAGCGTACTCCGGGGTGTGCGGGCAACAGTTCGTGGACTCGCCCACGTTCCCGAAAGAGTTGCAAGGCGGGTTCATCAAGGTCCGGTACAAGCCGACCAACCGCGTCGAAATTTTCAAATGGAAGGAGGGCGCATTTGGGTTCGACGAGGAGTACGTCGGCGACCTGTTGTTCTCGACCAACTTGAGCTTCATCCCGGTCGATCTCCAGTGGGGGCCGCGCGGCGACCTCTACCTGTGCGACTGGTACAACCCCGTGAAGGGGCACATGCAGTACTCACTGCGTGACGAGCGCCGCGACCGGCACTCCGGCCGCATCTGGCGAATCACCGCAAAGGACCACAAACTCCAAGACCCAGTCAAGATCGCGGGCGCGTCGATTCCCGATCTGCTCGACTTGCTGAAACGGCCCGAGTCCCGCTACCGCCTCTGGGCGAAGCAGGAACTCCGCGACCGCGACCCGGTCGCCGTGCGGTTGGCGCTCGACAAATGGGTGGCGGACCTGAAGCCGACCGACCCGCGATACCGCCACCACCAGACCGAAGCCGTGTGGGCGTACCGCTGGGTCGGCGGGGTCAACGCAGCGCTGCTGAATGAACTCCTGAAGTGTGAGGACCACCACGCCCGTGCCGCGGCGACGCAGCAACTTCGATACTGGCACCCGCACCTCACGGACGCGACGGCGTTGCTCCGCAAGGCCGCGAACGACCCGAACGGGATCGTCCGGATGGAAGCGGCCATCGCGGCCAGCTACATCGGTACGACGGAAGCCCTGGAAGCGATGCTGGACGTTTTCAAGCACCCGCGCGGCGGGCACCTCGATTACGCCATCCGGTCCGCGCTCGGTTCCCGGACGCTGAAGCCGCTGTGGGAGGCAAACGCCAAGTACGGGGTCGCGGCGCGGCTCAAGGATCTCGCGCCCCGCGACGACTTCCAGGAGGCGACTGTAACCGCCACGGAGGCGCGGTTCGACACGCAACCGGGCCTCGCGGTGGTGCGGGTGTCGTGCGTCCCGGAACGGATGCTGTTTACCGTCGATCGGATCGCGGTCACGACCGGACAGCCCGTGAAGCTCGTGTTCACCAATCCGGACGCCACCGACCACAACCTCGTGATCGTCAAGCCGAACGCCCTCGCGGAAGTGGGGATGGCCGCGAACGAAATGGCGAAGGATCCCCGGAACGCTAACTCCGATTTCATCCCCCTTCAGAAGAAGAATCTGATCCTGCACGCGACACCAATGATCGGCCCGACGCGGCAGTCGCAAGTTGCGGTTCTGCGGTTCAACGCCCCCGCGGAGCCGGGCATCTATCCGTTCGTTTGCACCTTCCCAGGGCACTGGATTGTGATGAAAGGCGATCTGGTGGTTGCGAGACACCTCACCGACGTGCCCGCGATGCTCGCGGCTCGAAAGCAAGCGTTCGTGAAAGACTGGAAGATGAGCGACTTCGCCGCAGTTCCGACGACGCGGGACGAGCCGACGGTCCAGCGGGGGTTGCAGGCGTTCATGAAGGCGAGTTGTCACCAGTGTCACGCCGTCGCCGGTCACGGCGTCAACCTCGGCCCCGAACTGTGCGACGTGTCCCAACGCTACAAGGGCGAGAAACTGCTCCGACAGATCATCGAGCCGTCGGCGGAAATTCCCGAGAATTTCCGGAACGTGAAGCTCGACCTGGCCGACGGCCGCAGCGTGACGGGCGTGATTGTGAAGCAGGAGTCCGGAGAGTACCACGTGATGACGAACCTGCTAACACCAACCAGCGTCACCCGCATCGCGGTCAAAGAAGTCGAGGCGAAAGTCGCGTCGAAGATATCCCCGATGCCCGATGGGCTGTTGAACTCGCTGACGAAGGAGGAGATCCTGGATCTCGTCTCCTTCTTGGAAGTCGGATACCAGATGCCGGACCACCTGAAGAAGTTAGTCGATCCAAAGAAGCCCGACGCCCCGAAAAATCCGGCGGACCACCCACGCAACCCGTAATCAAGCTGGTCCTGTGACTTGACTCTTACATTGACCCACTCCACTCGATCCGGACGACCTATGAAATACCCCCCCTCTCTCGTTCTCGTCGTATTCACCCTGCTGGCGGCTGCGTTCAGCTTCACTACCACGAGAGCACACGCCGCCGGCACGCCGCCCAACATCATCGTGGTGATGCCCGATGACGTGGGGTACGGCGACTATGCGTGCCTGGGCAACCCCATCATGAGGACGCCCTCGGTCGATGCGTTCAAGAAGCAGAGCCTGTTGATGACCCAGTTCCACGTCGGCCCGACCTGCGCGCCGTGCCGTGCGGCACTCATGAGCGGGCGACACGAGTTCAAAAATGGCGTCACGCACACGATTCTCGAACGCGAGCGGATGAGCCTGAAGACCTACACCTTGCCGCAGATGTTGAAAACCGTCGGGTACACCAGCGGGATTTTTGGCAAGTGGCACCTCGGCGACGAGGAAGCGTACCGCCCGGAAAGCCGCGGCTTCGACGAAGTGTACATCCACGGTGGCGGCGGGATCGGGCAGACGTATCCCGGCACCTGCGGGGACGCGCCTGGAAACACGAACATCAATCCCGCGCTGTTCCACAACGGGAAGTGGGAGAAAACCACGGGCTACTGCACCGACTTGTTTTTTGCCCAGGCGATCCAGTGGATGGACGGCAAGCGTGGGGCGAAGCAACCGTTTTTCGCATACATCACGCCGAACGCCGCCCACGCGCCTCACGTCGTTCCGGAGGCGTACTACAAGCACTACGTCGGCAAACCCGGTGTGACCGAGGACACGGCGAAGTTCCTCGGCATGGTCGAGAACATCGACACCAACTTTGGCAAGCTGCTGGCCAAGCTCAAGGATTGGGGCATTGAGGAGAACACACTCGTGATCTACCTCGGTTCGGATAACGGCGGCACCGCCGGTCGGAGCATCTTCAACGCCGGGATGAGGGGCGGTAAGAACACCCCGTACCAGGGCGGCACCCGTGTTCCGGCCTTCTTCCGTTGGCCCGCCGGCGCCATCCCCGCAGGCGCTGAGTGTGATGCGCTCAGCGCGCACCTCGATCTCTTTCCGACTCTCGCCGAGATCACCGGGGCGAAACTGACCTCCGAAGCCACGCAACAAGTCGAAGGCCGCAGCCTGCTACCGCTGCTCAAAAACCCGAAGGCCGAATGGGCGGATCGCACACTGGTGCATCACATCGGACGCTGGGCCAACGGCAAGGCGTCCGAGGCCAAGTACGCCGATTGCTCGATTCAGAACTCACGGTTTACGCTAGTCAACAACACCGAGCTTTACGACCTCAAGGCCGATCCGGGTGAAACGAAAAACGTCCTCGCCGAGCATCCCGATGTCGTCGCCAAACTCCGCACCTCCTACGACCAGTGGTGGCAGGACGTGCAACCGCTGCTGGTGAATGAAAACGTCGTTGCCCCCAAGATGAACCCGCTGAAGGAACTGTACTGGAAACAGTTCGGCGGCGGCCCGGACGCGGCGATGCTCAACCGCATGGACCCCGGCAAGAGCGCGCTTGGTCAAGCGCCGAAGGAACCGAAGAAAGGGGACCGATAGTTATGACCTCCAACAGGAACTCCATATTCGCCCTCGTTTCGATCCTGCTTGTCGAGCAGTTGGCCCGGTTACACGCAGCCGATGAGCCGCAGCAACCCGCCAAACCCAACATCGTGTTGATCTTCGCGGATGACTGGGGCTGGGGCGACCTCTCGTGCCACGGGCACAAATGGTTGAAGACACCGAACCTCGATAAGCTCGCCAGCGAGGGGACCGATTTCCAGCAGTTCAACGTGCTCAATCCAGTCTACTCGCCGAGCCGAACGGCCGCGATGGCGGGCGCGGGCAACGAGTGCGTGCTCGTGTCGTTCGACGGCTAGGGCCACGGGTTCTTCAACGGCTCCTTATTCCACCGGGGGAACGGCGATGCCGATTTTGACGTCACGATGAAGCGATCCGTCGCGTTCCTCAAAGCTCACGATGTCTTGAAATGAACCGCTCCTCCCACGGAAAGTTACGGATCATGAAACCAACGAAGCTGTTTGTCCTGGTCGTGCTTGTGACCTTGGCCGACCGCACTGCGTCGGTCGCGGCGGAACCCGCCAAGCCGAACGTGATCTTCGTTCTTTCCGACGACCTGGCACAGGGCGACGTCGGGTGCTACGGCCAGAAGCTGATCAAAACTCCGCACCTCGATGGCATGGCTAGGGAGGGCACGCGGTTCACCCAGGCGTACTGCGGCACCAGTGTTTGTGCCCCGTCGCGCGCGTCGCTGATGGTCGGACAGCACACCGGCCATAGCCCGATCCGTGCGAACCGCGAGATCTTGCCCGAAGGGCAGAAGCCGCTGCCGGTCGGCACCTACACGGTTGCGAAATTGTTCAAGGACAACGGGTACGCAACCGCGTGCGTGGGCAAGTGGGGCATGGGCATGTTCCACACGCCGGGCAGCCCGCTGAACGTCGGGTTCGACCACTTCTTCGGGTACAACTGCCAGCGACACGCGCACAGCTACTTTCCGACGTACCTCTACCGCGACGACAAGCGGTTCGATCTGGAAGGTAACGACGGCAAGACTGTCGGGAAAACTTACGCCCAGAACCTGATCGCCGACGAAACGCTCTCGTGGGTCACCGCCAACAAAGACAAGCCGTTCTTCTTGTTTTACTCGATTACCCTTCCGCACGGGCGGCACGAGATTGATTCACAAGGCATTTACAAGAACGAAAAGTGGACCGAGCCGCAGAAGAACTATGCGGCCCAGGTGACACGCCTCGACTCGGACGTGGGGGGCTTGCTCTCAAAATTGAAGGAACTCAAACTCGACGAGAAGACCCTCGTGATCGTGGCCGGTGACAACGGGTCGTCGTTCGCCCCGGACTCGGAGATCGGCAAATTGTTTGACCAGACGATGGGCGGGAACCTCCGCGATTTCAAGCGGTCGCTTTACGAGGGCGGGTTGCGACAGGCGTGTATCGCCCGGTGGCCCGGCGTCGTGCCCGCAGGAAAAGTGAGCGACGAGCCGTGGGCGTTCTGGGATTTCCTCCCGACGTGTGCCGAATTGATCGGGGCGAACGTGCCCGCCGCCGCCAAGACCGACGGGCTGTCGATTCTTCCCCTTTTGAAGGGTGGCGCGGCCCCGAAACGCGACTACTTCTACTGGGAACTGCACGAGGCCGCGAGCCTTCAAGCGGTCCGATTCGGCGACTGGAAGGCGGTCAAGAACGGCCCGTCCGCGGCCATCGAACTTTACGACCTCAAGACCGACCCTGCCGAGAAGTTTGATCTTGCTGCGAAGAACCCGGACCTTGTTGCGAAGGCAAAGAAACTGATCGCCGAGGGGCACACGGATCATCCGGACTGGCCGCTCCGCGAAAAGCCGACCCAAAAGAAAAAGAATTAACCGCACAATGGAGACATTGATGATGCGCTGGATCCTAATTTTTGTAGGCTTCACGGGAATATCTTGCTCGCAAGTTGCGAAATCGTTGGCGGCAGACGCGCCAACGAAGCCGAACGTCGTCTACATCCTCGCCGATGACCTCGGGTACGGCGACGTGCAATGTCTCAACCCGAAGCGTGGCAAGATTGCAACGCCGAACAGCGACAAGATGGCGGCTCAGGGAATGACCTTCACCGATGCTCATTCGAGTTCCTCGGTCTGCTCGCCGACGCGGTACGGCATCCTGACAGGGCGGTACAACTGGCGCACGCGCTTGCAATCGAGCGTTCTGAACGGTTACAGTGAGCCGTTGATTCCAGCGGATCGCTTAACGGTACCGGCCTTGCTGAAGCAACACGGCTACACGACGGCCTGCATCGGAAAATGGCACCTCGGCATGGACATCGAAAAGGACAAGCCTTCGCCCCTCATCACAAACGGGCCAACCGCACGAGGCTTTCACAGCTACTTCGGGATCAGCGCGTCGTTGGACATGCCGCCGTTTGCGTTCATCGAAAACAGCCGCTTCACCGAACCGCTGACCGCCACCAAAAAATGGCAACGGACCGGACCGGCCGGGGACAGTTTTGAAGCCGTCGATGTGTTGCCAACACTCACCCGCAAGGCCGTCGAGTTTGTCACAAAACAGGCAAAGACCGGCGAGCCGTTCTTTCTCTACATGCCGCTGACATCACCTCACACGCCGATCGTTCCCAGTCAAGACTGGAAGGGCAAGAGCAGCCTCGGCGGTTACGGTGATTTTGTGATGCAGACCGATTGGGCCGTGGGCGAAGTCCTGGCCGCGATCGACAAAGCCGGTGTGTCGGGAAACACCCTCGTCGTGATGACCAGTGACAACGGGTGCTCAAAAGCGGCAGGTATTCCCAAATTAGAAGAGAAGGGACACTTTCCCAGCGGCGACCTCCGCGGCTCCAAAGCCGACATCTTTGAAGGCGGTCACCGCATTCCGTTTATCGTTCGCTGGCCGGATCGCACCACGGCGGGAAGCGTTTCTGCTCAAACGATTTGCCTGAACGACCTGATGGCCACGTGTGCGGAGATCGTGGGTGCGAAGCTCCCCGACAATGCGGGCGAAGACAGCTTTAGCATTTTGCCAGTGTTACTCGGTACAGACAACGCGCCCGTACACGAGACCGTCGTGCACCATTCCATCAACGGTTCGTTCGCCATCCGGCAGGGGAAATGGAAACTCGAACTCTGTGCGGACTCCGGCGGTTGGAGTGCCCCCACGCCCGGCAGCAAGGAGGCACAAGGCCTACCACAGAACCAGCTCTACGATCTCAGCATCGACAAAGCCGAATCGAAGAATCTGCACTCGGAGCACCCCGAAAAAGTCACTCGCCTGACCAAACTGCTTGAGGAAATGATCGCCAATGGCCGTAGCACGCCTGGTCAGAAGCAGGCTAACGACGTCGCGATTCAAATCCGGAAGAAGCCGGGCAACGACAAAAATTAGATTCGTACCGCACCCTATTTCGGACACCCTCACTCGTATGAAACGCATCATCACACTCCTCGCCGCCCTGCTGTTATCACCAACGGCCGCGCTCCAAGCTGCCAAACCGAACATCCTGCACATCCACGCCGACGACCACCGGCCGGACGGCTTGCGTGCGTTGGACAACCCGACGCTCCTGACGCCCAATCTCGACACACTCGTCGAGCGGGGTATGGCCTTCAAGCGTTGCTACACGATGGGGTCGATGGTCGGCGCGGTTTGCACGCCGAGTCGGACGATGATGCTCACCGGGCGTTCGTGGGTGCGAATTCCGGGCGCACGCGGCGCGGCGGACAACGCGAAAAATCCCGCGACGTTTCTGCCGCGCGTCATCGCCGCGGCGGGCTATCAAACCTGGCACATGGGGAAACAAGGCAACGGCTTCCCGGCAGGCCTCAAGGAATTTGAAACCAGCATCATTGACGACGGCAGGGGCAACGACCGCGCGACTTGCTCTCAACGACTCGCTGACAGTACGATTCAGTTCTTGAAGTCACGCGCTGATACCAAGGAAGCGAAGCCGTTCTACATCTACCTCGCGCCACCCGTCCCGCACGATCCGCGATCGGCTGAACCCCAGTTTCACAAGCGTTACGACCCGACGAAAATCCCGCTTTCGCCGGCGTTCATGCCGCTGCACCCCTTCAACAACGGCGAAATGACTGTGCGTGACGAGCAACTCGCCCCCTGGCCCCGCACGCCCGAAGACACGAAGAAACAGCTTGCCGACTACTACGCCTGCGTCACCGGACTCGACCATCACGTTGGGCGTATCTTTGCCGAGCTAAAAGCCACCGGCCAATGGGAGAACACGATCATCATTTTCAGTGGCGACAACGGCCTCTCGCTTGGCGAACACGGGCTGTTTGGAAAGCAGAACCTGTACGAGTTCGGCGGCCTCCACGTCCCGCTCGTCATCGCGGGGCCTGGTATCTCGAATGGCAAGAGCGAAGCCCTTGTTTACCTGATGGACTTGTTCCCGACCTTCGCCGAATTCGCCGGAGCGAAAATCCCCACTGGCGTCGAAGGCAAAAGCATTGTGCCGATTCTCGGCGGGAAGCAACCGAAAGTCCGGGATGTTCTGTACACAGGTTACCGCGATTGTCAGCGTGCCGTCCGCGATGACCGCTGGAAGCTCATCCGCTACCCACTCGTGGACCGCACCCAGCTTTTCGACCTCAGTGGTGATCCCCACGAACTGACCAATCTTGCTGAGAAGAACCCAGCCAAGGTTGTGGCGATGACCAAACTCCTGGAGAAGGAAATGGCAACCTATGCGGACACAACCCCGCTGACCGTGGCCAATCCGAAATCCGCCGACTGGACGCCGCCAAAGAATGCGAACGGCAAACAGTGAGATGTCTGGTAGTGGGTCGTGGCCCGCGAATCGTGACGGCCTCCGTCTCACCGACCGCTACTCGTTGTTGTGTTGGCGCTCACCCCTCGCCGTTGACCGTAAAATGAGCTGGTGGTATACCTAGCTTTTCACCCGCGGCGTGCGGATCGGGGAACAGTGATGCGACGACGCTCGATAGTCTTGACGCTTTTAATACTGATTGTCACGTTTGTGGCGGTGTTTGGCTTGTTGGGCTACTTGCTCAAGCAAGAGCCACAATTCTATGCCGGCGCGTGCCGGGATGGTGTTGGCGATCAACTGGCTGCGTCCGAATTGCTCACGCGGTTTGGGGACGTGCAAAATGACATTCGGACCTCCAAAGCAGAGTGGGGGTCGAGTTTTACCGCGACCGAACTCAATGCGTTTTTTCGGGAACATCTGGATCGCACGGACGGGTTGGCCGAACTGCTACCGATCGGAATCAACTCGCCTCGTGTGACCATCATCGACGACCGTTTGCAAATTGCGACTCGCTACCGGAACGCGCCGTTTGAGTTCCTGGATAGTGATTTCCTCTCGACCGTGTTGTCCGTCGAACTCAAGATGTGGGTGGTCAGCAAAGAGCAGAATACCGTTGCAGTCGAAGTTTGCGGACTTTGGGCAGGTGCGTTGCCCGTGAGTTCGCAACGCTATCTGGATCGCGTTTCGGACGCGGCTCGGAAGTGGAACATCGAAATCACGTGGTACCGGAACAACGGGAACCCGGTCGGACTCCTGCGGTTCTACGCCGACCAAACCCGCCCCAGCACGTTCATCCGCACCGTGAAAATCGCGGAGGATAAGCTGACCATCGGCGGACGATCGCTGCTCGATGCAATCGCCGCCCCTGTTGCGAATGAACTTCAACCAATGGGAACTGTCACGAAAGAGTGATCGAATTCCTACCCGCAAAACCCATTTCCGTATCCGTCATGCTGCCCCTAGCGGATCGCCGATAATTCATTGCTACGATTGGCCTCGCCAGACGCGATGTCGGTCGGGTATGGTTCTCTCCGGAACTTAATGAACAGCTTCATGCTCCTGGTGTGAAGTTGGGCAAGGATGCACCCGATGGGCGAACCGTTGGCGAATCCGCGATTTTCTCGCCATTTCGCAAGCTGGATAGCGATTGCCGGATTCGGCTGGATCGCTGTTACCGGGTGTTCGTCGATCCGGTCCGGCACATCGAACACCACGGTGCCGGGCGGCGAGCGGGCGCAAATTGCCACGACGGTGCCCAAGAAGCCCGGCGGGTTGCACGCACCGTTGCGCGTCTCCAAGTTCGCTTTCTACGCGAACATTCCACTGGATGCCGACGACCCCGTTTTCCGGGATCTCGAAGAACTGCCCGACCAAATCCAGCGCGAACTCCGCTTGCCGGCCAGCAACACCATTGTGCAGGTCTACCTCTTCGAGGACCAAGACAAGTACGAAGCGTTCATGCGGGACCGCTTCCCGTGGCTGCCGTCGCGGCGCGCTTACTTCATCACGGATCAGAAACGCCCCGGCACCGCCGACGACCTCCAAGTTTACACTTTCTACGGCGAACACCTACGGACCGACCTTCGCCATGAGCTAACCCACGCGCTGCTGCACAGCGTGTTGAAAGGCGTGCCGCTGTGGTTGGACGAAGGGCTGGCGGGGTTCTTTGAACAGCCCCTGTCAAACAATGGCATCAACCCGGAACACCTCGACAAATTCCGCCGCAGCCCGCAACCGGCGGACCTCGCTCGCCTGGAACGAATCCAAAAAGTGGAGCAAATGGAAAAGCCCGAGTACCGCGAAGCCTGGGCCTGGGTTCACTTCATGTTGCGTGCGGACAGCCGAAGCCGGGAAGTGATCCTTCAATACCTGCAAGAGCTACGCGAAAACCCGAACCCCGGACCCGTGTTGCCTCGCTTAAAGACCGCCATTGGTGAACCCACACCCATGCTCAGTGATTACCTGACTCGCCTCACAATCCCGACGCCGGTGACGAACGCAACTCGGACGACTCGCCCATAACGGAATCATCGGCGATAAACTGCCCTACAATACGGGTACGCAGCTCCGCGTACTAGATAGGCAGTCTTCCCGAACAATGAACATTTTGATCACCGCTGGCAACACGCACGCCCCGATTGACCGGGTGCGGGTGGTGACGAACATTTTCACGGGACGCACGGGTGCTAACATTGCCCGGACAGCCTGGGTTCGGGGGCATCGTGTGACGATTCTCACGTCGCACCCGGAACTGCTCACGGACCTACCCGAACCCGGTAGTGATTCGGAACGGCGCGTGACGGTGCTGCCGTACAAGACGTTCGACGACCTCGCGGGGATGTTGCAACGCGAAATCCGCTCCGGTGTTTACGATGCGGTTTTTCACTCGGCGGCGGTGAGTGATTACTTGAGTGCCGGTGTCTACGCCCCCGACGCCGGGACGTACTTCAACGCTCGGACCAAGCAGTGGGAGCGCAACAGTGGTGCGCCGAAAATGAACGAGCACAAGGGTGGCAAAATCAAAAGTAACGAACCGGAACTGTGGTTCCGCATGGTGCGCGCACCCAAGCTCATCGACCGGATTCGCAACCCCTGGAACTTCGCCGGCTTGCTCATTAAGTTCAAACTCGAAGTGGGACTCAACGAAAACGAACTGCTGGAAGTGGCTGAAAACGCACGCCAGTTATCAAGTGCCGATCTCATCGTGGCGAACACGCTCGATGGTGCCGCGCACTACGCCTACATCGGCCCGGTTGATGGCCGCTTTGAACGGGTGGCGCGGCGCGAGTTGGCCGAGCGACTGCTGCTAACCGTCGAACACATGCAACGCTCGCGGGTCACGTCATGAGCAACATTCTTGTCGGCGCAACCGGGTCCGTCGCCGCCGTGCGGATCCCGAAACTGTACGAGACGCTCAGCGAAGCGGGCCACACCGTCAAAGTCGTTGCCACAAGTGCGGCGATGTACTTCTTCGACAAAAACAGCTTGCCGCAAGGCGTTCTGACCCAGGACAGCGATGAATGGCCCGGCGGCCACTACGAACGTGGTGACGCGGTTCGGCACATCGAATTGCGAAACTGGGCGGACCTATTTTTAATCGCACCCCTGGACGCGAACACGATGGCTAAGCTCGCGGTCGGGTTGTGTGACAACGGCTTGACGTGCGTGTGGCGGGCGTGGGACTTGACGCGACCCGTGATCGTCGCACCCGCCATGAACACGCTGATGTGGCAAAACCCGTTCACCCGCAAACACCTTCGCGCCATCGGCGCCGATTTCGGTGCGACGCACGTTCCTGGTCATTTGGACGACGAGTTACTGATCGCCCAAATCAACGACCGCGCCAAGCGGTTCCGCATCGTCCCGCCAATCTCGAAGCAACTGGCGTGTGGCGATGTCGGCGTCGGTGCGATGGCCGAAGTGCCGGAGATTGTCGCGGCAGTTCAGTCACTGCTCGGATCAAGTGTTCAGTAGTCGTCGGTTGACGGAATATCACCCGCCGCTTTCGTGACCAGCGCGGCGAACGTGGTGTTGCGGATCGAATCGCGGATGAACCGCACGGAGCCGTCGGCGAAGCCGAAGTTCGCCCCGCTGGTGTGGAAGCTGTACACTTCGTTGTCGTTGGTGCAATTCATCACACACAGCCCGTAGCCTTGGCCATTCCCAACGGTCAGCGTGTCGGAGCCATCGAGGGCAATTTCTACATTCGGGTCGGCCCAACCTGCCGCGCTGGAGATGCCACTAATTTTCCGCCCCATTCGCCAGAGTTCCGGACGCCCGCCGTCTTCGACGACAAGAAACGTCTGACTAGTCCCGTCCGTGATTTCAACAATCCGACACGGGCGACTGGTCATGATGCCGTTCTCAGCGGGCGGGCTGTAAAGGGGCCATCCCGCCATGTTGCAATAGTTGGGGTTCACGCCGTGGTACACGGTGTAGTCGCTGATCGTCGGTCGGAATGACGACGTGGTGTCAAACCGTCCCCCCTCGTTGGGTGCCGACGGGCAGTACATCAATTTGAGTTGCACGGTGGTCGTTGGCTGGTTGACGGGATCGTCCCAATCGCGCGTCAAATCGTAGCGAACATTACCCTGCTCAATGAACGGCAACAGCGGTGGCACGAAGGATCGCGTGGGGCTGGTCCACCGATACCCTTCGGGGAAGTAGCCGAAGGTACTCTCGTGGTTCATCAGCGCGAGCGAAAGTTGCTTAAGATTACTCTGACACTTCGCCCGCGCCGCTGCTTCACGGACCTTCTGGACAGCCGGTAACAGCAGCCCAATCAAAATGGCAATGATGGCAATGACGACGAGTAATTCGACGAGCGTAAACGCTGTGCGTTGCCGATGGGTACACATGGAAACCTTCGTGACAGAAGAGCGAGTGAATGGATTCCACAATCTTAGCCCAGTGGTCGCCCGTTGCGTTCGTTTTTTTCCACTTTTGATTGCGTGGCGAAAGCAATTTCGCGCCACCAGATTTTCCAGTCCGCCCCTGTTGGCTTGCGCCAACCGAAGTAGGATTGCAACACCCGCAAACGGTCCGACCGCGTGACCGTAGTAGTCGCCACGAAGCTGGCGTTCAGTCTCGCCAAGTCACGAATGCGGACCGCCACAGGAACTTCCCGACCCACTTCAACGCCGACCAGGTCAATCAGAACCGGCTCTGCACTCAGTAGGTTTTTCGTCGCGTTTCGCATCAGGATGTTAGGGGCTTTCAAATCCCGATGGGACACTTGATGATCGTGCATGATGCGCAAGAGTCGCCCCAGTCGTTCGGCCCACGCACGCATGATGGCCAGGCGTTCCGGTAAGGTCGCGGCGGCAATCACCGCTTCGGGTAAACCGAGAGCATCCGGGATGTGTTCAAACAGCACGTACCCCGTCAGGGACACACCAAACTTACGGCGAAGAAACACGGCTAACGGGCGAGCCGTGGGCAAACCGCGATCGAGCAGATTGTTGCCAAACAGCCACGACCGCAGCGCCGGCGAGGGGCGAACGAGATTCTTCACAACCGCAACCCACGCCTTCAAATGGAACCGTTTCGCAATCACGACATCGTTGCCAATCGGCACCACGGCAACCGTCGAACTCCGTGAATCCTTCAACAACGTGGCATCCGGTTGCGTGAAGAGGCCATCGAGATTGTTGAGCCAATTCTCGACGAATTCATCCGGAACATCACGTCGCACGTAGCCAACAATCCCCGGTCGGTTGACCGCAAACGAGTCGCGGTTGTTGGTGCAATAGCGGGACAACCGCGCCGTCCAAAACCGATTGTTCGAAACTCGCGTTGCGCTCTCGATTTGCTTCGGCAACGTCGGATCGGTGGCATTGAGCCCGGTCCGTGCTGAACGATACGCCCGCCAAAATCGAAGCCGATCCGTGCGCGTAGCCCGCACCTGAAACCAACGGTTCAGGAGCACGAGATTGTCCAACACCATTTGCACGCCGGTAATCGGACCGATTCGCATCGCGTGTAAATCCATTAAGTAAAAAGTAGGGTTCAGTGGGTCTCGAACGTCAATCAAAAAGTTCCCCGGATGTGGATCGGGATGGATGATCCCATTGAATATCAGCTTCGCCACATATCTTGCAAATTGTCGCGTGACGATCTGTCGAATCCAGGGCCTGAGTTGCGTCTCCAAATAATCCACGAACGGCACGGCACCGAATTGCTCGCGGGTGATGATGCAGCTTTCGCCCGGCCAGTGTTTGGAATCAGTGCCCCAGGCGAGTGGTTCGATGGTGTTGATGCCGAGGTGGTGGAGTGACACCGCGTTGTCAAATTCGAGTCGCGCTTTCGCCGGTCGCAAGACTTCGCGTGCCCACGACCTTGGCGTGTTGGCACGGCAGTGCTTCACGTACACCACGCCATTCGGCAACGTAACGCGGCTAATGGTGCGTTGCAGATTTTGCTTCACAAGTTGCACGCAACCGGCCCGTTCCCATGCCGCGAAGTCTGGCCCCACGTCGCCGAAGAGTTCGATGGCTGCCGGTTCGAGGTGCCAATGAAACCCGGATGCGAACACTGTTGGTTGCGAATTGCCCTCACCAACTGAGCGAAGCCTACGAACAAAGTGGCTAAACATCGGCCACCCCACCCGGCGTTGGGTGCAACAATTTGTCCAGCATCGCTACCCACAACCGCCCGCCTGCCGCCACGCTGTAATCCGTGACAAGCCGTTGTCGCCCGACTGTGCCAAGCTGGTGTCGCAGTTCTGCATTCGCCGCGAGTTGCTGAATCGCCTTCACCCATTCGTCCGTGGTCGTGGCCAAAAAGCCGGTCTCGTGGTTGCGAACCATCGTCGTGTGAACGCCAACCGGGTTTGTGACGACGGGCAACCCGGCGGCTTGGTATTGCAGAATCTTTAGCCCGCATTTACCCCGACTCCAAGGGTCGTCCGGAATCCAACTAATGCCGATGTCCGCGTCCGCGATCTCGCGGGCTTCCGTCTCGGCGGACCACGGCACCGCATCGACCGGCAAGTTTTGAAACGCCAAAAACCGATCGCAAATCAGTTTCAATCGAATACCCGGCACACGCCGCCCGATGACTTCGAGGCAATCGCGGAACTGCTCCAGCCCTTGCAACGTGCTCTGCGAACCCACCCACACCATCCGCACGGTGGCAGTTGTACGATGCTCCGCGACGGGGTAGCGGTCCGGGTTCACACACGTCGGGATGGTCACGATTGTGGCATTGCTGGTGAACTTTCGCGCCTCAGCGGCCAGGAAATCGTTGCCCGCAACCACGGCATTAGCCGCCCGCATGATGCCGCGAAACCGCCGCGATCGCTTGAGGTTGTCGAAGCCTTTTGTGCTGTAAGAATCCCGCATCCAAACGGCATCATCGAAGTCGAAAATCAGCACCTTCACCGCGCGCCGCAGAATTCGCGTCTCGGTCCAGGACAACAATCGGCGCTGCAAAATCACGGCATCGGCGCCAGGTAGCGAACAGTAGAGGCGAATCCGCCCCCACGCCGATTGTGGCAGTTCGAGCAACTCCAGCGTGTAACCGGCTGCCTTCAGCACGTCCCGAAACGCCAGGAGGCGGTACCGCACACAGACGTGAGATTCGGAATCAACGAGCGCAACCAGATTCATCCCTGATCTCTCGTGTTAAATGTCGCGGCGTTTGCGGGACATCGCACGGTCGATTTCGCGCTTGGCTTCAGCGGTCTTGAGCGTTTGGCGTTTGTCGTGGGATTGCTTCCCGCGTGCCACGGCGAGTTCGATCTTGGCGTACCCGTCCTTGAAGTACATCCGCAACGGCACCAGCGTGAAGCCTTGTTGGTCCGCCTTCGCCGCGAACTTCGTGATCTCGCTGCGCCGCATCAGCAGCTTGCGTTGGCGTTTCGGCTTGTGGTTCAGGCGGTTGCCGAAGGTGTATTCCGGAATCTCCGCGCCGATCAACCAGACTTCGTCCCGCTCGACCGTCGCATACGACTCGGTCAACGTCGCCTTGCCCTCTCGTAAACTTTTCACTTCCGTCCCGACCAGTACGACCCCGCACTCGATCCGGTCGAGAATTTCGTAATCGTGCAGCGCCCGTTGGTTGCGGCAGATGCCCACAATCACCGGCTCGCCGTCTTGGATTTCTTTCTTCGTCTGCTTCGCCATGTTGCCCTCGTGTGCGATATGTTAGCTGAAGTCGCACGCAGCGAACACATCAACCGGAGACGAGACAGAATGCCCCGGTTCGCCATCCTGGAACACGATTGGCCGACCCGCCACTGGGATTTGCTGTTGGAACACGGCACCAACTTGAAGAGTTGGCGACTTCTTAAGGCACCGCACCCTGGGCAATTCGTATACGCCGAACCCATCGCCGACCACCGTCTGTTGTACCTCGACTATGAAGGCGAAGTGTCCGGCGACCGGGGAACGGTCACGCAGTGGGACACCGGCGTGTACGAAGGCGAAATCGGCGAAACCTGGGCCGTGCAATGGGTCGGCAAGCGGTCCCAAGGGATCGCGCGCCTGATGCAGACTGACGATGGGTCATACTTGTTTGGCACCACAGTTAATCCGATTATTTGACAGGATCAACAAGATTGAACAGGATGAAAATCCAATCTTTCAATCCTGTTCAATCTTGTTGATCCTGTCAAAAGTCTTGTCTACCGACACGAGCATCACCCCGTGACGGCGCCTTCGGAGGCGGAGTGGACTAGCTTCGCGTATTTTGCTAGCACGCCGCGTTCGACGCGGAGGGCGGGCTTGACCCAGGCGGCTTGGCGGTTGGCGAGTTCGGTTTCGGGGACGTGGAGCGTGAGGGTTTTCTGCTCCGCGTCGATGGTGATCGAATCGCCATCATGGACCAAGGCGATCGGGCCGCCGACCCAGGCTTCGGGGGAAACGTGGCCGACGACAAGGCCGTGCGTGCCGCCGCTGAAGCGACCGTCGGTGATGAGGCCGACGCTATCGCCTAGCCCTTGGCCCATCAACGCGCCGGTGATGCTGAGCATTTCACGCATCCCTGGCCCGCCGACCGGACCCTCACCTCGAATCACGACCACATCTCCGGCGACGATTTTTTGCGCGCGAATCGCTTGAAAACAGGCTTCTTCGCCGTCGAAAACCTTTGCGGGGCCGGTGATGCTCCGGTGCTTCAACCCGGCCACTTTCGCCACGCCACCGTCGGGGCAAAGGTTCCCTCGCAAGATGACAATGTGGCCGCGATTGTACAGCGGCTTGTCGAGCGGGTGGATGACCTTTTGCGGCTTGGCGTAGACGCTGGGTACGTCCTTTAAGTTCTCCGCGATCGTGCGCCCGGTGACCGTGGGGCAGTCGCCGTGCAGCATTCCGGCATCGAGCAGCGCCTTCAAAACCGCCGGTGTTCCGCCCACGCGGTAGAGGTCGAACATCACGTACTTGCCACCCGGTTTGAGGTCCGCGAGGTGTGGAACTTTCGCGCCGAGGCGGTCGAAGTCATCCAGCGTCCACGGCACTCCGGCTTCGCGGGCAATGGCCATCAGGTGCAACACCGCGTTCGTGGAGCCACCCAGAGCCAGCACGAACGTGTACGCATTTTCCAGCGACTTCCGCGTGATGATGTCGCTGGGTCGCAGGTTGAGGTTGATGCAGTTCACCAAGGCTTTGCCGGCCTGGAACGCTTCCCGGTCTTTCGCCGCCGTGACCGCCGGGTTGCTGGCGCCGTAGGGCAGGCTCATCCCCATTGCTTCGATCGCGCTGGCCATCGTGTTGGCGGTGTACATGCCGCCACACGACCCCGCACCGGGGCAGCTTTCGCACTCGATTTTGTGCAGTTTCTTTTCGTCGATGGTACCGGCTTGAAACTTCCCGACCGCTTCAAAGATGGACACAATGTCCACGTCCTCGCCGTCCGGCCCGATCCCCGGCATGATGCTGCCGCCGTACACAAAGACACTCGGCACGTTCAGCCGCGCCATCGCCATCACGCAGCCCGGCATGTTCTTATCGCACCCGCCGAACGCCAACAGGCCGTCGTGGTTCATCGCCCCGGCCACGGTTTCCAGGCAGTCCGCAATCACCTCCCGGCTGACTAGCGAATATCGCATCCCGCTGTGGCCCATGCTGATGCCGTCGGAGACCGTCGGCGCACCGAAGATTTGCGGCACCCCACCGGCGGCGCGAATGCCTTCGATCCCTTTACGGGCTAATCGGTCGAGGTGGGAATTACATGGCGTGATGTCGCTAAACAGCGAGGCGACGCCGATCATCGGCTTGTCGAAGTCGTCGTTGTCGAACCCGACGCCGCGTAGCATGGCGCGGTTGGGCGCCCGACTCGGGCCGCCGGTGGTGGTCAAGCTCTTGCGTTGAGTCGGTTCCGTCGGGGTTGGTTCAATCGGGGTTGGCTCAATCGGGGTTGGCTCAATCATGGGGTCGGTCCTTCAGTGCTCGCGGGGTTCAATCGAAGTATCACGATTCTATGGCGTCATCAAAAGCCCGGAAATATCGCAGAAATCCGGTTGTTCCGTTTGCACGGTGGCAATGCGTGATCTACATCTTTGGTGTAGTCGGAACAACGGGGAATGATGCGGTGACGACGGCCCATGCGGGCTGGCACCCATCACCCAATCTCCGACATAGTTCTATCAACCTGGGAGAGGTCCATGAACAAGCTCATCAAGAACGTCGTTACTTTCGTCAAGAAGGAAGATGGTCCAACGGCAGTCGAGTACGCCGTGATGTTGGCCCTCATCATCGTGGTCTGCATCGCCGCAGTCACCGCGATCGGTACGAACAGCAGCGCAACGTTCTCCGCAGTCGGTTCCGCCATCAAGCCAGCTTCGAGCTGAGCCTGACGCGGGCCTTGTGCTCGCAGCAAAGTCAAAAACAAGCGACGCCCCTGTTCATTACGATGCACAGGGGCGTTTTCGTTTGTTCTTCTCATACAATAAAGGTATCAAACACGATGAAATACTTGTTCAGCCCGCTCGTTCGCTTTCTGAAAGCCGAAGACGGACCCACGGCAGTGGAATACGCCGTCATGTTGGCCCTCATCATCATCGTTTGTATCGTGGCCGTCATCTCAATCGGGACCAGTAGCAGTGCAACTTTCTCCAAAGTCGGTGCCGTTATCAAACCCGCCTCAAGCTGAGAGTTAGTTTAGCGGCCTGGTTGGGACTTTGAGAAAATCTTCGGTGTCACCCGGCGGTGTATAAAAGCTCGCCGTCTCGGGATGGACAAGTTTTAGCAGCGAGCAAAAGTCTTCAAATTCTTCAACCGTGATTGTCCGAGTCCGGCGGTAGATGTTCACCCGAACTCCTCCGTTCAACGCAAACGATTCTGGCAACTTCTCGAAGGCCCACCCCACACCCTTGCACTTCACTAACAACTCCGTCGGGATCAGCACCAGGTGTTGTTCCTCTTGATAAAGATGCGTTTGCGGCGGCGTTGCCACAATGACGATCGACGCGCGAAACAGGTTCGTCGGGAACCCGTTGACGCGGTCCACGTCTTGCGTTGGTAACACACGTCGAGCATCAATCAACGACTCTTGCAACGACCGATTCGCTTGCTGAACCGTAGTCGTGTTCAGTGTTGGCGAACTGGAAATCACTGCGGTCATGCCGTTTTCTGCCACCGCTTGTTCATTGACGTATCGCAACAATCGCCTCAGTTCCGGCAGGTCGTCCCGGATCAGTGGCGGGTAGCGTAGCGGTGATACGATTGGCAACAAACGCGAATGCTCGATCAGCGGGGTGGGCCAGAACATCAGGTTCATCGACACCCCGAGTAGTCCCGTAATTCCGAGAACGACCACGCCTCGCAACCAATGTGGTGACGTGCCCAGAAGCCGGACGATGGCCAGCGACGGTATCAACAGGTACATCGGCAGCAGTAAGTAGTCGTGGTGCGTGCCCATGTCTTGGGTTCGCAAAAAGTGAAGCAGCATGATCGGCGATAGCAGGAACACGAACAGGCCCGCTCGCCGCGTGTCACGATAAAACACCAGCACACCCAGACCAATTCCGACCGCAACCAGTTGCCCCCAACCACAATTCATCAGCGGGGTTAGGAGTCGGTCCCCGAACGAGCCACTAGATTTGTACGCGGTGTAGGCGTCCGCGTAGTTCGTCGTGAGAACGCGATGCACCCAGGGCGTTGCCACGATCGAGAGTGTTGTTACCAACCCGACACCCATCAACCCCAGCGACCAGAATCCACGGCCCGCTACTTTCGCACCACGCCAGCCAGCCAAGTACCATCCCCGAATGACGGCAACCGTCGCGTCGATACCGGCTAGCAAGAAAAACGCCACGATGAAGAAGCAGTACCACCGCCGAAACAGAGCCAGAAGCGTCAACAGCGCAATCAGGGTGACCACGTGCGATACCCGAAGTTGCGTCACCGGCCTGCCGAGATAGATTCCGAGAATGGCAATGACAATCGCCACACCGCCGATGTCCAAATATCCGCGAACCAGCGGCATCCAACAAATGGGGCAGAGTAGTGTCACGACCAACGGCACCGCGACCCCAAACCACCCCGCCGCTGGCACAAACCGTGTGACAAACTGCCACGCGACGACGGCGACACTCGCCAGATACAGATTCACAATCGCTAACTGATACACAAGTCGCGTATCCCCGAATAACGCCACGACCACGGCGGGAGCAAACGCCGGTGTCAACCCGTAGTCATCGTTCCGCACCGATTGCGAAAACTCCGTCCCAATCGCACCGAGATTCTGATTGTGAAGCGTCGCGGCAAACTCCGCCGTCCGGTTCCAATACACCATGAAGTCCCAGTAATACACCGTTTGTTCCTGTTGCACGTACCAGACGGTGAACGCATTCACCACGGCCATCAGTGCGATAAATAGCACGACATCACCGAGCCGAATTCGGGGAGTTGGCCACGTCCGGTCTTCAACGACCATCGCAGGGAAAAGCCGTCGATCAAGTGCCAACACTGCCAGCGCCAGTGCTGCGAACATCAGACCGACCAGGATCATTTCTGCGCATTGCAACACGATCTGAAGGGGGAGTTGCCAAGTGACGCGATGCAGCCAAAGCGTGTCCGCGAACGGCGACCCCCACCACAGCACGAGGAAAATGCCGTACCCAATTGATAACCCCGCCAAGTTCCATCGAACTGACGGCGTCAGTGTTGCAAAACCGGGGACCAAGTAGCGTGAGATGAACAATCGAGTCGGGAGCCACAACAAAAGTGCGGTCACGAATTCCAGAATGAACCAAAGCTGTCGCGTCGGGGCGGGCGTGAAGTGATGGCAATAACTGAGGGCAATAACACCAACGGCATGGGCCACCAGAATCGAAGCGAGTTCGCGGACGACTCGGGCCGGTCGGTCACTCATCACGCAACATCCCGTCGCGGGCGATCGAGCGCCACAGTGACAGCGGCACCACCGTGAACGATTTGCTCAATTACGAATAGCGGTCGGCCCCGAACTTCGCTGTACATCCGGCCCAGGTATTCGCCGATCACGCCAATCGTCAGAAATTGCCCGCCGGCCAACATCAACACGAGGGCAGTCAATAACCCGATCGTCGGCACTTCACCGTGTGCGACAAACCACCACGCGGCCAACATCAACGTGAGCATCGCGCTGGCAACACAGCCCCCACCGGCCCGCATGGCGAGTGTCAGTGGTTTCACGGAGAACCCAGTGATGGCATCCCACGCGAAACGCAGCATCTTGCGGAACGTGTAGTGGGTTTCCCCCGCAGCACGCGGGTGGCGTTCGTACAAGTACGGCACCTGTTTGAACCCGATCCAACTCACCATACCGCGCACAAACCGATGGTGTTCCGGCATCGCCAAAAATTGATCCAGCACACGGCGAGTCATCAGCCGGAAATCGCCGGTGTCACGTGGGATCGAAGCATCCGCGAGCCATTCGAGTAACCGATAAAAGACGAACGCCGTCACCTTCTTGAACACCGTTTCGCCGGGTCGTGATGCCCGTTGCCCGTAAACCACGTCCGCATTTTCGCGGGCCATGATCGCCAACATTTCCGGCAACGCTTCGGGCGGGTCTTGCAAGTCCGCATCCAGTATCAAAATCTGGTTGCCACGGCACACGCTCAATCCGGCAGTGAGGGCAAGTTGGTGGCCGTGGTTGCGCGACAGGTTCACACAGACCATCCGCGCATCCCGTGCCGCTAGATCGTTGAGCTTGCCCCAAGTCCCGTCCTTCGACCCATCGTTCACGAACACAATTTCCGTATCCACCCCAACGTCGTCACAGACGCGCGCCAGCCGTTCATGGAGCGCATCCAGAACGAGTTCCTCGTTGTAACAAGGAATGACGACGGACAATTCGGGGGGAGTCGTAGTCATCCAAACCCTCAGCAGCCAGAACCAACACCGTGGCCAAAGTTAATCGCAGCAAGTCGGGCGTGTCAACGGCAACGTGCTAATGGATCAGCACGTTCGCATCAACGTAAATCACGACTCGCCCCAGGCGTCTCGCTCGTCTTGAATTTGCGTTGCGATGTCGGCACCGCTCCGAAGAATTGGAGCCTTCCCGAATAGGTCAAATACGGACGGTGCAAGAGTGAGAGCCACCCTCGGTTTTTCTCGGAGAGTATTCACCAACGACTCCACTGCCCGAACCACAGCAGGTGGAAGCCCTGTTACGTCGATAGTTTGCGACATGGCATTCCTCGCGGGTCGGTACCGATTCCGATCATCACCTTCACCGCAACAATTCCGTGACACGTTGCACTAGCTCGTTCGCGGGCACGGTCACTTCTTCGCGCTTGGCGAGGTCTTTGATTTTCCACACGCCGTTGGCGAACTCGTCGCCGCCGGCGATGAGGGCGAGTTTGAAGCCGCGCTTGTCGGCGTACTCGAATTGGGCCTTCAGCTTCTTAGCCTCGGGGTACACTTCGACGGCAATGCCAGCGGCGCGGAGTTCCTTGGCAACCCGTTGATAGTCACCAAGTCGGGTGCTGTCGAAGTACAACATCAGGGCTTGGGCGGGCGTGGATTGGCCGGTGAGCCACGGGTGTTTGATTTCATCCATTGCGGTTAACAACCGATCAACACCCAAGGATGCACCGACGCCGGGCAGGACTTGCTTGGTGTACTTGCTAGCGAGATTGTCGTATCGACCCCCTGAGCAAACGCTGCCGATGCCGGGTAGGTCGGCCAGGAAGGTTTCGTAAATCGTGCCGGTGTAATAGTCCAGACCCCGAGCGATGCTCAGGTCAATCCGGATGCGGCCTTCCGGGATGCCAACGGCAGCGGTGACCGCGAGCAGTTCACGCAACCGCTTCACGCCTTCCTGCGTTTTTTCGTTGCTGCCAAACAGGGATTCGACACGATCCAACAAGTCCGCGTTGCTACCCTCAGCGTCGGAAAGTGTCAGGACGTTCGCGGCTTGTTCGGCGGTCACCCTGGCTTCGCGGACCATTTCTTCGATCACTTTGTCGCGGCCGATTTTCAACAACTTGTCGAGTGATCGCAACAGCGGCACCGCCTTGTCCGCCACGCCGATGCTTTCCAGCAAGCCGTTCAGCACGAGACGATTGTTAACGCGGATCGTGAATCGGTCGAAGTTGAGAGCGTTGAAAAGATCGTTGATGACGAGAATCACTTCGATGTCGGCGGCGTTCGCCGTGGTGCCGATCGTGTCAAAGTCGCACTGCCAAAACTCGCGGTAACGTCCCGCCGCCGTGTTCTCCCCGCGCCACACCGGCCCCATCGCGTACCGCTTGAACGGGGTGCCAAGCGTCGGGACGTACTGCGCGGCGAACCGGGCAAATGGGACGGTCAGGTCGAACCGCATCGCCACGTCGCGGTCGCCATGATCCTTAAAGCGATACACCAGCCGGTCCGACTCCTCGCCCCCCTTGCCGAGTAGCACTTCGGCGTATTCGAGTGCGGGCGTGTCGATCGGCGCGAAGCCGTAGGAACGATACACGTCGCGGGCGGTTTGCAGCACCCGTTCACGCGGGATCATGAGCTTGGGTTCGTAATCGCGGAACCCCTTCAAGGTGCGCGGTTCAATCAACTGAGACACAGCGTGATCCTCTGCCATCGCAACCATCACGCACGATTCACCACGAATCGCACGAATCAGACGAATTAATCAAAAAACTAGGAACGGATTCACGTCATCAATTCTTTGTTAGCTGATTTCTGATTCGTTTGATTCGTTTGATTCGTGTTATTCGTGGTGAGTAACTGTTTTGGGTTAGCGGTTCTTGTATCGGGTGCTGACTCGCTTCATGAAGCGGTTTTCTTCTTCGGTCAGCGCGGCTTTGCCCTGGCGGGCAATTTTATCGAGGAGTTGGTCCATGCGTTCTTCGTCGCGGTGTTGCTCGTCCATTTCGCGTTGCATCCGCTTCACGTTTCGGGCGGTCACCCAGCGTTTGATGAGGCCCTGCCGCTTGGCTTGGGGGGGTGGAATTTCGTCCTGATCCAGGCTCGGGTAGCCCTGGGAGAAGTCGCCGTATTCGGAATCTTCCAGTTCCATCGCGTTCATTTTCATCCAGCAACCAAACGCGATGAACAGCCCGAGTGCCATCGGCCACACCTCGTTGGATGCGAAGCTCGCAATCAACATCAGCACCGCCGAAACGTAGCCCGCATACGCCGCGACCGCGATGCCATTGGTGTAGCTGCTTCGTGCCCAGACAATGCCTTGCAAAATCTGCCCCCCGTCCAGCGGGTAGCCGGGGATCAGCGCTAACAACAACAACACCCAACTCAGCCAGAAGACTCGGTTGACCCAGACCAACCACGTCTGCGCCACGGCCCGTTCGGCTTTTAACTTCACCGCCGCGTCATGCAGTTCGGTCGGGTTGTTCAACTTCGACGCCATGTCATCGCTCGGCTTCACAGGGTCGGCGGTGCCGGGTTCGTAAAGTCGGAGGCCGTACTGACTGGTGTAAATCCGCCCGTCTTTGTAGTTCCGCATTTCCGAGACATACGGGTCGCCGAACGGGTTCAGGGTCGGGAAAAATCCCGCACCCGCAATCGCCACGAAGCACAGTAAGCAGATCGCCATGTTCACTAGCGGCCCGCCCATCGCGGTGAAGGTGTGTGCCCACCAGTGCCGGGGGACTTCTGGGAACGCCAGTCCACCAAGTGGCCACAGGATCACTTCCTTCGCTCCACCGTCCATCATCCGGGCCACGAAGCAGTGGCCGAATTCGTGAAGCAATACAAGACCGAACCACAACGGAATGGTGACCACGAAAATTTCAAAGATCCGTTCCTGCCCCGTGGCTTGAGACGCCTGGCGCAAGAAGTGGCCCAGGATGAAAATGAGGTAGCAGATGTGCAGTTTGACGGGGACGCCGAATGACCGAAAGATCGGAAACGCCCAGTTCATCGGATCACGCATCGGGCCTACCACAGCTATAGAACGAAGAGTCGAATCGTCTGCCTTATCCTATCATCGTAGCTCATGACTCGCAATAAAACCCAACGGCTCAAACGTCGGGGTCCAATCCCGCAGCGAGCATTTTGGCCCGCATCTTCGCCAATATCTGGACTGCGTCATCGGCTCGTTTCGCTTCTCGATCGGCTCGCTTCGCTTCTCGCTTCGCCCGTTTTGTTTCCATGTCGGCCTGCTCAGCGCGTTCGCTGACCTCGACGAACGTCAGAAATCGCTGGCCGTTGGCACCGTAAACGTGCAGGTCCGCATCGACCAACTCGAACCGAATGCCGAGTCGCGGGCTGACAAACTTGACCCAGTTCTTGATCGCGGTCACGCCCCGATTGGTGCGAACGAACCCTTGCAGGATGTTGTCATCCGGGTCGTAGATGTAGAACTCCTCGGCACCGTGGTTGAAGTAAAATTCCTGCTTGTCGAGCATTTCTTGGCGGGTGTTGCTCGGCGATAAAATCTCGAAGATCACTTGCGGAAAGGTGTGGCCTTCTTTCCACACTTTGTAACTGCCACGGTGGCCCTTGGGGCGTCCGAACGCGATGTGGACGTCCGGGGCCGTGACAGCTTTGCTATCGCCCTCAACCGCGCAGATGAAGTTGTCCATCGCAACGAACACGTTCGGATCGTCCCGAAATTGGGCGTCGAGGTTGCCCAAATCGTGACGATCCACTCGGCCTGTTTCGTGTTTTCGGCCATCGGTTTGCCGTCGGAATCGGGGTAATCAACGGTGCCGACAGATAGCGAGCGATGCGGTGAAATCATGGCTTGGCTCTCCTCAAAAAACGACTACCTGAGTTTACCAGATTGAACTGTCGGTATGTTCCGAAATCCAAATCACGTCGTCGGCGGCATGACTTCGGGCGGCACGTCATCGGTGGGCTTGAGCCGATCACGGAGATCGCGGGAGACCATGCGATTGATGACAGCCAAGTACGCCAAGGCACTCGCTTCGACGATGTCGGTCGAAACGGCGCGGGCGTGGACTCGCTTCCCGAGGTGTTCGGCCTCGACGTAGGCTTCCCCTTGGGCGTCGGTCCCGACGGTGACGGCACGGATTCGGTAATCGACTAACTTCACCGCCATGCCGGTGATGCGGTCCAATGTTTTGAAGACAGCATCCACGGGGCCGTCACCAGTCGCGGCATCTTTCAAAATCGTGCCGTCGCTACGCCACAAGCAAACCGCCGCGCTGGGCAACGTCCCGGTCCCGGCGTTGCAGGTGAAGGCTTGCAGGGTGTACAGCTTTTGTGCGGACGATTGCAGTTGCTCTTCGGCCAGGGCTTCGATGTCCGCATCGTAGATGTCTTTCTTGCGGTCCGCCAACAGCTTGAATTTGTCGAACACCTTGTTGAGTTGGTCGTCCGTCAGGTGGTAGTTCAAATCCTGAATCCGTTGCCGCAACGCCGCCCGCCCGCTGTGCTTGCCCAACACGAGTTCGGTCCGTGGGATGCCGACGTCTTCGGGCTTCATGATTTCGTAAGTGCTGCGGTCTTTCAACATGCCGTCTTGGTGAATGCCCGCTTCGTGGGCGAACGCATTCGCCCCGACGATGGCTTTGTTGCGTTGCACCTGCATTCCGGTCACGTGCGACAACTTTCGGCTAATCGGCTGAAGCAGCTTGGTGTTGATGCTGGTGTACAACCCGAAGAAATCCTGCCGCGTGCGCAGCGCCATGACGACTTCTTCGAGCGCGGTGTTGCCCGCCCGTTCACCGATGCCGTTGATGGTGCATTCGACTTGCCGCGCGCCTTCGCCCAGCGCCGCCAAGGTGTTCGCGGTGGCCATCCCCAGGTCGTCGTGGCAATGCACGCTGATGACGACGGTGTCGATGCCACGCACGTGCTTCTTGAGGTGGCGAATGACACTCGCGTAATGGGACGGGACCGCGTAGCCCACGGTGTCTGGAATGTTCAGCGTCGTCGCCCCGGCTTCGATCGCTTTTTCGACCACTTCCACCAGGAAATCGAGTTCGGTCCGGGCCGCGTCTTCGGGGGAAAATTCCACGTCTTCAATCAGTGCCCTGGCCCGCTTCACGCTTTCGACGGCACGGGCCACGACCTCGGCGGGGGTCATGCGTAGCTTGAATTCCCGGTGAATCGCGCTGGTCGCCAAGAAGACGTGAACACGGGGCCGCAACGAATCCTTCACCGCCGCTGCCGCCTTGTCGATGTCCGCCGGGTTACAGCGAGCCAGTCCGCAAATGACCGGCCCTTGAACTTGGCGCGCGATCGCCTGCACCGACTCAAAGTCCCCCGGCGACGCAATGGGGAACCCGGCTTCGATCACGTCCACCCCGAGGTCGTTGAGCGCGTGGGCGATCTCAAGTTTCTCGTTGAGGTTCATGCTGCAGCCGGGGCTTTGCTCGCCGTCACGCAGCGTGGTGTCGAAAATAATCACCCGGTTCGGATCGACGATCGGACTCATCTCTTCCTCGCTCATGTCGCCGTGGGAAATAACCGCCTGAAACGCAAACGGCCCCGGAACCACTGGTGTTCCGGGGCCGTTCTAATTGTTCTCGCAAGTCAACTCGCGCGAACAGTGGAACGGACCCCGTAAAGCCGAAGGAGTAGTGTGTCCATAAGTCGTGCGAGTCGCAACATCGTCGGCCCCTGCTAAACAATACTTTCAGGCATAATATCGCAACAACCGAACCGGATCAACGGGGTTCTTTCGGGACAGGCATAATATCTGTGTCCGAATTGGAAGAAGACCGGCAGCAACGTGAAGTCGAGTGACGAGACGGAATTGACAATCGGGAATGCGCTGCTGCTTCGAGTAACCCGAAGACGGCCTTCGCTATCGGTGCGCACCGAAGCCAACGCAGAGCAGCGGTCACAGGGGCGTCTACCGATCACCGCCCGAAGAAGTTCCTGTGGCGGCATCTGTGACGCCAATTTTTTCTACAGCACTCATGCTCATCGACACTTCTCATACTCGCCTTCGAAGCTCTCGTGCTGCAAGTGTTTGAATGCCCCGATAATCAATTACTCGCACACCGTGCTGTGAAGATTCCTTCCAGTCTTCCGGGATATACTCCCACTTGAATTCAGCACTGTCTGGCAAAGTACTCAGCTGTTGAAGTATGGAGGTTGGCAGATCAGAATAGTGATTAGAAAGTATCGAGGACATGGTATTGTAGCCACGAATGTATTCATCTACATCGCTCGCAAATGTTAGCTTCACATTTCTCCTCCAATTCTTTACAGATGAGTATTTGTCTTGCAAGTCCATCTGTATTGAAATAAGTTCAGCCATACAAATGGGATGCTTCAAAGCGACAAGAGAATCAAAGAGATCTTTGTGGAGATAGTAGTCTGCCTTATCTTCTGAGTATTCCGAAACGAGTAGAGCGATGGCCTCTCGCGTGTTTGCGTCGCGCAGCCAACCGATGAAAATGCGATATAGTCTGTCCTTTGCGCCGCGTGGTCGATGCATAGATTTCATGAGTGATGCGACCATATCGAAGGATATTGCATTGTGTTCTCGTAGCAGCGAAATCAAGCAATCAACCACCCAATTCTGGATCTGTTCATGTGTTGTGTTGGATTCTAGCAACTGTAGCAAATTATTGACGACAAGCGACTTGTCCACCATCGTCATGTACTTGATATACGCGGCATTTCTTACCGCTTTTCGATGATGATTGAATAGCTGTACGAGACAGTCTGGAACAAGACGAAGGGAAGTATCTGCAAGCAACGTATCAAGAAGTGTATCGGCCTTAGGTTCATCGAGTGCCAACAATTCTTCTATGGCTTCGGTCTGCGCTGCCCCCATGCAAAGCCGGATTCTGTGATCCAGTCGATTCAGACGGATGGATAGTCTCAGAGAACTGAACATGGCATCCGCCCTCCGTGCGCTGCTGTGGCCGCACTAGTTATTCTGCAACACTGTGCTAGATTCGACATGATATCCGTAGCCGTGTCAAGCTACTTTCTGCCTCGCACCGTAAGATTTTTCCAACTTTCCTGCCCGTAATTTTCTTGCCAATCCGCGCGGCATAACGCAATTACACCGGCGCGGCATAACACATTTCCCGTTCGGTCGAAGTACCGACATGAAACTCCTCGATCAAGTTCGGAGCGAACTCCGCTTTCTGCACTATATCTTGGGACACCGAACAAAGTTACGTGCGATGGATCGAACGGTACATCATCTTCCACAAACACGGAACAGTCTGCGTCAGCACAACACGATGGCCGAAATCGACCTGGAGAAGCAGTTCGGGGTGAAGCCATTGCCGTTACCGGGTACGGCGACGTATTTGGCGGCTAGCCGGTCTTGGCGCTGGTAGTACTTTGCTGGGGCGAGCGGGTTTGCGATTCTGAGTGTGCTGATGATTCTGTACATCCGCAGGACGCGAAACAAACCTGTTGCGCACTGAACTTGAATGGGCTTGATGAATGGCAATCGCGCCGGATCAACGGGGTTCTTTCGGGACTGGCTTCGATTCGTCGGAATCATTCGGAACTGGCGGCGGTTCGAGTAACTTCATTAACATGTTGCTGAGCGATTTCTTCGCATCGGGAAGTCGCACAACAAACGGCATCCGATTTTCCTTTGTGCCGATCGCCACGCTCACAGATGGCAGGTGTTTCACCGCTCGTGCGATTGCAACAGACAAGGGTGAAGGACTTGCAAGTTCCGGTTCCGGTAAACTGAAACGACCCGTTTCGTTAACCAACGGCGGCGCGAAGACAACACCCGGATCGAGCATCAGCCCGCCGAGAATTCGGTTCGGGTCACCCGGTTGAATGGGGAACAGCGGTTGCAGTAACCAGGCAAGATCGATCAGCGCAAGTGCAGTCGTGTCCGGCCTGACCGCCTGTTTGGGGATCCAATTTTTGGCGTCCGTGTTCCCGGTGATGACGGCTTTGACCGCGTTCAAATCCTGGCTAATCACCACTCGTTTTTTCGTCACGGCAAATCGCCACGCTGTCTTTTTGTCGCCGGTTCCCGTCAGCATCGTGAACACAGCCACCCCGTTGACCAACTCCGAAACCGACGATTCGCCGCCCAACAGTTGCGGTATCATCGTGGGCAATTCTTCGGTCCACTGATCGGCATCCCGCAACGTGTCCAGGTGGAGAATGGCGACTGACAACGGGCTGACACTCGATGGGGTGAACATCGTGACGGCGTTGACGGAGGCGAGCAGTTCGACCGGGGGTTTTCGCCCCGTGTCTTGTTCAATCGCGGCAATCTGTTCCGACGGCTTCTTGCCAATCACGCCCCAGGCACAGGCAATGGCATCCGCAACCGTGAGGACCGATTTTACCCGTTGCTCGCCTGATGGCAGCGACACCGTGACCGCACCATGTGGAGGGCCGGGTAGCGATTTGAAATGATCCGCGTTCACTCGGGAGCCAATCAGAAGGGATGCCAATGGGTTGGGTAACTTCGGGTCGCGGACAATCTCGCCGCTTAGTTCCACACGATCGGCGTCGAGTGAAAACGTGGCGGTCACGACCGGGATTGACTTCGGGTTGGCAACGAAACGAACCATTGCGATGAAGTCGGTTTCGGCTTTTGCCGTGGCGACTTTGTTGGCAGCATCGTATTGGGCGAGCCAATTCGCTGGAGTGGCGTACAGGAACAAACCAGGCCGATCGCGTGCGGCTTGTTGTGCGCGAAACAGTTCACTTTGTGCGAGCGATGCGTCTTTCGATTTGCCGTGGAAGCGACGCAACACGTCCGCAATTGCATCCCGTCCAGAGCCGATGATGAACAGCCCTGGCGTATAAGCATACGTGACTTCGGCTTTGCCTTCGGGCCACGGGTCGTTTTTCGGTTCGGCAATTGCCGCTTGGCCCACATCGAGCGGCTGGCCCGCAAACGTGCGGTGCTGATAAATCGGTATGCCATCAATCACGCCGACACGACGAACGTCGGATGAGGTCGTCAAAAACAGCCGAATCGCTAGCCCAGTGGCGTTGCTATCGCCCAACAGAATCGCTGCGGCGTAGCGGGCATTCTGTTGGGCGTCGTACCCCGTGAACGCCACTGCTGCCCCAGTCAACCGCTTCACTTCCGCGAGAAATTCCGGCGCTGTGAACAGTGTTAACAACGCGGCTTCCCGAACCGTATTCGCTTGGCCAAGGTCCGGCACGCGGTCGTAGCGATCGTGCACCAACTTGCTTGCGTCGGCCCACGGTGTGCCTTCAACCAGTGCCTTCACACTCGTGACAAACGCGCCCGGCTTGGCAATCTCGGCGTAAGCCAGCGTGTCGGCGGGGAACAGCTTCGATAGATCGGTGACGGGTTGTGCAACGCCATTTGAAGCTAACAACCCGATCAACAGCACGCCCATCACGCTACGAAACAACGGCATCACGGTCCCTCGGCTCACTTCGAGTTTGTTGTCCACAATACTGCGTTCGACACGAGCCGCAAGAAATTCGCGTCCGCAAAGTCCGCTTGGTGGCCAAGCGACGTGTAGAAGACCCGTTGCGTTTTACCGACAGAAACTTTGTGATCCCGCACCCACGCAACGGGTTCGGTGATGTTCGGGATTGAACCCGTTAGCAACACGGTCACGTCGTTCGTTAGCTCTGGGTTCTTGTACAAGCTGCCCACGGTGGTGAACGGCTTCACACCTTCTAGCAGGGGGTGCTTCGCGTTCATCTCAACCACTTTCACGTCACACTTCGGCCCAGCTTTGTGGTGCATTTGGTAGTTGCCGCCGAAGACATGCTTGTCCATCTCCAACCAGTTTTGCAACCCGTGGCTCGCGGTCCGAATGCCGATGACGGGCTTACCGGATTCGACGTACTTTTTGATGAGGTCGAGTTGCGCCGGTTCGGGCTTCAAACGGCGGGTGAAGAAAATCGCCACGTCGCAAGTGGCCAGTTGATCCAGTCCGGCAATGTCGGTGTCGGTCTTGCGGAACATGCAGACACACTCGACCGCGTGGTTCGCTTCGAGGTGTTTTTGCAAGAGGGCGAACGACGCATCCGATTCGTACTCCAGCGACCCGGAAATCAACGCGACTTTCAGCTTCTTCGCGGCAGGTTTCGGCGCGTCCGACGTGATGTACGCAAACAGGTCACGCACTTCGGCATCGCTCAGCGTGTCGAGCAATTTTTCGGGCATCAATGACACGGCCAACGGGATCATCTTGTCGATGTCGGCGCGGGCCAGGACTGTTTTTTGCGCCAGGTCGTTGACCACGTTCGACAGCGTGACGGACTGCCCGTTCGATTCGCTCACCAAGCCCGTCAGGGTACGACCGTCCGTGGTGTCGATCTTGTACGCGATGAATTCCGGGCGGATGTAACTCGACGGATCGACGATTTGCGACAGCATGTAGTTGCGGTTCTTGCGGTCAGCGGTCGTCAGGTCCGGCCCGACTTTCCCCCCTTCGGCATGGAGTTGATGGCATACCCCGCACTGCTTCGTGAATATCACTTTGCCATTCGACACGTCACCGGCACCCTCGCGGCTCAACAATAGGTTCAACGCCGTGATGCGGGCTTGTTTTTCGCCAGCGGTCGCGGGGCCAAACTTGCCGAAGTGTTTCTCGACTTGGCTCGTCAACTCCGGGTCGTTCAACGTGACCGCAATTTTCGCGTGGTCCAGCGTGAGGTCGCTCTTCGGAAATGTTCCGGCGGCGTAGCGGAGGAACAGTTCTCGCGCCCATGTTGGCCGGGACACGAGAACCCCGATCGCCTTTTTCTTCACCCCGGCGGACCACGTTGGGTACAGCGTGAAAATCGTCTCCATCGTCTTCGCATTCCCGCCCAGCGAAGCCGCGTCGAGGAGTCCACTGCGTAGCGAATCCGTCTTCGCCAGCGGAAGTTGCTCCACCCAGAGTGTGGTAAAATCACCGGCTTTTAAGCGGGATGCGGTGGCAATCCACGTCAACCGTTGACTGTCCGGAAGTGCCACGTTCAGCACGTGAGTGCGAACCTCCGCGATGGCGTCCCGGTCACCCAGTTTCGCTAATAGCCGCAACGCCGTATCGTCCTGCGGTAACTTCTTGCGAACCGTGTGGAAGTGTGGCGTGAGAATCTTGGCATCCACTATGGCGCCGGAATCCATCGCCATTTCCGTCGCCCGCACGATCGTGGCCAACCGCTTGCCGTCACCACTCGCCGCAAGTTCGGCGTTCAGGATGGTTTGATACACGACGAACGACTTCGGGCGACCGTCCGAAAGTGTTCGTCGCATAAACCGTTCGAGTAACCCCAGTGAAGCGGGGCCGGTACTTGCGGTTGCCAACACCGTGTTCGCCGCCAAGATCGGGTCCGCGTTAATGTGCGATTCGATGGCCCACCACACCAATAGTGGCAACGCCGAAATAGCGTCGGTGTCCGCGCGCCGAAGCAATTGCCCCACGAGTTCCAGCCCGTCAGTCGCGGTCAGTCGTTTCGCAGTACACGCGATTTGCGCTAGCACGACTGCCGAGGTGTCTTTGCTCGCCAAGTCCTGTAACGCCGTTTTCGTGCGACGATCCAGCGGTCCAGGCCGATACGCGATGTGGTCGCCCAAGAATCGCACGGTCCAGGCCCGAATGGATTCGTTGTCGCTTCGCAAAAAGTCCTGGGCGAGATCAAGAATCAACGCGGGGTCGAGTTGGTAGAACGTCCACAACGATTCGAGTGCCAACTGCCCGCGACGTTCCAGGATGTTGGTTTTGAGCGTATTCAGAACGGTTTCATCGTTCCGCTCCACTAGTAGTCGGCGGGCTTCTCGTCGCCACCACACGTTCGCGTTGTTCAACAATTCCACGAGTTCGCCGCTCGACTTGAACCGCAAGTCGAACGTCGGGTACTTCGGCCCGCCCTGATACTCGATGCGATAAACCCGCCCATTGGTCTTGTCCCAGTTGTCGATGGGGTCGATGTGGGCGGCGCGTTTGTCGTACCAATCCGCCACGTAAATACAGCCGTCCGGACCGAGCATCAGATCGACGGGGCGGAACCACGAGTCGTTGGCTTGCAACAAATCGCCGCCCGGTTCGGCGGTGAAGCTCGCGCCCTTCGGCGTCATGGTGTTTCGATACACCGCGTTCGACAGCAGGTTCCCCGCGATGTACTGCCCTCGATATTCTTTCGGGTACACATCGGCTTCGTACAGCACCCCACCACAGGTGACGTGGCCGCCTTTGAACCCCTTGTACGGCACATGCTCGAAGTAGCCATACGAGTACGGGTTGTGCAGCGGTCCGTGCTTGCTGAAGCCCTTGATGTAGTACGCCCCTTGCATCTGGTGCAGCATCGCAAACCCGGTGCTGTTCGTCCCCGCGATGCACTCGCCGTTCTTGTTGAAGTCGAGGCCGAACGTGTTACCGCCGCCTTCGCTGAAGAGTTCAAACTGCTTGGTTTTCGGGTGGTACCGCCAGATGCCCTGTTGAAACTCAACGACCTCCGGTTTGCCTTTCGACAGCGAATTCGGGGTCTGAATCCGGCACGTACTCGTACTCCCCGCCGCGCCGTAAAGCCAACCGTCCGGCCCCCATTGCAGGCTGTTGGCCACGCTGTGCGTGTCATCCATGCCGAACCCGGTTAGCAGAACTTCCGGGTCGCCGTCCGGAACGTCGTCCTGGTTTTTGTCCGCGTAAAACAGCAGGTACGGCGACTGCACCACGAACACCCCGCCGTGCCCGATGCAAAACCCGGACGCCAAGTTGAGGCCACTGATAAAGTCCTTCGACTTCTGAAACACCCCGTTCTCGTCCGGGTCAAAACAAATCGTGATACGGTCCGCCCCCTTCGGCCCACGCGGTGGCGGTTCGGGGAACTTGTCCCAGATGGTTCGCAAGTATTGATCCTGCTTCACCGGCTTCAACCCCGCCGGGTTCGGGTACTGCAAATACTGCAACACCCACAACCGCCCCCGCTCATCGAAACTCATACTCAGCGGTTGCCGAACCATCGGCTCCGTCGCCACCGCCCGCACACTAAACCCCGGCGGCAACTTCATCCGCTTGGTCGCCGCCTCCGGCGAGAACCCCTGCCCGTACCCCATCAGCGGCATGAGTAGAAGGCCGCCTAAAGCGAACACGTGAAAGAGGTGTTTCATATCAGCAACCGAGTCACGGAGGGAGGGAGCCGGAACGATGCCCTAGCGTAATGGATGTGCGGCAGAAATGAAAGCGTTCAGTGAATGAAGTGTTGTCAGGGTAGGCGTCACGAAAGTTGGTGGAAAATTTATCCACGACACTGGCGATCGTTGTGACTTCAGGCTGAAAGCCTGGGAGAACTTAGCCCAGGGCAAGGAGGCTTTGCGACGACGCCCTGGGTAGTCACCGGAAACTTACTCAGCCTGAAGGGCTGACAGCGATCGTTCCCGACTCTCGGCTCGCAGCCTTTCAGGCTGCTATTTGGTTGGGTCGTGAACCCAGGGCGTCGCCGAAGCGGCTCGCCCTGGGCTTAGTTCTCCCAGGCTTTCAGCCTGAAAACCGAGCAATTTGTACCAAAAACTCCACCAACAAATCTGACGCTCACCCGAGTTGTCAATCGGTGTCAGGAAATCTCACTCAGTTTGAACGACACGCTATAGTAACGGACGTTGATGTTGGGTGTTACCGACAAGGCGTAGGTCAACTTATCATCCGGTTTTTGACAGATAACAAGCCCTTTCACGGCTTGGCCATTGGTCGCAATGTTCTTCTTCACCCATCCCATGTAGCGAAGAATTTGGCCTACAACCTGATCCGATGTACGGCCTTTCTTTAACTCAATCACAACGAACGACTTGGACTTCGGTTCAACTGCGAGAATATCAATCAACCCGATTTCGGTGTAATACTGCTGACCCTCGTTCCCGTTCTCGTCTTCGTAAATCTTCAATTCATCTTTGAAAATCGTACTGAAGTTACCGACGATGAAGTCTTCCAGGTACTTCTCCAAACCGAACGTGTATTGGTCTATAACCGGCTCTGGAATTTCAATGGGACTCGGTACGCCAGATCCTTCGAGCGCACTATGGAATTGTTCTTCCGAAAACTCGCCAAGAGTTGGCATCGGAAAAACGACAGTGGGAAAGCCCTTGTCTCGTGGGTGTAACTGCCATTCAACATCAAGGAAATTGGAGTGCGAATAGTTGGCTGAAGCGAGATGAGGGTTTTTCCCAGGCATGTATACAGCTGGGTTCATAACCTTGCCGACGGCGGCTAGCGTCTTACGTCCTCTTCGAGCGATCACGTAATCGCCAATGGCAATTTCGTGGTAGAAAGTCCATAGCATGTTGGCATAAAGCCCGTGCGTTTGTGGTGGTTTGTCAGGGTATTTTAAGGCGACAGCCCTTATGCAATTCTTCCCGGCTCAGCTTCGACACATCACCAAGTTCGCTCCAGCCGATCGAAATGACATTGTTTGCAAGGTCGAACTGCCACACTTTGTCAAAAAGTTCCGGAGGTTTCGACTCGACCGGAGCTATAACCCAGTAACGTGGCATGAATTTACTCCTTCAAAGCCATCTTCGGCATCCAAACGCAAAAGCCCGAGTGCGGGCACAGCACCATTAATTTACGAACTTTCAGAAAACAATCGTCATACATTCCACCAACCCGTGACACAATGTTCTTGGCGTGTGAAAAAATACAACGACTGGGATGGTAAGATGCAGTCGCCGTCGGCTGCTCGGGGTGATTGATCGCCGCACTCCAACAACAACTGCCCGCATATGTCCGAACCCGCACTCCCTGATTCGCCGAACTCGAAACGCCCGGCGTCTGGTACGCCGAGTTGGCGGGCGTACTTCCATGCCAGTACGAAGGCGGTGTTCATCATCGGTGCGTCGCGGCGGCTACGGTATGCCAACCCGGCGTGGGAAGCACTGACGGGGCGGCCACTGGCGAAGATTCGTGGGATGCGGATTTCGCACTTTCGTTCGGCGTCCGGGTTGGGGCAAACACTGATGCCGCCCTCGGAGGTGTGGGACGGCCACACGTCCACGGTGCGGCGGGCGTTGCCGGATGCTGATGCGGGGCCGCCGTGGTGGGACATCACGTTCGTGCCGATGCCGGGTGAAAGCGGATTGCTTGGTGTCGTCGGGTTTATTACCGAAGTCGGAGTGGCGCCAACCCGACGCGAGATGACTATTCCCGCAGGCATCGCGGACTTGCGGTTGCAGCACGCCTTGCACTATTCGCACGATCGGCTCAGTGGTGCTTCGCCGCTCACGGCCCGGTTGCTTTCCCAAGTGCGACTCGCCGGAAGTTCCACTGCACCTGTGTGGATTACGGGCGAGAGTGGCAGCGGCAAATCGACCATCGCGCGTGTCATCCACCACAACGGCTTGAGCTGGGAACGCGCGTTCTTCAGCATCGACGGCGCGGCGGTGCAGCCATATCTGATTGATAGCCAACTCTTCGGCAAAGGCGGTCTAACGACATCCCCGCACCTCGGCACGCTGTACCTACACGACCCTGCAACGTTGCCCCGCGACTTGCAGGAAAAGATTGTCACCCTGGTGACACAACCGGGGCCGAACTCACCGCGATTGATCTGCTCCGCAACACGCAGTGCGGCGGAGTTGGTGAAGACTCAGCACCTGTTGCCAGCGTTTCACACGCAGTTGTCTGCGCTCGAAATCACCGTCCCATCCCTTCGTGATCGCCTGGAAGACTTGCCGTATTTTGTGACCCGGTTACTTCAGCCCGCCAACCCGGAAATCGCCGATGACCTGTGGCCGGCGTTACGGTCCTACACGTGGCCCGGCAACCTGCGCGAACTCGCCACAGTGTTGCAGCAGACCATCGCCAAAGCCGAAACGGGGCCGATCACGCCCGACCACCTGCCGCGATACATCCGCGAAAAGTACCTACTTACGGAGAATCCGATTCCGACGCCGACCGTGCCGCGATCAATGGACACAATTTTACTCGCGGTCGAAAAGCGGCTGATCGAGTTGGCGTTGCACAAGACGGGGAACTCGCAAACCGATGCCGCCGAGATGCTCGGCATGTTCCGCAGCCGGTTGTGGCGTCGGGTGGAAGCGTTGAAAATCTCCCCGGCACTCCCCGTATCGAAGCCACGGAAAAAGAAGGGTGAACCCGACGCAGAGGATTCGCCATGAAGTACCCGCAAGTCATCGTGTGCGGTTTCGACGACTGGATCGCCAACCAACTCCGCGAACTCGCCACGGAGACCCGGTGGCTCTTGCACGAAGTCCGGCTGACGACCGCGATTGCAACTCACTTGACCGCCCAGCGCCCGACGGTGTTGCTGTTGCAAGCCGACCCGACTTCGCCCAAGTTGGACGTGCTAGAAACGCTTTCGGACGTTCATCGACGCTACCCGGATGTTGCCATCGTGGTGTTGAGCGATGCGAAGCTGCCGGACGAATCGCGAGCCAACTGGACGGCGAGCGTGCTGGACTTGGGAGCGAGTTGCGTGCTGTTTCCACCGTACACCCGACTGCTTCTCGAAGACCTTGTCACGGGCCTGATGACGGCCACGATTCGCCGCACGATTGGTGAACCCGTCACCATGCCACGATCACAACCAGAAGTCACCATCGACCTAGCCGAAGGCCATTACGAGGAACCATCGTGACCCCCTGCGAACTCCCGGTGTTGGATGAATGCCGATGCACGAATTGCGGGGATTGCGTAGCGATTTGCCCGACGCAATGCTTGGAGGCAAGCCGTTACCCCTGGCTCGCTCGCCCCGCCGATTGCATCAGTTGCGCTGCGTGTGCGTTGGTCTGCCCGGCCGATGCCGTATCACTCAAGCCGGTTGCTTTTCCGGGTGCAGGTAGATGAAGCTTTTGCCGAGCTTGCCGTTGTAATTCCCCGCCGAGATGCACTGCAAACCGGGGGTGTCCTTCGACGCCTGAATCGCAGCTTGGGTTGCCTTGGCGATGGTGGCGATGTCCCGTCCGTTGATGATGATCTCTTGCACACTCACCACGCCGTCGGGCAGCTTCGTTTCGATTCCGGGCTTACCACGAAGCGTCGGGCAGAATTCGGCATAGGTGCTGGCGATCGTGAATTTGTACCGGCTACCCGCCTTCGACCCACTTGCCGCCACGCCACCGGGGAACGGCAGGCAGACGTTGGGAACCGTCGCCGCTGCTTGCGCCGCAATGCGGGCGGCATCCAGCGCGCCGTCAGCCGTTTCGCCGAAGAACCACAGATTGCCGCCCATCAAGCCGTCCGCCCAGCCACACCGGCGTTCGATGACAAACTCGCCGCTAAGGATCGGCACGACCCAACAACGCCGCCCAAACCGTTCGTCCGTGAACTGGTGGCCGTCACCGAAGTACGCCAGTTTGCGCCCGAGTGGGAACCAGTTTTCACCCGTCGGCGAGTCGGCAGGCAGCACGTTGAAGCAGGCCGTGGTGGGGCACGTGAGGACGTTTTGGCTGACGCGGACCAGTACACTTTTTTCGAGCTTCGCCACCCGGTCTTTCCAAAATCGTGGCACGTGGAATTGCACAATTGCGCCCGGCCTGCCGTCCGGCGTGACGAAACTTTCATCCCCGCCCGGCCCGACGTACCGATCCAAACCCGCTTCGCAATCGCACAAAATCGTGCTGCTCGCGTTGCCGGTGCAAGCGTCAATCGCCCGGTCCAACCAGTACCGATCCCGCGCCGTGATGAGGACTTCCGCGGAGATGCTCCGAAACGCTTCGGCGTAGGTATCATCAATTCGGGCAGACATTCGCGGCCTCCGGTCGGTTCCAATCGCGTGCCATCAGTTTAGTTACCACTGTCCGCTTGGCAGGTCTGTTCGTGGAATGAGTAGCATGAATCCGACTCCGCAACCGTCTTTTTCAGCCCGCTGGCTCCCCGTGATGGCCAGTGTTCTGTTCGCCGTCAGCCACACGCAACCACCGCTCTACTACTCGAACCAGAACCAATACTTCCTACACGCCGCTGCCCGCGCTGGTGTCGGTGACTTGTCGTCGGACTGGTTAGCGAACACGACGGACCCGACAATCGCGTTCACGGTGATGATGCAATTTCTGCTGCAAACAGGCGGCGAATGGTCGATTCAGGCAGCGTTCTTCGGCCTGTTGATGATCTACTTCGGCAGCCTGTGGGCGATCGTCGTCAAACTGCCGTTCGCGCCAGTAACCACCGCCGGGCGGTGGTTACTGGCGGCGCTGACCATCGGCATTCACGCCGGGGTCACACGAGCCGCTTCGGTGGCATTGTGTGGAGTCGATTACCCGTGGTACTTCCAAGCGGGTGTGGCAAATCAATACCTACTAGGGGCTGGAATACAACCATCGGTCTTCGGCGTATTCTTACTATCAGCCCTAGCATGTTATATCAATCGACGATTGACACTGGCAGCAATGTGTATTGATGTCGCGTGCCTTTTTCACTCTATATATTTATTACCCGGTGCCTTACTCACGATTGCCTTGATGTATGAAATTGTGAAAAGCAATGGCGTGAGGAGTGCCTCAAAATTCGCCGCGATTGCACTTGTTGGTGTAGTGCCGACCTTGTTCCACATTGGCACGCAGTTCCGCCCGACGGATGGTGCCATGTTCGCAGAATCCCAGCGAATCCTGGCATGGATCCGGATTCCGCACCACTGCGACGTGGCCCGCTGGCTGGACTGGGTTGCCGTGCTGCAACTGGCTTGGGCGATGTTTGGGATCGTCGCAATGCGACGGACAAGTCTGTTCATCCCGCTCGTACTCGCAACGGTTCTTGCAATACTATTTAGTGTTACACAAATTCTAACAAGCAATGCGACACTGGCATTACTGTTTCCCTGGCGCATCTCAGCGGTGCTTGTACCAATTGCGACAATTGTGCTATTTACACAATTGGTTTCTTTAGCGGAACAATACAGCAACCACAAGTTGATTGCGATACTTGCCATAGTGCTACTCACAATCAGTGTGGTCGGTGCTGGAATTGTCTCCAACTATCACCTCGCCTACCAAACCAGCGTCGCCGAAGATGGGTTGCAATCATTCGTAGCGGTCGATCGTCAGCCGGGGGATGTGTATCTTTTGCCTGCGAGCTTCCCAAAGCCACCGGCGAAGGCGGGTTCCGCTTCGTCATCGTTCGTGCCCGTTCCGCAAACCGGCCGGCCCGCTGTTTTTGAACTGCAGCGCTTTCGACTGATTACGGGGGCGGCAACGTTCGTGGACTTCAAGTCGATTCCGTACCGCGATGTCGAAGTGCTAGAGTGGCACCGCCGCGTGAGTGCTTGCGTCCGTTGGTACGGCACGTCCGATTGGGATGTGACGACAACGCTAGCCGAAGTCCGAGCCGAAGGGGTCACGCACGTCGTCGTACCGGATGGCGTCGTACTAAGGTCGGCACACCTTCGGGAGGTGTACCGCGACAGCGCTTACCGCGTTTACCAAATCCGGTGACACGTCTCAGTTCCACGAATTCTGTCGAAACGCTCTGGACAAGTGAACCGAACGAACCGAGAATGCGTAAGGTATAACATAAGTTTACCTTGTAGCTGTTCACGAGTTCCTAACCATGCGACGTATCACTCGGCTCCACCGGACTCGTTCGGCGTTTACGCTCATCGAATTGCTGGTCGTAATCGCCATAATCGCGGTTTTAATCGGGCTACTGCTACCCGCCGTGCAGAAGGTCCGCGAGGCTGCCGCACGGCTCAAGTGCCAGAACAACCTCAAGCAAATTGGGTTGGCGGCCCACAACTATCACTCGTCAATGGGGCGATTCCCGGCGGGTTACTTGTCGAACGTGAACCCGAAAATGAGTGGTGCGGACGCCGACCTGGGGCCGGGTTGGGGGTGGGGCGTTCAGCTACTTCCTTATGTGGAGCAGGACAACATTTTCCGGCAAATTAACCTGACGTTGCCGATTGAACACCCTTCCCACGCGATTCCCCGGACTCAGGTGCTGAACGTTTTCCGCTGCCCGTCGGACTCACCGCCCACTGATCTTTTCAAACCTGTGAACACCACCATTGAAGTCTCGTTCGGCAACTACGCCGGAATGTTCGGTACTAGTGAAGCGGCGGAAAGTCCAGGCACCGGCGAGGGGGTGTTGTTCCGCAACAGTAAGATTCGGATCGAAGACATCACCGATGGAACAAGTGCGACGTGCTTGATTGGCGAACGAGGTAGCGACTTCGTTCTGGGAACCTGGGTCGGGTCCGTGACCGGCGCGGAAGTCCCACCCCGTCGGCCCAGTGCGCTTGGTGCCGAATCCGCGCCGGTGTTGGTACTCGGGCACACGGGGCTAGCAGTCGAAGGGCACACGCCAAACAACCCCAAAAACCACGTCGATGATTTCACCAGTCGGCACACAGGTGGCGTGAACTTCGTGTTCTGCGATGGTTCCGTGCGAATCATCAACAACACAGTGAACCCGGTCGTGTGGCAAGCCGTCGGGACGCGGAACGGTGGGGAAGTGGTCAGCCTCGATTTTTAAGAATTGAGACCGCCCCCTAAGTTAGGCCGATTTCCTCTCATTTTCAGCACGCCTTTTCTCAGAAACTTCTCAGGCTCAACTCATAAGCCCTTCATCGGTTGCCTGCTAATAATCACACATCATCCCGATTGGGATTCCGCCAACCTTTGTACTTTGATGAACGATGCCACACACCGATCCGCTCTCGCAGTTTTACACGCTATTCACTGTTGGCGTGGGGCTATTACTTGTGGGGTGCGGCAACGCGCTGGTTGGCACGGGAAGCCGCTGGCGCACCCTCACGATTGTCTCGATCGCCAGTCTCGTTTGTGTCGGCCTTGCAAGCTTGCTAAGCGAACACCTGGTGCCGTGGTTTGCCGGAGTCGGGTTCGTTTGTGTTGGCTGTGCCTACGTCTCGAATCTGGCTGCGGTGCGATCTCTGGTGTCAAACTCGACCATCCGGTCGGGATGTATTGCGACTGTCGGGCTATGCCTACTTTTGGGAAGCGGTTGGCATTACGATGCCCAAACTAACGCACTCAACGACGAATCGAGTGATCTGCTTCAATTGCAATTCAACCGTTCACCCGGCGTCGAAGACACGTCGGCCCACGCGGCCACCGACACCGGGACACCACTTCACCTCATGAAATCACTTGAGGAGCGAACCCCCGCTGACAGCGCTCTGGCGGAACGTCTGTATCTCGCGACGATGTATCAGAAGGAAACGATCATTCGTCGCCAACCGGCGACCGACGTGTCGAATTGTCACGGCTGGGTCTTCACGGGTGGTCGGTATAGCCTTGGCAAAGAGGACGTTGAGCGAATCCTGACCGAGAACCATTACACCATCACCAAACAGGCCCAGGTTCACGATCTGGTGGTCTACCGCGACGGCAATCAAAGCGTCACCCACACGGCGATAATCTGTGCTGTTCTGGACGATGGCACGATTCTCGTGGAAGGGAAATGGGGTCGGTTGGGCGTCTACATCCACGACGTACACGGGTCGTGTTACGGGGACAACTTTCACTACTACCACAGCCCCCGTGTCGGCCACATTGTTCGTGGTATGTCTCCGGTTCCTCAATCCAGTCTTACCAATTCTCAACGCGGACCCGACATCAAGCACTGAATCCACGTCCGCTCTCGATCCTCCCACGCAGAAACTGCATCCCCGATTGTGGCGAACCAACTATACTAGCGGGAGGTCATTCTGAGATTGGCGAGGGGTCATCATGCGGGGTCGGGTTGTGTTGGCGATGAGTGGCGGTGTGGATAGCTCCGTGTCGGCCGTGCTGTTGAAACAGCAGGGGTACGACGTGGTCGGGCTGTTCATGCGGACCGGCGCTCACACCGATGAACCGGACGCGCGCAAGGCCAACAAGAAAGGCTGTTGCTCCGCGATCGACGCCGGCGATGCGCGCCGTGCGGCGGACAAGCTCGACATCCCGTTTTACGCCCTCGATTTTGAACGCGAATTCGCGCAAATCATCGACTACTTTGCGGACGAATACCTGAAGGGCCGCACGCCCAATCCCTGTGTCGTGTGCAACAATTGGCTCAAATTCGGGCAACTCTGGACGTTCGGCCAACAACTCGGCGCCGACTGGATCGCTACCGGGCACTACGCCCAAATCCTGCGCGGAGCGAACGGCGAAGCCCAATTGCACCGGGGGCTTGATCCCGAAAAAGACCAATCGTATGTGCTCCACGGCATCAACCGAGACGTGTTGAAAAGCTTGCTGTTCCCGATCGGCGGGCTGGCGAAATCCGAAGTACGACAGATCGCCCGTGACGCCGGGATGTTGACCGTCGCGGAAAAACCGGACAGCGTCGAAATCTGCTTCGTGCCCAGTGGTGACCACACGGACGTCGTCCGCAAACGCCGTCCGGGCGCGGAACTCGTGGGGGTGATTCAAGAGAAAGACGGCACGATTCTGGGGGGCCACGACGGCATCGACCGCTTCACGGTCGGCCAACGCAAGGGCCTGGGTATTGCAGCCGGGAAGAAGCGGTTCGTGCTGGAGATTATCCCCGAATCGCGCACCGTGGTTGTCGGCGATTCCGAAGACTTGCTCGCCAGCGGTCTGATGGCATCCCGGATCAATTGGCTAACCCCGACGCCAACCGAACCCCTGACCTGCGTGGCGAAGATTCGTTACCGCCATGCAGGTAGTCCGGCTACCGTGATCCCCACACCGGATGGCGGGGCCGAAGTCCATTTCGCTGAACCCCAATCCGCCATTACACCAGGCCAAGCCATCGCATTTTACGATGGCACCCGAGTCCTGGGCGGTGGCTGGATTGAACACGCAATGTGACACGCTTACAGTACAAACAGGATTCACCACAGAGGGCACCGAGAGCCACGGAGAGAAGACCAAAAACAAGTTCTGATGGATTTCTCTGTGGCTCTCCGTGCCCTCTGTGGTGAAACGCTTTTCTGATTGACCTCAACCCGGAGCCGATCATGTCCGAGCCAACTGCGTTCACGCCGACCATCATCGAGTTGCACAAACCCGCCGACATCGACAACGCTAAGGAGGCGGTGGAGATTCTGCGAACCTGGATCATTGATAAGCAACTCCGGTGCAGCATTTCCCCGTCCGTGTTCAAGGATCATTCCCAGTGGGGGGTGTTCCTGGCGGACTTGGCCCACCAAATCACGACGACACTGCACGAAAACTACAAAGTCGATCCGCAAGAAACGCTGACGAAAATCGTGGTGGCCTTTCAAGGCGTTTTAATCGAGTCCGACGATGAAAATCCGGTTGGATGAGTCGAAACGAATGTTCGAGAAAATCCGGAGGAAGTTCGGGAATAATTTCCGCAATTCGGTATCTACTACACTGGCAGGTTGATCTTGACACCACACGTGTGCCAGACCTGCTTGGACCACTTTTGACAGACAAACTTGTTGAGGACTCTCTCCATGTTACGCAAGCTGCAAGTGTTGGTTTTGGGATTCGGGTTCGCCATCGGCGCCGTGACCACAGTCGGTTGTGACGGCGCCAAGGACAAGGCGACAGGCCCTGTCGTGAGCAACAATGAGAAGATGAAAGAGTCGATGAAGAAGACTGGCGAGGCTGTGAAGGACTTGGGCGAAAAGGGCAAAGAAGTCGTGAAGGACGCTGCGGACAAGGGCAAAGAAGTTGCCGGGAAAGTGGGCGACAAGATTCAAGAAGGCGCCGATAAAGCGAAGGAAACCTACCTGAAGCCGTTGAACGAAACGCTCAGTTCTGCCGATACTGAAATCAACAAGCTTGCCGATCAAGAAAAGACCGCGACTGGTGACGCCAAGAAAGTGATTTCGGGCAAGGTGGCGAAGGCGAAAGAACTGATGAGCAAGATCAAAGATAAGATCAAAGACCTCGGTACTGCCGCCGGCGACAAGTGGGAATCCGTCAAAGCTGAAATCGAAAAGATGATTCCCGAATTGAAGACGACACTCGGCCTGAAGTAACCCGTTAATCACACGCACAGCACATGCATCGCCGTTGGGAGATCCCCAGCGGCAATTGCGTTTACACCATGCCCCAGTACCGCCGTAGCCCCCACTCGCTGCCGAGTAACATGACGAAGACCACCAGCCAACCGGGTAAAAACCCGTGCGAGTTGTCCCGCCGCCAATCGGGGTAGTACCGCGGTTTCGGTTTCGCCACATCGAGCGGTTGGGATTTCAGTTCGTTCAGGAACCGTGGCAAATCTTCGAGCCGATAAAACTGCCCGCCTCCTGCTGCCGCAATCCGTTGCAGCACGTCCGGCTTCGCTGCTTTAACGAGCAATTCATCCGACGCGGTGGGGTACGCAAAAAACCGGGCCGAGACTTCACCCGTGACCTCGCCGCCCTTGGAATCTTTGCCACTGCCGACGACCTTGACGGTGTGTTCACCCGGTACAGCGGGTTCGTAGGGCACTTTGAAATTGCCGTCGGCGTCCGGGAAGTATTGCCGCGTCGGGGCGGTCGCTTCGTTCTCGCCGGGGGCCAAAACTTTCACGACGAACTTCGGTTCGAGCGCGGCCGCGCCGCCGGGTTGGCGCACGCCGATGCGAATCGTTTCCCGCCCGCCCACCGGCAACCGTGGCAGTTCCGGCTTGGCGAACACCTTCCCGTCGTCCTCTTCTTGGTGCGCACACCACCGCACCATTTGCCGCCAAAACCGGGCATGAAGTTGAATGCCGTCGTTGGTTTTCGGTTGGCCGAGCGACTTCCAAATGTACGTGTCTTGTGCCGCGAAGACGAGCACCCGACCGCGACTCCCGGCACCAATTTGATGACCCACGAGCAGCGGGGCCAGGCGGTTCTCGTCCTGGAATTTAGCCGGGAGTGGTTCGTTGTTGGTTGAATCGGAAGCCACGGCAAACACCGTCGCAGCACCTTTAGCAGTGCCCATTTTGTTCAACCCGGTGAACCGCGTGCGACTCCCGACATCGTTGAGCTTGGCCCAGAAATCGAGCGACTCTTTCGGCGTGTCGCCGATGCGGTTCAAGTAGTGCCCCTTTTGTTGCTCGGTCGGCAGGTACTGGTAGCGGGCGCGTTCGCTGGTGAAAACCGCGTCGGGCACTGGTGGCGATTTATCTAAGTCGATCGGCAGAATATCGGTGATGTCCTTCGTGCCTCGCCACCCGGTCGCGTCGGGGAAACCGGGTGTGCCGAGGAACGTCGCGTGCCCGCCGGTCATCAGCAGCCCGACGCCTTTGTTCAACACTTGATCCGCAATCTTTCGCGGCAGCGCCGGGTCGATACTCGTGAGTTGCTTGGCGGTGACGTTGCCCAAAATAATCACGTCGTATGCATTACTCTCGAAGTCCAACCCTTCGCGTTCCTCGGGCCGGGTGGGTTCGTCGGTTTGGCGAATCACGCTGAAAAGGGAGATGCGCGGATCGGCGGCGAGTGCGCGGCGTATGGCCGCTTGCTCCACCGTCAGCCGGTTGATGAGCAGCACCCGCATCCCTTCTTTCGTGACCGTCAAATAGGTTTCGATCACGTTGTTCGACGGCGCGACATCACCGGGGACCGCACTGAGGGGAACTTCAATCCGCACCTTGATTTCGCCGGGTCGGTCGGGGGCTTTGAGCTTCAATTCAGCTTCGTTGTCCGTGTCTTTGGTCAACGTCGCGGTCTCAGTCGTGACATCCTTGTACCCACTGCCGTCGTCGATTTGCACCTTCAACGGCACCTTCGCGCCGACGAACCCGAAGGCGTTGATGAGCACCTTCAGCGTGAAGTCGGTCTTGATGAACACCGACCCGTCGGGGTTGCCCGTGGTCACGTTCACACTAGTCAGGGCCACGTCCTTCGTTCCGGAATCGGTCGTCGGGAGGCCCACGGCGAACGTGTGGAGTTGCCGCCCGGCTTGCCGCCACCGGGTCGCCTCCGGTTCGGGCTTCGACGGGCCGTTGTCCGTGCCGTCGCCGATGAGGATGTGCCCGCGAACGTACTGTTCCGACTGCCACCGCTCGAACGTTTTCCGCAAGTACACCGCGTAGTCCGACTGCTGATACTTCGCTGGTGCGGTTGGGTCGTACACGTACTCCCGGTCGTTAAAAGCAGAGTCACCGAAGCCGTACATCACGACCGAGACGTTCTGGTTCGTGCGCAGTTCTTCCAGAATCGGTTCGCACTTTTCAAGCGTCTTGCGAACGGCGTTGATGCGGGGTTGATTGTTCAGCTCGTCGGGCACCGTCATACTTTCGGACATGTCGATGCCGAACAACAATACGCTCGGAATCTTGGGGTTTTCTTGGAAGCCGACACTGGGCCGCAACGCGGTGAGAAGGGCCACGATCAACGCAAGAATGCGGAGCGTGAGCACCAACGTGATGCGCCGCCGGTTGGCACGCGGGTGGCCTTTGTACGTCCAGACTGTGAGCAATCCCAGTGCAATCACCACGAGCACAAACGCAGGCCACCCGAGCGGCGACGCCGACCAGGGGGCGGTAGGATCCAGGCGAAAGAAAAGGTCGGTGTCGGTCATGAATCAATTCTAGTAGCCGATGGTAAAAAACGCGCACCAGCAATCAGCGGATCGCATCCGTTGGAATCCAGCCGACGATGTCGCCGACAAGTTCGACCTGCACCCAGCCGCCGCGTTCCAGCCGTTTCCGCACTTCAGCACCACGCGGCAATGGGGTATCCAGCCGAGACAGGAACGTCGGGCCGTTGCCGGTTCGTAGCACGGTCATGTTCGCCAAAATCACAACGGGCTGCTCGTGTCCCCGTTGGTTCTCCTGATGAATGACCACGCTCACTGTGCCAATCGCAAGCCATCCGCCCAGCCCTACCACCGCAAGCGGTATGGCCCAACCGTCCCGAGTCGTTAACCGTCGAGCTAGGCCAACGGTCACGAAGATGGCACTGAGCAACGAAGCCATCAACAAATCCAGCGCCGACACACGGTGCCGCCAAGAAATAAGTGGCTCGGGTTGAAGGCCGGGAGGGTAGGCCACGACTATGCGACAAGCCACGAGACTTTGTTGCAACTTCACATCGGTCGGCGCGAGGTCAAGGCCATCGTGAAAGGCCCGCATCGCGCTGGGAAGATCACCAGCCAAGTAATGCGCCCGGCCACGATTGACGGCAAGCGATGCCGAGGGGGACTGGTGCCAAAGATTGTCGAATTGCACGGCGGCGTGTGAGAACTGTTGGCGGGCCATCGCAGGATCGTGAAGACTTTGCAACCCCTGCTCGAACTCTCCACCGTACACAATTGTTGGGACCGTCAACAACATCGTGCCAATCCAGAATCGTAGCCATTTCACTGCCGAACCCCCTCCCAATTCAGAACCAACGCTTCGGCTTGGCGGGGCAGTGACAGGGCATTGTCACTCGTTGCCGCGAACCGGGTCGTGTCGCATTGCCACAAGAAGTTCCGCGCAGCATCGGCGTTGGGATGAAGCAATTGCGTCAGCGCGGCGTGAACCTCTTCCGGTGTTTGGGCGAACGGTGTCATGGAAAAGCGGGCCGTGAGGTACCGGCGGAACGCCAGTGCTGTTTCAGCAGCGGGGTCGGTTGCGGAGTTGGCGCGTTTCAATTGCTTCAACACCACCCGTACCGCCCGGATTCGCCGCAACTTTGCCATACGCATCGAATCCGGAAAGAAACGCCGCCACCCGATCACCCACCCACCGACGAACAGCGGTGTCAACCCGATCGGCACTAACCATGAGAACAGTGGCCAGTCTCCGGTGCGCTCGGGTATTTCTTCAAGTTGGAAGAACGATTCGGGAGCTTCGATCGGCATCACGGGCGTGGTCGGCGATTGGAGTGTTGGCCCGGTGACCGTGATCGAGATCGCTTCGGCGTAGGTTGTCTTGAACCGCTTCCCTTCGGGCAATTCCGGGCGAAAATACGCATAGGCCAGCGCGGGTATCACCACCATGCCGCGCGCGTTCGGAACGAGGCGATACGTGAACCGGACCTCCGTGGCGTCCATAGGAATAGGGTTCGGTGGTGGTGTGTCGAGGACTTGAAACGACTTGGTGAAAGAATCGAGTAAGTGAAGATCAGGGCGCGTCAGTTGGTGCGGGTTGACGGCGTTGCGGATAATCAAAATCAGTGTGAGTTCACCGTTCAACGGAATCGTTCGTGGTTCGGCGGACCATGTCACTTCGACGGCCGGACCGATGGCCCCATAGAAATCCGCCGTCGTCCGTTCCACTGCGGAGAGTTCCTGCGCGACGCCGGAATTTGTTGCAATGACGAGCAGCAAAAGTGCTAGCCACGGCCTACCAATCGCGGACATGGGGTCGCTCCGGTCCGGCTAGCATTTCGGCGTTGAAGGCCCGGTCTTTCGTCAATCGCTTGGCAGCGTTTTGGAGCAGTGCCCGTGAGTCCTCCGGCGAAAGTGGTTCGCGTTGTTCGCTGTCCACAAGCACCGGCAACGACCCCGCGCCGGCGATCTTTTGGAAGCTTTTGTTGCGTGGCTGACCCTGAGGCGCCGGCCCGGATTGTGACGCGGTCTGGGGGCCACTGGTTGCGTTGTCCGTGCCAGAATCGCTGCTAAAAATCGGGTCGGGTTGTTGGCTTCGGGGTGGCGGGTCAAAAACTTCGGGCGGCAGTTCGCTCGGGTTCGGCGGGGTGCGTTCTTGAATGCGGGACCGATTCCAGAGCAGCTTGGCAATCTCCAAATTGTGTTGGGCATCCGCCATCAAAATGGCATCATCATGGTTCAGTTCCAGACACTGCTCCAGGCAAGAAATCGCGCTACGGTACGCCGCCGAGGAGCCACCCCGCGCCAACAAGCAGACGCCCCGGTTGTACTGAGCTTTCGCCCGCCGCGCGCGTGGTGCGGCTTGGTCATCCAGGCAACGCAAGTAGTGCACCTCCGCTTCCCGCAATTCGCCGAGTTGCAACGCGATCGCGGCCTTGTTGAACGCCACGAGGCCGGGGTCATCGGTCCGTTCCATCGCGGCTGTGTAGTGCCGTTCTGCCAGGGCCAAATCACCGCGCAGGCTCGCGGCGTTGCCGAGTCGGATCAATTCTTCCGGCGAACGGGACTCCATCGGCGCTGCACTGATGAGCAGCCCCGCCGTGAGAATCAGTAGTGGTATCCCGTAACGCATGGGGTGCATTTTAACGCTCACGCAGCCAACCGACTACGAGGAACAGCACACCAAATCCGAGGAACCACGCGGCGCGATCACAGTGTTGCGGCAACGCATCGTCGGTCAACTCGCGGCTGGGGAAGGGTTCGATCTTGGTGCGGAAAAACTCCGTGAGCTGCGGGACTTCCCGTCGCACCGGCACGTAGTAGCCACGCGATTCGTCCGCAATCGCCCGCAAGACTTCTTCATGTAGCCGCGTTTGAACCGGGTCTGGAACGCCCGGTTTTATGGCGTATTCGAGCAACTGACCGTTGACCGTCAACGGGGACATGCGGTCCGGATCGCCGATGCCGATGGTGTGAACCGGAATGTTCGCCTGACGTGCCGCGTTGATACCGCTGGCCCATTCGCGGTCGTCAACGGGGTCGTCACCATCACTGAAAAGCAGAATGTCTTGCGAACCGGGGAAGCGCATATCGTGGGCTTCGACGGCAGCGATAATCGCCGCGCCAATGCGGGTGCCGGATTTGCTCTCCGCAGTGGGACGGAGGTCTGGGAGAAGCGTTTTGCCGTCGAGATCAGCGAGGGCATTTTGCAGGTGATCGTAATCCGTCGTCAACGGGACGAGTAACTTCGGTCGCGCCGCGAACACGACAATGGCCGCCCGATGCCCCCCGTGCGTTCGGAGTGACGCCACGATGTCACTGGCTGCCGCGACGGCACTTTCCCACCGCGTCGGGCCGCTCGCATCCTCGGCCAGCATGCTCCGGCTGAGGTCGATGACCAACACGAGGTCACGCCCGACTGCCACGCCGTCATCAGTACCCCGACCCCAACGCGGCCCGGCAGCACCGACTACCAACATCAGCCAGACAATCACCAACAGGAGCGTTCGGAAATAACGCCCCGCTCTCGGTCGGGTCAGCAGTGCAAAGATGGCGCTGGGTCGCCCCAAGGTGGCGAGTGATCGGCGCGAGTAACGGGCCGCAAGGAACGCGACAATCGACAAGACAACCGGCACCACCGACAGCCACAACCAACCCGGCCGCGCGAACCGCACCGCCGTGACGAATTGCCGCACATCGACCCAGAAAGCGGCGAATCCAGACTGGAATGACGGCAAATCGAACACGGTAGAACTCTAGAAGAAGAATGTTCACCACAGAGGGCACGGAGAACCACAGAGAGAAATCTAAAAAGTGTTTTTACTTCTCCGTGGCTCTCTATGTCCTCTGTGGTGAATCGTTTTAGAACTCGCATCATGGCCCGATCTGCCACCATGTGCGTTCCAGGATCGTGACAGTTGCCAACGCCACAATCCCGATCAGCGCACACCACGGGTAGAACTCGTGGTACCGACGGTACCGGAAGGTGTCGGTCGGTTGGCGTTCGAGTGCGTCGATGTCGCGGTAGATGGTTTGCAAGTCCTTCGCGGAGTTCGCTTGAAACGCCTTGCCGTCGGTCATCTCGGCAATCGCTTCGAGGGCACGCCGACCGTCGGCACGCTGTTGGGCGACTTCGGGTGGCGTGTTCGGGCCGGGTTCGCCGCCACAATCAATGGCATAAATCGGCACGCCGATTCCCTTGGCCAACCGGGCCGCTTGCCGTGGTTTTAGCGGCGGGTCGGCGCGGTCCACGCTGATGTTGTGTTCGCCGTCGCTGAGCAAAATCATCACCTTGCGTTTTTGCGGAACGCCTTCCAATCGGTTCAGCCCTTCGGCAATCGCATCGCCGATGTTGGTCCCCGCGTCCGGGCCGATTTTCGGCTTTTGCTCGTCGAGCAACTTCAACGTCACGGTGTGGTTTAAGGTGAGCGGGCAAAGCGTTCGCGGAACTGCGGCAAAAGTGACCAAGCCAATTTGATCACGGGACCGACCGTCAAAGTGCGTGCCATCAGGTAGATCACCACCGATGACGAACAACTTGAACGCGGCCTTGGCCGCGTCCAGGCGCGTCATCGGCGGTTCGGTCGAGGACGGTGAAAAATCCGCCGTGCCCATACTGCCGCTGATGTCCAGGACCAGCAGAATCGCAATCCCATCGGCGGGCAACCGTGTCTGCAAATCGGGAGTGCGCGGACCGGCCAATGACAGGATCAGCATCAGCAACGCAAAGCCGCGTAGCGCGGCTTTGCCCCACGTCGCCCACCGCGCCCGGTTGCCGGGCAAGCCAGCAACAAGAGCAATCGCCGAATACCGCAACGCGGTGCTTCGCCGACGAACCCACCACCAAACCAACAGCGCCGGGAGTGGTAACAGGCCCAAAAATAACGGGTTTGCGAAGGAGAGCATGGGGAACTGATCGCATGAGTTGGTAGACATTTGTCTTGAACGCCTACTAACCATTCTTGGCTTTGTGCCCTGAAGGGGCACCGGAGTGTAGCCACGGGTGAAGCGAAGCGGAACCCGTGGAACCGGCCACGGGTTACGCGAAGCGCTCCACCCGTGGCTACATCCCTTGGCCCCCACCGGGGCCACAAACTGCAAAACTCACGTCCTGCTTCGCACCGGATTCACCAGCGGATCTCGTTACCGAATCACGTCGCCTTTGATGTCCAACACCAGCGCTGCGGCGAGGCTATCGCCGAAGGTTTTGAAGTCCTTGAACGTCCAGACGACTTTCTTCTCGCGGGTCACTTCGATGAGTTGCGGGTTGTTCGGGCCGGCGTGACAGTTGCCGATGATGACGTTGCCGTTCGGCAGCACTTGCAACGTGGTCACCCAGGCTAACGTGATACCGGGCAATTCCTTTTGATCGACACTCCAGACCACTTTCCCGGCGTTGTTCACTTCGATCACGCGGTTGTTGTTACCACCTGCGATCAGCGTGTTGCCGTTGGCCAACCGCACCGCGCCGAACACTTCTGTGCCGTGCCCTTCGACGCCGTGCCCCGGCGAACGCGGGCGACCGGCGAGGTCGAGCGTGTATTCCCACACCGTCTTGCCGCTGGCGTCGTACTCGCGCACTGTGCCGATCCCTTCGTGGCACACGAGATAGTTGCCCGAGGCCAGTTTGCGAACCATGCGGGTGTCGCGGTGCGCGTCGGATTTGGGCAAACTTAACGCGACTTCCTTGACGATCTTGCCCGTCGGATCGACTTCGATGATGCGGCTGTTCCCGCCCTCCGCGATCATCGTGTTGCCGTCGGCCAGGCGCTGAAACGCATGGACTTCGACCCGCCCGGTGTAGCCGGCCTTGGGCTTCGATTCGTACTGCCAGACGATCTCTTTCTTCGGGCTAATCTCCGCGACGGTCGTGTGGCGAATTTGCGTCAAGTAGTTGCCGTTGGGCAGCAAATGCAGGTCGTGAACGTCGTGCTTGTTGGTGAATTCCCATTCGACCGTTCCATCCGTGGCGATGATTGCCATCTTGCCCGTGGTGCGATCGGACCCCAACACCCGATGTGTCACCGGGTCCACACTGAAGGCCGGAAGCGACGTGAAGAGCAACACGGCAAGGGAGAGTAAGCGTGGCATGGTCGAGTTCTCGATGGGAGTGATAGTCATGCCGATAAACTATACGATCGCGTCACAAAGTCTTGAGGTACTCGATCACGGCGTGGCGTTCCTCGGTCGTGAGGTCGTCGCCGTAGGTGTGGCCGGCGTTGCTGCGACCGGGTTGGGTGGTGTCGTAGACTTTGCGGCGCTCGATCTCCGGTAGCTTGGCGTCGGGGGCCGGTACTTCGCGGATTGTCCACCCGACTGCGGCTTTGTCGTAATCGGCTTCGTTGGTGTGGAAGGAACGGGTGAAAATCTTCGGACGGTGTTTGCTGTTCAACACGCCCTCCACCGTCGGTACGCTGCCGTTGTGGAAGTAGGGTGCGGTGGCCCAGATGCCGTCCAGCGGCGGGGCTTGATAACCCGTTGTGGCGTGAACGGGTTTGCCCACGGTGCCGTCATCGTTCTTTTCTTGGGCGAACCAACTGGCGTTGTAGGCTTTGCCGAATGGTTCACTGATGTTGTCGAATCGCTTGCGGTCGGTGCCGATTTCATCGAGCGGGATAATCTTGTTCGGGTAGGTCCACGTCTCGCCATAGGTGCCGTGGCACTTGGCACAGTTGTCGCGGAAGATCGTTTCGCCCGTCTTCGCCAAATCGGTGTTCACCACAAACGGGTACTTCGGTGGTTCGATGGTGAGCAGATACTGCAGGATGTCTCGAAACGCCGGTTCCGCTTTCTCAAAATCACTCGGCACCGTCAGCGGGTGCATCATGAACTGCATGATGCTGCGGACCGATCGGGCGTCGGTGGCACCGACGTAATACATGGTTTTCTTCTTTTTCAGATGCCACCATGCGGGAACATCTTCGCAGGAATCGTCGTGCAGGCCGAGTTCTCGGAACTTGGGTGACAGCGTCAGGTCATCGTTGCGGTAGCCGAGGAGGTAGACCGAGAATGCTCCGGCTTCGTTGGTCCCGCGTGCTTGGGAAAAATGAAACGGCGGCTTGGCAGGCGAGCCACTGGCAGCAGCCATTTCGGAGAACAGGGCGTGAATATCGAGGGAGCTATTCCCGAGGCCGACGATACTCTTGCCCATCACCGACCCGCCGTGGCACGTCATGCAGTCGATGCCAAGGCCCTTCGTGATGAGGTAGTCCGCTTTGCGAAGGCCCATCGGGAGTTTGTCGTTGGCATAGGGTGCCGTGTGGAGGCCGTAGCGTTCCCGAAACGCCGTGTCATAGTCGGTCGGCTTTTCAGTCAGACCCCAGCCTTTCCAGGCTTGGTTGTAAGCGAACATGGGCCAAAAGCCCCGGATGAACGCCGTTTGCTCCAGAGCCTTCTGCCCCCGTTGCGCGGCCACGCGATCCGGCTCTGCCGCTGACAGGGTGCCTACACACATTAAGAAAATACAGGCCACGAACCGTACCATCGTCAACCCCTCATCGCTCACGAATCCGCTCACGCCATTCTACAACCGATGATAGGTTCACCGGACAACGAAAAGCGATCACCGTAAGGCCGCCTCCAATTGCGTCTGATCAATTGCTTTAGCCACCCAACAGCGCCCGCAGCTTCGCTTCAAACGCGATCGGTAGTGGTTCACACACACACAGCGTGCGTGTCAGGGTGATCGTGGCTTGGTACAGTGCCACCGTGTCGCCACAGTGCGGACATTCGCAGAGGTGCAACTCGAACACGGTTTGCAACTCCGTGCTGAGGTCACCGCTGACGAAGTCCGCGAGCAAGTCCTGCAAATCCTCACACGTTAGGCTTGTCATGGTGTCGCGTCCTCGAAGTGCGGGGACAGTAAGTCCCTCATGCGAAGCCGGGCACGGTGCAAGCGGCTCTTCACCGCCGGCACGCTCAGCCCGAGCAGGGTGGCAATCTCGTCGCTCGGAATCCCTTCCACGTCCGCCAGCACGAACACATCCCGGAACAGTTGCGGAAGTTTGGCAATCGCCCGGTCGATGAGCGCGCGTTGCTCCGTGGCCAGCGCCAACTCATCCGGGCTGGCATGGACGTTGGGGCGTGGCAACTTCACGCCGTGGGGCGGCTCGGCGGCAATGGCTTCGAGCAGTTCTTCGTCGCCGGTCGCGGTTTCATGTTTCGCCCGGTTGGCGCGCTTTTCCCGATGGGCCAGCGCCGCGTTCACGGTGATCCGATGCAACCACGTCGGCAACGTCGAGTCGCCCCGGAACGTGTGCAACTTGCGCACAACTTGAAGAAGCACGTCCTGCGTGACATCCTCGGCATCGGCTTCGTTGTTGAGCAAGCGGCGCGCAATGTGGTAAATCCGCGGCGCGTATTCGCGGAAGACGAACTCGGGCGTCGGCGGGGTGCCAACAACTTTCGGCGGGTCCGACATCGGCGGGCCTCAAACTTTGGACAACATTCATACCATATCCCAGACGCGACAAACCCGCGAGGGGTTCGGGAGGATGCGACCGTTGAGCGTCGCGATTGTGTACTCTTGATGACCCTTATTGCGGAGCTTCGTTTGGGTCTCCACTTCCTGCGGAGGTGGGAAAAAAAGCGGCTTCCGCCGCATCGGTCGCTTACAGTGTACCAACCACTGAAAGAACCCAACTCACTGAACGGTTACGGATGAGAGGAAGCACTGGAACCCGACGACGCACCCGTGCTGGCCCGGCCACGAGATCGTTGGCCGAGTGGCACTGTCGGCGAGAATTTGACTCAGTTCAAGGTCGGCAACAGCGGTTGGGCATAGGTTGTTGTGGAGCGAAAACCACTTGGGTGCGTATCTGCGTCGGTATCGGTCGCGGCGTGAGGGCCTTTCAGGTTGCCGTCGGTGTCCGTGGCGGCACCCGAGAAAGTTTTCCGATCCACAGTAGCAGGAACAGCAGGGCGTAAAACTTAATCGAGATTAGGCAGAGCGAATGCCAGGGAAGGTACGGGGTGTTGGGCGTGTGCCATCGGGTGAGCCATATCGCGGGGTGCATCCACAAGACAATCATTAGAATTCCCAGGAGAAGTTCTTGCCAGTGTTTTTGCGCGATTTTTTGCGCGACGAGTACTGCGGCGAAACCGGCGAGGGGCAAGGAGTTCGGCCAACTGACAGGATTCATGAGAATCATGCCGACCAAGCAGGCCGCGAACCCCATCTGGGTGTCTTTGCATCGCCAATTCGTCCACGTAACGAGTAGACCGACAGTTGCGAAGGAAAGCAATGATAGAACCGTTGCAGCGGTTGGAGAATAGAGAATTGGGATCACCTCGGGGTGACCAAGGCTTGCATCGGGGATGCCTACAAATAATCGATACCAAAATCCGAACACGGATAGATTATTTCTCCAAGTGTACCAACCTTTTCCTTCGGACACGACATAGTTTAGAAATCGTGTCCAGTCTGAAATGCCAAACAATAACAGAGTAATTACAAATACTATTGCAATAAACGTGATCGCTGAAAAAAACGATTTTCGATTCTTAAACAACAGATAAATCAGCAGCAAACCGGGGAACAACTTCAGCGCGACGGCGATACCGACAGTGACACCTGCCGCAATGTGATATCCCCGCTGCTGTGCAAACCAAGCGAACGTAACTAATGCAAAGATCAGTCCGCCCACATTAGCCATTGAAAAATCATGGTATAGCCAAGAGCTACTTGCAAGTGTGATAATACAAATAAAAGCTATGAAAGCCATCATGATTCTGGATAATCGTATCTCAGATACAATCAGGAGAACCCCGCCGCAGTAGCAGGCCACAAGTAACCATCTCCAGCAGTCAACGGCGTCCGAAAAGGTAAGCCATGCTAAGGGAAGAAAGAAAAGAGTGCTTGTCGGTGGATAGGCATTTCTATTCAGTACACCTGCGTCCGGTTTCGATCGACCTAATTCCCCGTCGTGATCACCACGAGTCTCAGCCAGATTTCGATACAGAGAATGTCCAGCACGCCAGTCTTTCGCCGGGGCCCAGTATTGGTACAGGTCGTTGACCCCCGTAGGCTGACCCGGCTCTAACGATTGTGCTAATTCCTTCAAAAAGAGTGTTCCATTCTGAAAGATAAAGAGATAGATACTGAGCAGTCCAAGCCCAATGATAATTGGTATCCTCATCTTGATATTCCTTCGGGATTGTACGGGCTGGAATAAACGGTTAATCTGAACAATATGATACCAACTGCTTCTTGGTGCGACAAGCCGTTCCGTACACGCCTGGGCAACGACGGAGGTAGTTTTTGGATGAACCGTCGTTTTCGTTGGAATTACGCGACTTTCGGAACGACCGCGAGGGGTTCGGGAGGATGGTTATGATGATTCGGGCGGTTCTGTTCGACTTCGATGGCACGCTTGCGGACAGTTTCGCGGCGATCACGGCGAGTGTTAATCATGTTCGACAATCCTATGGCTTGTCCGATTTGACCGAATCCGTGGTCCGCGAATATGTCGGCTTGGGTCTGGAACAGCTCATGAACGACCTGTTGCCAAACGTGTCCGTCATTGACGCGGAGGCCCGCTACCGCGACCACCACACCGGGATCATGATCTCGCACACGAAACTGTTCCCCGGCGTCCTGGAAACACTAGCCACACTTCAATCTCGCGGTCTGAAACTGGCCATTTGTAGCAACAAACGGGTGGAGTTCACGAAAACGATCGCTGCTGGGCTTGGCGTTGCCGACTATTTCCAGGAAATCCTCGGCCCTGACGATGTTGGCGTGCCGAAGCCCGACCCCGCGATGTTATTAGAGTGCTGTCGCCGCCTCGGGGTTTCAACATTCGAGAGCGTTTACATCGGCGACATGGCCGTCGATGTCCACACGGCAAAAGCGGCGGGCATTCCGGTGTGGCTGGTCCCCGGCGGCGCGACCGGCCGCGAAAACCCGCTCGATGCTGGTCCTGATCGGATGTTGCACAGTATCGCGGACGTGGCTGATTTAGTCTAATTCGATGTGTCAGGCTTATCAAACAGGAGCAATCATGAAACGGGAAAACATTAGCACAGGCGGCAAGTGGGAACCGATCATCGGGTACTCGCGGGCCGTGAAGGTCGGGCCGTTCGTGTTCGTCTCGGGGTGTACCGCTTCCACGCCAGATGGCCTGATCGGCAAAGGGGACGCCTACGCCCAAACGGTGCAGACGTTGAAAAACATTGTGAACGCGCTAGAGAAAGCGGGCGCGAAGCCCGAGCACGTCGTCCGCACCCGGATTTACCTCACGAACATGGCCGACTGGCAAGCCGTCGGCAAGGCCCACGGCGAAATCTTCGGCACCGTCCGCCCCGCCACCGCGATCCTCGAAATCAGCAAACTCATCGACCCCGACATGCTCGTCGAAATCGAAGCCGACGCGATCGTGCCGGAAGCGTAAATGTCGTTCATCAGTTCAAACAGCACCAGCCGGTGATCGGCTGGAAGCTTCTCACGCCTTTCATATCCCCTTCGCGTGTTCTACCGACCAGCAAATAAGCTGAACGGCGACGAATGACTCCCCTCATTTCGTTGACTCGGTTCCTTATTTCTGAGGATTGACATGCTCCGCACGGTTCCGCGCCGCTTGGCGTTCACGTTGATCGAACTGCTGGTGGTGATCGCCATCATCGCAGTTTTGATCGGGCTATTGTTGCCTGCCGTCCAGAAGGTCCGCGAAGCGGCCGCCCGCGCCCAGTGTCAAAACAACCTGAAACAAATCGGCTTGGCGTTCCACAACTACGAAAGCGCCAACCAGTTCTTCCCGCAAGGGGGACTTGACGGTGACCCCCAGGCGATCACATCGGGCGGCGCTCCAAATCCAACAGGCTACAACTACGACGAAACTCCACCAGCGTATGAAACCACCACGTGTTGCCGTGCGGCGACTAGCACAGGGTGGAACCACTGGTACCGTATTTTGCCTTACATCGAACAAGATAACGTTGCTAAGCTCGGTCGCAAAGACCCGCCGTATTGGCACAACGTCGTAGGAAACGGTGGCGAAGACGATGTCGCGCAGGCGATCATCAAGACTTACTACTGCCCGACTCGCCGCGCGCCCACGGGCTACCCATCGACAGTCGCCGGCACGCCGATCGTCTTCGGTCGTTGCGACTATGCTGGTTGTGCCGGTATCTTCACGGGTGCAATCCACGAAGGCACGAGTGACATCCCATCCAACCCAGCGACCTACTTCACGGTCGGCGGCGTCAACGCGAACGAACGCACCGCGTGGAACTTTGGCGATTACCCAGGCCGCCGTGGGTTCATCGTTTGGCCGGGCCGGGGTGCCAATCGCACCGTTCTGAGCATTACCGACGGGACATCGAACACGATTGCCGCTGCGGAAAAAGCCCTACCCCCGACCCGACACGGCACCGACGGCGGCGATAACGAACGCTGGAACAACAGCGGTTGGGACGAAGATAACGTCCGTTGGCACTTCCTACCGAAAGCAGACACGGACTCAACCAACTGGCCGTACTGTCGTGGTTGCAGCTCCAGTGGATCGGTGGTCACGACTGGCGTCGGGACGAAAGATCCGGCAGGGGCTGGGACTATGTGGCGCCGCTACTTTGGTGCGGCACATACAGGCGGCATGAACGCGGTGATGGCCGACGGTTCGGTTCGGTTCATTCGGTTCAACGTCGATGCTGTGACCTACATGCTTGCTTGTGGCGCCGACGACGGCGGCGTGAGTACGGGCGACCTGTAATCTGTACAAACTGGAGAATTTTGATGGAACGCCTGTTGTTTCTGACCTTGGCCATCGGGTTTCTAACACTCGTGGGATGCGGCTCGGAAGCACCCAAGCCCATTCTGACTAGCCAGATGACCGCCGAACAGAAGAAGGCGATTGCGGAACACGACAAAATGATCGACAGCGAAGAAGGCGGTAATCGGTCGAATCTTAAGAAGAAAAAATAGCGTTGAACCCCAAAGTGGGGCACTCACCTGCGTGAGTGCCCCACTGCTTTTTCCCGACATGGTCTCCTATGCGCGTCACGTTATTTGTTGCCATGCTAGCGTTATTCGTCAGTTGTACCCTCGGGTGTGGGGGTAACGTCTCGGCACCGATTCCCCAACGCAAAGCCACCGAGGCTCCTGCCATCCCTTATGAGCCGCCGGCACCCGTTGCGGGCGTCAGCTACGACAACCCACTCTATTCACTCTGGAAAAATTTCCCCGTCGGATCGACAGTCGTTACACGAACGACTACGGAGAATGAGGACAATCCGAAGAAAACCGTCACCACGACCCGGTGTCAAATTATCGCCAAGAGCGCAGACCAAGTCGAGTACGAATCGCAGGCGACGACCAACCACTGGAACGGCGATGTGACCACCAATCCTGCCGAACGAGTTGTTCACAAGCGGACGTTTATGCTACCCCAAGGCACGACCCCTCCCGAACCCAAAAAAGACCCTGCCAACGAAGGGGAGGAAACACTCAAAATCGCCGGGCTTACGGTTAAAACGAAATGGTCCAAATCGAACGGTCGAGCCGAACACGGTGAGATCATCTCGCAGGTCTGGTCCTCCCCAGAGGTACCAGGACAAATGGTGAAATCGGTTAGCACGATTCCAGCTCAGCGAGCCACCATCACAATTGAGTTGATTGAGCTAAATATCCCAAAGTTTTAGCATAGGCGAACTGTCTGGGCATGCTACTATTCCCCCCGATACGTGGCGAATGAGTTCTCGGTTTCCCAGAGGGTCACTTCCACGATGGGGAGGCCGTGCTGGACGCCTTGGATGTAGATGAGGCGGGCGATGTTTTCGGCGGTGGGGTTCACGTCGAGGGTGACGAAGGGTTCATTCTGCTTCCGCAATTCGGGAATGATCGGGTCGTCGCGGTGCAGTAACATCCGGTGGTCGAGGCTGTCGTCGATCCATTTCCCGATGATGCGTTTCACGTCGCTGAAGTCAACGACCATGCCGAGTTCGTCCAAACCCGGCGCTTCCAGGGTGATGACGGCTTTGCCGTTGTGGCCGTGGAGGTGCCGACATTTCCCGTTGTAGTTCAGCAAGCGGTGCCCGTAGCAGAAGTGAATTTCTTTGGTCACGCGGTAGGTCGCCGGGCCACACGTGGCCGTCTCGCCGATGGCAAATGCCAGCGGCAGCGGGGCAGGGGGATTGGGTTCGGGCGGCATGGGTTACTCGTAGTAGTGCGTGGGGTCCGGCATCCTGGCGTCCGCGAAGCCGTGTTGCCGCTCCGCACATTTGTTACACCGCCCGCAATGCAAATCCGTCACGGGTTGAATGCACGAAACTGTATGGTGCAACGGCATTCCCCGACCGCGGTTCAGCACGGCCGATTTATCCAAACCCAATTCGACGTAGGGTCGCAACACGTGAACCGACCCACGGACCGCGCGGTTAACCAGCGCGGCAAAACCATCATAGAACGCCGCCGACGCATCCGGAAACGGGTTCGTGACAAGTGGTGCGGTGGCCAACGTCGGGATGTGGTGAAGGTGGCACCAGAGCAACGGCTTGGCCAAGAGTAACACGTTGCGACCGGGTAAAAACACAGCATCATCCGGTGAGTTCGCGCCGGGGACATTGTCGCCTGTCAAGCTCCAGTGTGGTCCGTAAACATCGTCAATCGGCTGTGAAAGGACTTTGAGAGGCCGAAGTTTCGGTGAAGAAATGGCATCCAGAAAACGCCGGAGGTATAACTGCTCGGTCGGTTCCCAAAACGACCCGACTCGCACATAGATGGGATGGACTTCGGGGTAGCTGCGAAGTGCTTCGCCCAGCAGGATCGCAGAATCCAATCCCCCGCTCACCAACACCGCAAGCGGTGTGGTGGCGTCAGTCGGGGGCCAAGTGAAGTGCGGGTCGGCAGTCGTGCGAGTCGTCATACGATGTCTTAGGTAGCAGGCACGAACTGTCAGCAATTCCTGGAAAGAGATACGTTATGGTCCACCACCGCCCGGACGACCACCGGGGCCGCCGCCGAACCCGCCTTGACCACCACCCGATGCGTCGCTTCCCAAATCGGGCTTGTTGAATGCATCCAGTAACTGCTTCGCATTATCGCCGCTGACGACGGAGACCAGGTACGCACAGGACTTCTCGGAGGTAAAACTGAGGTACTGCATAAACTCGCCGAAGGTCTTCTTGTTCGACACGAAGCTAATGCCGGCCGATTTCATCTGGTTCGTGGGTTCCGACTCGTCGCCTTTGCCGAGTTGTCCGTCTTTCATGAACTTCACCAGGGCTTTGGCCGCCGCCGCGTCTTTGCACTCGAACCCCACGCCGACCCGGACCCCGGTGCCGCCCGGTGATGTCCAAACGCCGAACGTCGGGGATGTTTTCGCTTCTTCATACAGGCTCTTAAAGTCTTGATCGACTTTCTGAACGGAGTTGCTCAGGTACGGTTTCAACGACCCGGTCATGCGGACGAGCAGCCAGATGCTCCCCCGGACCATGACCTTGCAGGTGGGGTCCATGCCCCCGGCGAACGAGTCCTTTTTCGACTTTTTCCCAGCAGTGCTGCCGTTAATCATGGCGTCTTGCAACCGGCTCGGGGTGACGATCACGACCAGTCGGTTCGTTGGCATGTAGGCGATCGATCCGGCCAAGATGCCGGGTGCCTTCGGAGTGAATTTGTAAACGGTTTCCCCGCCGACGTTGCTTTCGGCAGCGTTCTGAATGGCCTTACCCGTTCCGGGCTTCATCGACTTGGCACTGCGTAACACGTACATGGTGCCGGTGCCGTTCACCGCATGGGTTTTCGCAATAATCAGGTAATCGACGAAGATCGCCGGGTCTTGCCCGGCGGCGGTGGCGAATTCATCGGCGGCAGACTTGACATCGGCGGTCAGAAACTTGGTCACTTCGCTGGTGTAGCCGGGGTACTTCGCCAACTGACTGACGTTCACCCCGCGTGCCCAGTTGGCATCACCGGGAACGTAGGTCAGCATTTCTTCGACCCGCCCGGCGCGACCGGCTAACCAAATTAACGTGGAGAAAATCACGCCCAACGCGATGAAGCCAAAGCCAATTGCGGCGAGCAGGAAGACGGGGTTCGTCCGCTTCTTTTTGGCTTTCTTCTTTTTCGGTACGAACGGCTTTTTGCCGCCCGACTTGGCCTTCTTGTCGTCGGACCCTTTGTCCGCTTTCGGTTTCTTGTCGCCTTCGGGACGGGGTGCCCGAAAGAGACTGCCACACTTCGGGCACTCGATCGGCAGGTCCGAATCGGGGGCTTCGTCGAGTTGGAGCTTCGCTTTGCACTCCGGGCAACGGGTGTCGAACGCCATGAAAAAAACCTTTGCGGCGACAATGGAGAGCAGGGACCGAATCGGGAGTCGTGTCGATGTTATCGTACTGAGCGGCAGCACGGCAAGTACCGAATGCGGGAAATGAACGAAGCGGGCCGGAATTGCTTCCGGCCCGCTTCGGTTGTTCACTCGCAGCAATTACTTGGCTGGGGTGATCTTGGTCAGATCTTTGATGACGGCTTCGATGTTGGCGTCCTTGAGTTCGCCCGCTTTGAAGCTGTGGTTAGCCTTCACGGTGCGCTCGGTGTACAGGACAACGGTGACATCGGCGTCTTTGCTGAACTTGTACTTGTTCGGGCCGGCTGGGCTATCGAGCGAGAGGATGACTTTCTTGTATTTTTCTTTTTCGACGAGGGCTTTGAGCTTCGGTTCGGTTTGGCTGTCGTCGGTGCAGAACACCACGAAGCTGCCCATCGAACACTTTTCGTTCTTGGCAACGGCGGCGTCAACTTCTTTAATCAGCTTTTGGGTCATCGGGCAGTCGGGGTTGCGGGCGAAGATCATGATGACAGGGTTGTTGCCGTTTTCGCAGTACAGGCAGTTCTTCTCACCAGCGGACTTGCCGTTGATGTTGAGCGGTTGGAACGGGCCGGGCAGCGTTTCGCCAGCTTGTGGGCCGGAGACGATTTCCGCTGCGAACGATAGACCAGCGACCAACGCCACAACTGCAGTCGTGGCAAACAGTTTACGAACCATAACGCTAACCTCATGTGATGTGAAATCCCGTAGCAAACCGATTCGCTACGTAAGCGTTATACACAGGTCAGCCCTGGACCTTACAACCCTCACGATTGATTATTGAATAATTTCGGAAACTGTTCCGTAAGATGATTTTGGCCTCACAAATGCTCGGTGACCCATGACCGAATCCGAATGGCTCGCCTGCCAAACCCGCCCAACCCGCCCAATGGCGATGTTCCGATTCATCCAACGAAAAACGACAACCCGTAAGCTACAGTTGATCGGTTGTGCGGTTTGCCGACTTTTGCAAGAACACCTCGCCGATGCTCGCCTCCAACATGCGATCTCTGCATTGGAACAATTTGCCGATGGTGAAATCTCTGATGAGGAGTTTGTTCACACACGCTCAGAAATATGGCAGATAATACCCGAAAATCCCCCGATACTGCCCCATCATGGATACGTCGAGCAAGCGGCGGCCCGTGCAGTCAGTTGTGCGATCAATCCAGATGTTCAGTTAGGTATAGCGGGAGCGATTCAATTTGTGACAACGAGTGTCACCTGGACTACTCAGAAAGGGAACTGGAAACACGTCAACGATCAGATGCGGAATCGGATCAGCGCCGTCATTCACGAGGTCATCGGCAACCCGTTCCAGAAGTGGTCGCGGACGCCGCCGTGGTTCGAGGGCGGGTTGATTCAGCCGGATGGCAGGACCGTGGCATTGACGGACACCGTGTGCGGGTTGGCGGAGACGATTCACCAACTGCAAGCGTTCGACCGGCTGCCGATCCTGGCGGACGCGCTGGAAGAAGCGGGCATCACGGACACGGCCTTGCTCGCCCATTGCCGTAGCGAAGAACCGCACATCCGTGGCTGTTGGGCGCTCGACGTGGTGCGAGGGAAAACATGATGTTCAACGAACACGAAGGGACGCCGGGGAACTCGACTTGAGGTTCCCCGTGCGTGTCGCGGTTTCCTGTTACGGCCTCGGAATCGGCATGACCGTGACGCTATCGAACAGACGGCGCTCTTCGGGCAATTGGCCCTTTTGTTCGATCTTGAACCACATGCCGAGTAGCAAGCGTTGCATTTCCACCAGGGCGGGATCGTCCGGGGCGTCGAACTGACCGATCGTCACGCGGCTGCCGGTGCGGACGTGGAGGACGAAGGTTTCCAGCGGTCGGGGTGTCAGCCCCAGGCGTGTGGCGGCGGCACTGACGGCTTGATCCATTTTCGGGTCGCGCAACGCCTTGGCGAATTCCTGGGCCTGCTTCGCGGTCGCTTCAAGTAGGTCCGCCGGATCGTTCGCCTTGCCGAAGAGCTTGGCCATGATGCCGCCTTCCTGGTCCTTCGATTGCACGGTCGTCGGCACCGAAAAATCCTTCACCGCCAACGTCCAACTCTTGCGACACTTCAGCAGACTCAGCGGCTCCGTTTCGTTCAACTTCACGATGACCGGGTCCATTGGCACGCCCTGCGCCGGGGTGCGACGGATCGACGGATTGGGGAACACCATCGCGTTTTTGAACGGGTTCAAGTAGGTGGCTTCACCCGACACCTTCCCCCCCTCTTCGGGGCGTGCCATCACCGCACTATCCATCAGGTGAACGGCCTTGGGCGGCGGCCACGTGCGGATCGTGGTGTGGTATGCGCTGGCCTCGTCCATGCTCTTGAACCCGCCCACGAGGACGGCCCATTGCTGGGACACTTCAATCGTGGGAATGCGGTACTTCATGGGCGCGTCGAAGAACTCAATCCCTTGGGCGGCGGCCCGCTGTTTCATCTGGCCCTGAACCTGAATGAACGGCGCCATCTCCAGTTCCTTCTTTTGACGCCACTCCGCACGCCGTTGCTCTTCGCGTTGGCGTTCCTCGGCACCCCGTTCGTACAGGTACGCCGCAGCGCGTTGGTCCCGACGGATCAACCCGGCCAGTTCCTCTGCTTTCTTGCGAGCATCCGGGCCGGTGTAACTCATCACGCAAATCATCCACGCCCCGTTCTCCGGACGAACAGCCCATTGATGCGGCGGCTCGGTGGGTTGAGGCGCTGCCGCTGTCGGTGGAGTTTGCAAAGCACGCGGCGCGTTCGACATCGGGAACGATGGCAACACAGCAGGCGCCGGAGTCGGCGCGGCAGGTTGGGCAACCGGCGGCATCGGCGGCGGAGTCTTCGGTCGGTCTTCGCCAAATTGTTGTGCAGAAGCCGGTAGGCAAAACCCGATCATCCCGAGTAGTGAAAGCGCCAGAATACGAACCATTCCGTTCCTCCATGCAGTCCCGCGATCCAATCCCAAGTGCCGTGGCCATAACAAGGGGCGCGTGTTAAGGCTAGCCCAATTCGGCACATCAGGGCCATTCCTATATTCACGTTGCGGGATGCCGAGAAACTGCTGGGCGAGGTCCGGGTTGAGTTGGAGGTATTCGATCGCGGCGGGGACGCTGGCTGCTCGGATTTGACTAGACTCGCTGCAGAATAAGCCGCAGGTGGGTATGGCGGTGGGATGAACCTTTCCGACAAGCTCAAAAAGAAACCCTCCACCTTTCGCACCTTGAC
>JAYVXO010000199.1:0-4019 GCA_043785105.1 Fimbriiglobus sp.
TTGACCGCGAAGTGGCAGATCGTCCAGGATGCCGTCCGCGCGTACCGAACGACTCCGCGATACCGCCTTCAAAATGCCGCGACTGCGTAACTCCTACATAAGCCAGAATGCGAGAATCCGACGACGACGAATCCGACTACTTCAGGTTGTGGATGGGACTACATACTCAAAGCCTGCGCGGGAGATTGTAACGCGACAACCGCACCAGTTTGTAAGGATAACCCTGGTCCACCACCAAAGACGAATTCGTGTACGTGGGTGAAGCTGCCAAACGATCCCCGCCGCTCAGACTGTTGGTGCCAGGGTAGTTGACTTTTGGTCAGACTAAGTCGGTGTGCAGACATTCCAAGCGAGGATCGAGCCGATGAAGACTGTTGTCTTTATGTTTGCGGTGGTATTAGTCGGCTCGGGTGACTCTGCTCGTGCCCAGAACGAGCAGGGCCTACGGGATGCGTTCCTTTCAGAAGCCCCTCAATGTTGGCGCAACTTACCAGAAATAGTAAACTGTTATCGGACCGAAACACAAAAGGTAGAGCGTCGGAAGGAAACCGGTTCTGCCGAGTTGATACAACGTTACAAGTATTCCAATCTAAGGTCAAATAGTGGTAGTCAGTTAGGCAGCGTCGAGGAGGACGGGGGTCATGGGGCATTTACCAAGTCGATTTGCATCAATGACCGATATGCCTTTCTTGTCACTCGTAACCAGTCGGACAAGCCCTGGCTCCTTGGCCGGATCGATCTACACCCGTCCCAGGGTCCGGACTCCGAAATCGGTGGTTACAAGTTACGCGGGTCGAAGGGCATTTTTTACGGTTGGTTGACGATCAACAACAACATGCAACTCATTGACATGGTGACAAATCCGACGTTCAAAATCATCAGTGCTTCGGAACAGACAAACAGTGGTCAAGCCGGTGAAGTGCGGATCGAGTTTACTGTGACAAATCTGGTCAAGAAAGTGATTGAGGAGAAATACTCGGGATGGATGCAGTTTAATCGATCACGTTATTGGGCGCTCACCAGTTATGAGATTACTGGTGCCAGCTCAAGAAATCCTGGTGGGCATGGAATAACAAAGTGTTCGCACAAATATATAGATCATCCCAACGGACTGCCGATTTCGTCGAAAATGGTCGAGGTTCATAAGGGCTATGTATCAGCGGAAAAGCTCTTCGTCACTGTTACGACAGAAATGGACACGAAGTTTAGCGAGGACTGTCCGAAAGAGGCTGAATTCGAGCTATCGGCGTATGGTATCGCCGAACCCATTGGCGTCGCCCCGAAACGGAACACGTTAATCTGGTGGTTCATTGGGGGCGGTATTTTCGTTGCCCTGCTTGGGTATTTCGTGATTAAGCGAGTGCGCAAAGTGTAGATGTGTCCACTTGCACGGAGTTCTGCATATGCGTCTGGATCATCAAAACCGTAGCGCATTTACGCTGATCGAACTTCTCGTTGTCATCGCAATCATCGCGGTGCTAATCGGCTTGCTGCTGCCGGCAGTCCAGAAGGTCCGCGCCGCTGCATCGCAATTGTCCTGTCAAAACAACCTCAAACAAATCGCGCTCGCCATTCACAACCACGAGTCGGCGAATGGTCGCCTACCGCCGGGACTGACACCGTACTCCAAGAAAGAAAAGTTTCCCTACTCTGGTTGGCTACTCCGGCTATTGCCCGAAGTCGAACAGACCGCTCTCATGACGTACACCGTTAGCGCTTACGAAGCCAAACCGAACAATCCATTTGCCCTTCCGCACTTGGGCATCATGACCCCAGTGAAAGTGTATGCCTGCCCAGCCGATTCCCGTCAGATGGAGGTCCGCGACACGCACACGAACCTGCGGGTCGCCGTCGGGGGATACCTCGGGGTCATCGGGACCGACTACCGTTCGACGAATGGGATGTTGTACCGGGGGTCGCAGGTACGGTTGACCGACGTGACCGACGGTTGCAGCAACACCGTGATGATTGGGGAGCGGCCACCCAGTCCGGACTTCTGGTTGGGCTGGTGGTACGCTTCCGGGTCCGTGCAAGGCAGCGGAGACACCGCTCTTGGAGTACGGGAATTAAACGGAGGCACCGACCCGTACACAGCAGCGTGTCCGAAAGGCCCGTACAACTTCCGCCCCGGCAAGGTGAATGAGCAGTGCGACGCCTTCCACTTCTGGTCCCTGCATCACGGCGGCGCCAACTTCGCCCTCGCCGACGGCTCGGTGCGTTTCCTAACCTACTCGGCTGATTCGGTGCTGCCTGCCCTCGCCACTCGGGCGGGTGGTGAGGTTGCTACGATTCCGGATTGACACCATTCTGCTGCTTACACTTTCAGCATCTCCCGAGCGGCGTTCATGCCGGCGGCGCCCATGACGCCTCCTCCGGGGTGGGCGGCGGCGCCGCAGAGGTAGAGGTTTTTCACGGGGGTTTTGTAGTTGGCGAACCCGGCGACGGGGCGCAGGCTGAACATGCTGGACAGGGACATCGTCCCTTGCATGATGTTCCCGCCAGTGATGCCCCAGAGGCGTTCCATGTCCGGCGGCGGGATCACTTGGCGGGCGATGACGCTGGCTTTGAAGTTCGGGGCGTACTCGTTCAACACGTCGAAACAGCGGTCCGCAAACTTGTCCTTTTCCGCGTCCCATGTCGTGCCCTTCAGGTGATACGGCGCGTACTGCACGAACATACTCAGGATGTGCTTCCCCGGCGGCGCTAGCGTGGAATCGAGGGCGGTCGCCATCGTGCATTCGAGCATCGGGTTGCGTGCCCACCGGCCGTACTTGGCGTCGTCGTAAGCTTGCTCGATGTAGTCCAGAGTTGGGCAGATGTGCATCGTGCCGTGGTGCTGTGGCCCGATGCCGGTCGCGCCGGTGTTGGGTAACGCCTTGAAGTTCGGCGGTTCGCTGAGGGCGACGTTGATCTTCACCGTGGCGGAGGAATAGTCGATGCGGTTCACGGCGGCGCGGAAGTCGTCGGGCAGTTCCTTCGGGTCGGTGAGCTTGTTGAACGTGACGTTGGCGTCCGCACAGGACGCGATCCGCTTGGCGTGGAACTCCGTGCCGTCTTTCAGCGCGACCCCGTAAGCTTGGCCGTCGCGGATCAGGATATTGCCGACCTCGGCGTTGGTTTTGATTTCCGTGCCGTACTGCTTCGCCGCCGCCGCGATGCTCTGGGAAATCATGCCCATTCCACCACGAACATACCCCCACACCCCACGCACGCCGTTGCATTCGCCCATGACGTGGTGAAACAACACATACGCGGTCCCCGGTATCGACGGGGAAGCGTAGGCGCCGATCACGGCGTCCGTGGCGATGGTGGCTTTGAGTTGCTCGGACTCGAACCAGCGGTCGAGAATCGGCGTGGCGGCGCCGGTGAGAATTTCAATCGCTTCCGCGCCGATCGTGCGGCCCAGTTTGCGGAACTTCCAGCCGATCTTGGCGAGGCGAACCATGTCCCCGATGCCGCCCCACGGGTCGGGCGGCGTTTGCACGAGCAGCGGTTCCAGGAAGTTGGCGACGCGGGTGAGCATCGCTTCGTACTTCGGGTAAGCCTCCGCGTCCTTGGTGCTGAACTTGGCAATCTCGCGGTGGGTTAAGTCCTTGTCCGGACCCATCATCAAGGAACGCCCGTCCGGGAACGGCGTGAACGACGAGGGGGACCGGGGCAACATCTCGAAGCCGTGCTTCTTCAACTCCAGGTCGCGGATGATCTCCGGTCGCAACAGGCTGTTCACGTAAGCCGCCGTGGAGACCTTGTAGCCCGGCCAGACTTCCTCCGTAATGCAACACCCGCCGATGATGTCCCGGCGCTCCAGCACCAGCACCTTTTGCCCCGCCTTGGCAAGGTACGCGGCCGTGACAAGGCCGTTGTGCCCCGCACCGATGATGATGGCGTCGTATGTCTGCGGCATGGTGGCAATCGCAGTGGAGTGATGGAGTAAGAGTTGATGTTAGTGATAGGAGTGGAGGTGGAAAAAAGCCCCTGAACCCCGAAAGCCCATGAACGATCGTTCATGGGCTTTCGGG
>JAYVXO010000200.1:0-33790 GCA_043785105.1 Fimbriiglobus sp.
GAGTACCCACCCAGCACGCCGACGAGTTCAAGTCGCTGATGACCCTGAAGTTCCAGACCTTCAAAGACGTATCACTCCTGGCCGCGTAATGTATAGTACCGATTTATCACCCCTTCGCGTACCAAACCAAGCCGCGGTGGGAAGGCCATGCTGTTATGGTGAATTCGCAACCTGAAAACCGCCCGACGGGATAAGGTCGATTTTAGATCGACCTGGGACAGCCCTCAGCCAATTCCGTAAATCACACCTAAAATATTGCTGGAGAAGACTTTGTGTAATGCAATCAGAATCGCTAAAATAGTTTGTATTCGGCTTGGTGGTGTCAGCGAGCACGCCGAATACAAACCAGCGGTTTACCATTCCGTCAGCATTTTGAATCAATTTCGTTCCATTAGTGCGAGCCTGCATCGGTCGGAGAAAAGGGGCGAGTTGCCTCGTGAACATGCCCAAGGTCGCGGAGTAATAGTTCCAATGTCCGCCGCCCTTTCGCTCCACGCAGGTGTTCATCAACACTGCCGAAGTGGGCGGCATCGGCCCCGGTTATCAGTTCCTCGTATAACTGAACCGCGCGAGCCATTTCTCCAGCGTCCTGTGATAAGCCGGCGTCGAGATAAAGCAGTTCGGCGTCGTTGGGATACAAGCGACGCCCAGTTGCGACCGTGGCCCGCGCCGCAGTGGGGTTTCCGAGACGGGAGTGGGACTTGGCGACCAAAGAGTAAATTTTGCGAACAATGGAATCGCGGGGGTCGGAGGCCGCTAAGCTCTGCGCTAGGCAGTCCAGTGCGGCCATGTCATCTCCGGTCTCGTGGTAGATCGAACCCAGGTTGAACAGGGCGAACGGGTGGCCGGGACAGTCCCGGAGTTCAAATTGGAGGAGCCGGGTGTCGCGTTCCAACTTCCGGCGTCGGACACTAGCGTCCGAGTAGCCAATGTGCTCGATCCGCACGTCCGCCCACGACACGGCAATACCGGCACGTCTCACGGACGGGAGAATCTGCTCGTGGACCCGGAACTCCCAGCGAATCTCCGGCCGGCGGGGAAACAGTCGGACGTGGTCCACGACGGTCGCAGACTCGCTCGGTTGGCTCGGGGCGCAGTGGCACTTCATGACATGGGCTTGGTGCGGCCCGCAGAGCGAGGCAAATACGGCTGCTAGCTTCTTTCGGTTCGTCTCGTCGAGCCGGTCGTCGGCGTCCAGCCAAAACACATAATCCCCGGTTGCCCGGTCGAGGGCGGCGTTGCGAGCGGCGGCGAAACTGTCCGACCAAGGGACGTCGAACACCTTCGCCCCCAGGCCGAGCGCGATGTCGCGCGTGCGGTCCGAGGATCCCGTGTCGACAACCACGATTTCATAAAAAAGCCCTCCGAGACCGGCCAGGCACGCGGGAAGGTTGGCCTCCTCGTCCCGGACGATCATGGTCAGCGACACCCGCGTCAGAGCGCCTGGGGGCCGGTAGCGGGACGCCTCCGCGTCCCCCCACTTGGCCCGAAACCGCTCGAGGTTGGCGGCTAGTGCGGCGGCCGTGTCGATCCCGAGGCCGGCGAACGTCCGGCTCCCGAAGTGGTGGATGTAGACCCCCTGGGCCACCCGCAACCGCAGGCCGGCGGACCGGGCCCGGGCGCACCAGTCGTCGTCCTCGAACAGCCCCAACCCGTAGCGCTCGTCGAGCGGCCCCAGCAACCGGGCCGTGTGACGGTGCAAGGCGAGGCAGAACCCGGTCAGCCGCGGCGTTTCGAGGGTGGACCGACCATAGGCGTCCCAGTGTTGCTTGGCATAGGCGTCTAATTCGGAAAGGTCGGCGTAGCCCAAGTAGCAGTACTGGGGGTCGGGCGCGTAGTTCGACACCGGCCCGACAAGGCCCACGCCCGGCCACCCCGCCGCCGCAACATCGAGCAATCGATCGAGCCACCGGGGCGTTACCACGGTGTCGTTATTTAAGAGCACCAACCACTCACCTGTGGCGACCGCCACACCCTGGTTGACACAGGTAGCGAACCCGCGGTTGGACGGGTTTCGCACGGTCTTGAATCGGGGGACGGTTCCGTTGGCGGTGAGGACATCGAAATACGCGCCCGTCCCGTCCGTTGAGCCGTTATCAACGAGGATAATCTCATACGGGGCTCTCGTGTGAGCTACCAGGCTGTCGATGCAGAGCTTCGTGTACTTGAGTTCGTTGCAACACAGGATGATAATCGAAGCCAACTCGTCACCGACCGGGGCCAAGTTTCCCGTACTTGGCGTCACCAACATCCCCCAGTGCTCGTGAATTGGGGCACCATTCTTCTGGACGACCGGATCGGTTTCTTGGGTGGCAAACCAGTTTTCGATCGGAACGAACCGAGGTGCTGCACGGTGAAGGAGTCGGCGTCCGGCGGCGAGCCGGCGGGCGGCCGTGAACGCTTCCGTGTCGGCGAGGACGTTCGCCAACGCCCGCGCCGCCGAGAGGTCAAAGGGGTTCCCACGCACGGCCGCCCGGAGGTGCGGCGCCGCGTCGTGAACCCGGCCGGACCGGGCCAGGCCACAGCCGAGTGCCGCCCGACCGACCGAAAGATCCGGGCGCAGGGACGCGGCTTCATAGAAGTCAACGACGTCGTCGGTCGCCTCGCCGAGCAAAAGGCGACACTGCCACAGGGCCAAGGTTGTCTTCGCCCTTTGCTCGCCAACTCGGCCTGCTACCTCCCCGGCGTGCGACCAACCCGCCCGCTCCCACGCCACCCGGTATTCGCTGTAGGGTCCGGGTGCTACAGGTGGCGTGTCCAACTCGCGGTTCGTGAGCGGTCGGTTCATCAAGTCAGCGGCGACATCCCGTAAGAGCGGGACGGCCCCGGCGACGCGATCCCGGCCGATCAGGAAGTCGCCGAGTGCAATTGCCGAAACGCGGTTCCCGCTGTCTGTGGCTCGGCGGAGGGCCGTCTCGATCTCGACCGGATCGAGGGTGAGCAGTCCCAAAGCGTGGTGGCCGGCCGCTCGGCAATCCTCGATCAGCTTGGGATCGGAGTCAACGCCGGCGAGGTTCACTCGTTGCCAAATTCGCGCGTCCAACTGTATACCCCGAAGCCTTTGGGATCGGCTCTCGGCTCGATTACGCGTCAAGTTCGCGTCGAGTCCGTTCAGGCCTTTCGTAAGGAGCAAATGGAAGGGGTAGTTCGAGGCACGGGACCGGGCGCGGGCCGCGATCACATTGCAACGATTTGGGTCGGACAAAGCGCGGTCAACAACAGTCTCGAAGTCCGCCCCGGTGTACGGTAAGTACTCGACAATCGGCGTCAGGTACTGCGGCACTTCACGGTTATCGGCCTCCTGAAGTAAAACGGCTCCCGCCGCCGCCGCTTCCAACGCGCGCAAATTGCACTCGCCGCGAACGGAGTAGTTGAACGCCAGTTTCGACCGCCGTAAGAGCTTGCGGTAGGCTTCGCCGAACACGCATGACGTGATCACAATTCGATGGCGGTCGACCAACGACCCCAGGCGGGCCAGCAACGGCAATCGCACCGCGTGAATCGACGGGTGCATGTTGCCGACGAACACGACGTCAACATCCCGTTTCGCGTCTGATACTGGCACGTCTTCAAGGTGATCCTTTGTTAACCCATAGAGGTTGGCCGGTACCACGTGATCCCAACCCACTGAGCGCATCCGCTCGACACCGGGGATGTCCGTGAGAATCGCGTCGCAGAGGGGAACGAGGTGTCGAAACGAGTGCCACTGAAGGTTCCAATCGGGCGCCAACCCGACGATCGGGATCGGGGCCGACCAAACCCACGCCGGCATCGAGGTGTACCCTAACCAGAGGACAATCATGTCGGGGTGCCAGTCGGTTGGGAAACGGGCGATGATGTCCGGCCATGTGTCGGACGCATTGGTCGGGAGATCCCCGTTCGGGCCGAACGTCAGGCACCGACCGGCTTCGCGTAGTGGTCCGAGGTTCTGCTCGGCGAACTCCTGATCCACAGGGCCAAAAAGGTGCTTGGGTGACACAGGTGACTCCGACTTGTGCTGGCGGCTGGGGCCAAACGACCGAGATCGATTCACAATAGTGGCAATTATACAGTGAGATGAAATGAAATTAAGAGAATCCAGTGAAAAGAAAGGGGTGCAGCTAGATTCTCTGGTGGTTGATATGCATTCCCCAAGTCCTTGATAAGTCATGTGTTCTGGGTGATCGGTTCAAACCACTGAAAATCACAGCGTTTGATCCGGTTCGGTCAGTATTCGTTGCGATTTACTGAACAGATGATCCCCAAGAGAAGTTAGCTACACCCAAAGAAAGAATCTGGGGGGTTTTATGTTGACCTTGGCCTGCCCTTTTGTTGCAATGTGCAGAATTCAACGTGTCTGTTTCGATCTTGCGTTCTGGTAACCTCGTTTTCGTTCCCCATAACCAACATTAATTGATAACATAATTATCGATAAACTGAGGCATGTCATGCCCGTTGCTCAACAACCCGAACCGCTTGAGTTTCACGTGTGGTGGGGTCATTTCTGGGCACGTTGGACGGGCCGCTCGCTCGTTGGCGCTCGGCGCTCGCAGCGCCTGCGGTCGGGGCTTTCAAACCAGACGTTTTGATGTTGGAGGCGCGGAACCCGCTCGGCGAATCATTGAGCCTGATTATGGCGACTTGGTTCGGATACGGGGCGGGATCACACGCTGCGGTCGCGGCCGATCCGCCTTTCGCGCCTACCGCCATCGGCTTGAACAACTTGGTGCAAGACCGTGACAACACGTTTGCAATCAACCTTTCCGCTCCCGAATCGCAAATCGACTCTGGCAGTGACAGAAGTGCGATCCGGGGCGCTGATGATCAGGCCGTCAAGTCGCAGCTTGACGACCCATCGGTGCCTTCATTCCCATCGGGGTCGTACTTCACGCCGGTCATAGGCGCGGGCAATTTTGATTTGACGGGCAGTTCAGCCGACACGCTCGGCACTTCAACCGGGGGTAATGCGATACCACAGGGCGTCGCAGAGTCCGCAAGCGGAGGTCAGGTTGACGTATTACCAGGGACGCAAAACGGAACTCCCGGCTCTTCCACTTCGCCCCTATCGTCGCCTTTCGCAGTTGGAACGCCGTCGGCAACTGTGCCGAAGGCGACTACCCCTTCTTTGCAGTCCATACCGATTGGATCGACCCCGCCATTGATTCCACCGAGCGCTGCCGGTCCGACGGGAGCAGCATTACAGCCGCTTGGCGGGGCGGTGTCGCTCGTGACGGATGTCACGTTCTTTGCCCAGACCGGCATCAAAGAAGGACAGATGATCGGCGGCAGTGAGTCCCTCGGCGCCAAAGTGGCCACGTTCACTCATTCGGACAAGTACAGCAACGCCGGGGACTTCCGGGCCGTTGTCGATTGGGGTGATGATGCTGGCGTGGCGGATCAAACTCCGGGTGAGATCGTTCCCGTGGGCGGTGGGGAGTTCGAGGTCCGGGCGAAGTACGCTTACAAAGAGCGGTCGGCGCCGGGCGAGCCGTACACCGTGACCGTCGCGGTTACCACCCTGTCGGACGACAAAGGCGCCAGCGTTACGGGCAACTTGCCGATCGTCGATGCCCTTCTAACCGCCTCGGACAAGCCGTTCACGACGGGGGTCGGTACGAAATACGCCGGCGCGATCACGACCTTCACGGACGAGAACACGCTCAGCCCAGCGGCCAACTTTACCGCCGAGGTAACGTGGGGTGACGGGGACAAGACGGTCTTGTCCGGCGACGACATCCGGCCACTCGGGGCCGGGGCGTTCGCGGTGTTGGGCGACCATCGGTACAAAGAAGCCAAGCAATTCTCAGCGGTCGTGAAGGTACTCGACGTTGACGGCTCGACTGCAACTGTGAACACGACCGCAACCGTTGGGGCGGCCATCGGCGGGAAGTACGGGGTGAACATTTCCCCGACCGAGGGTGCTGAATTCAAAGGTGAAGTGGCTTGGTTCCAGACGGCTGATTTGACTGCTCAAGCGGCGGACTTTGAAGCAACCGTTGCCTGGGGTGACGGCGCAACATCAATGGCACCGGATGTCCAGATCGTCCCTCGTGGTGACCTGGGAACCTTCTCCGTGGCGAGCAATCACGTGTACGCCACCTCAGGCGGGTACACGATCACGGTGACCGTGTCAGCCGTGGGTGGTTTCGGAAACGGTGGCTTTACGATCGAAAGCTCGGCCTTGGTGGTCGGCGCAACGATCACCGTGACAGGTAAGCAACCCGACCCGGCGCCAGTCGCAGGGATCTCTTACACCGGAATCATCGCGACGTTTACAGACGCCGCTACGACAAGTCAGTTTAGCTCAGACAACTACAAGGCGATCATTGATTGGGATAATGGGTACATATCTCAAGGTAATACCTCACTTGGCGATGCTGACTACCTGAACATTACCGGCAGTACTCTCTACGAACAACCGGGCGATTATGCCGTCGCGGTGACGGTGGTTGCCGACGACGGCGGGAAAGCAACCACGTCAATCAATCTGACAGTTGACCCACACCCAATCACCGCACTGGTGTTTAATACAAGCGCCATAACAGATCAAACTCCGGGAGACGCTTTCTGGAACGGAACTCTAGGTCATTTCAACGCGAACCCATACGGGTCTGCTTCTGATTATTCTGTTCAAATTGACTGGGGTGACGGTTCAAAATCAAACGGTGTTGTGTATGCCAGTGGAGATGTCTATACAGGCAAAGCCCCTGGATTCGACACACAAGATCCGCGTACTCCTTTCCGAAATAGTCGCTATGACATATGTGCCGAACACGCACACTTCCCCATATATGATAATCCTGCTCTAAATAGTACTTTGGTCACGTACACAGTAACAGATAAATTTGGCCAAACAGCAAAAAGCGACCAGCAATACGTGTTATCTAGTTCTCCGTATACGACTCCATACAACCCGCACATGTCTTTTGCTCCATCATCTGAGATTACTGTTTATGAAGGGGACCAGTTTTTTATACAAATCGGCATCTTAACTCACAGCAAGTACAACGGTGAATGGTTCCGAATGCCCGCCTTGAGCGTCTACTGGGATGACGGCCAACTGGGTGGAACCTCTGTTGTACAGCTTACTTCGACAACATTTGAGGTCTGGGCCAGTCACCTGTACTCTGAACTTCCAGGCCCGTCTTACAATAATAATAGTTACATTACTTACTTTGATGCATACGATTATTACACCGACTATTATGCCATGCTGGACAATAGTGAATATTATAACGGTCACTTGTACACAGAAGGCCCGACAATACATGTTCTTCCGCGCCCGTTGGATGCGACCAGTCTGCGAACTTCTGGTGTGACGATAGCTGGGATGCCTGACGTTCCACTGTCGAATGTCGTTGTTGCGAACGTATCTGCCGCTTTGTCAACATACAGCGACCTGAAAGCAACGATTACGTGGGGCGATGGCTCTAGCGATGTGGTCACTCCATCCAACGGTAAGGTCGTCGGGAGCCACACGTATGTTGCAGCCGGGATGTACGGGGTCAAGGTGACGGTTGAGCAAACCCCGCCAGTTGACTTGGACAAGCCAACACTGACATCAACGGCTGAGGCGACGGCCGTTATTCAACCCGGCAAATTAGTAATTACACCACGAGATACGTTGGTGATTACTGCCGGTCTACCCGTTCCTCAGTCGCCACCTCTGTTTACTATCACGGACCCACAACCGAACACCACCGCCGCCGATTATCAAGCGACGATTTACTGGGGCGACGGCCAAGTTACCGATTCATCATCGGTGATCATTTCTGGTGGCCCGAACACCTTCAGCGTCATCGCGCCGCACACGTATGCAGTCGCTGGTGACTACGCTTGCGCTCTGGTTGTCCGCAAAGGGGACGAGACGGATTGGGACTGGTTCGAGGTGAAGGTCAACCCAACGACCACGACTCCGCCGCCGAACGGCTTGGTGGATGTCAACATTAAGCCGTTGGTGATCGAAGAGGGTGAGAAGATCGACCGCCGCCAGGTCGCCACTTTCCAGATCCGCGATGCGGGGCAATCGGTCGCGTCATTCAGCGCCGTTGTGGACTGGGGTGACGGAAGCACGTCGCCCGCCGAGATCAAGACGATCCCTGGAACTGGCCGTGAGAAACTGAAGTACGAAGTTCTCGGGTCGCACACCTACTGGACGGGCGGCGTCTATCCGTTGAAGGTCACGATCGTCAGCCGAAATCAAGAATGCCCCGACACGGACGCGAACAGCACCGCGCTCGTTCTGCCAGCCACGTTGAAAGGGTTTACTCTCGAGTCGAGCGCAACCCGCATGACGTGGAGTGGCTACGAGCCGAAATTGAAGGATGTCGTCGTCGCACAGTGGTTCGACCCCGACGCCTCGCCGGTTGACGAGTACGCCGCAACAATCGAGTGGGGCGACGGTGCGTCGAGCGCGGGCAAGGTGATCGTTCACGAGCACCAGTATTACGTCCTGGGCAGCCACCAATACGAGCACGAAGGGGACTACAACTATAAAGTGCGGGTGGTGCGGACAGATTTCGCGAAGTCGGTTATCGGCGTCGTCAACGTCCGACCAGTCAGCGTTGGTCTCCCCGCCATCCCAGCAGTCAGTTCTGGCGTAATCTCGACGTTTTTTAACGGGAACAGGGTTGAGTTGCCTTACGAAGGTGGTATCAACTGGGGCGGTCCTGAACGGAGCACCGTGCGCCATTGGGGGGTGCCCGGCACGATCTGGGGTATGCCAGGCTCTATGTCGGGTGGCGCGTACTCGCTCACCGAAAGTCAGCTATTTCGAACAGAGGGCCTACGATCAACCCAGACCTACGTCATTGACGACAAGGGCGATGCCAGCGTATCGGACACGTGGGCGTACACGGTCGCGGACGCCCCGCACTACGAATTGGCGCAACGGCCCAAAATATTCGGTCTCAAAGGGATTGACCTCGGACTGACCTCGATCGCGACCTTTACGGACGACGACCCGGCCGCTTCAGCGGCACTGTTCCAGGCGGACATTGATTGGGGCGACGGCTCGACCCCGACCACGGGCGTGATCGAGACGGCACCCGATGGTACGTTCATTGTTAAAGGGGCGCATCGCTACCCCTTGGTCGGAGAATACAGCGTTTCAGTCTTGATTCGTGAGACAAGTCTTGGCGGCAGTTCGATCGGCACACTTGGACTGGCCACATTGGCACGGATCGCTGACACGAACGTGAAAGGGGAATGGTTCGCTGCCCTGTCCAATTACACGACCGGCGATATTGTCCTTGGGGCAGTTACTGATTCCACACTTACCTCAAACAATACGTCCGTGTCCGTGGACTGGGGCGACGGTACGAATTCGGCAGGACGGCTCCAACGGACCGGACCTGCGTCGTTCGAGGTCGTTTCCGCTCATAACTACTCCGCTTTTAGCGTGTATTCCGGCTCGGCAACAATTTCAAGTGGGGTTTCAACCTACACGTTCGGTGGCCTGATCCCGGTCTATCGTGCCTCATTGGAAACGACGCAGCGAACGGCCGATCCTGACCGGGCGGATTTCGTCTCTCTGGGTGGAATCAATGTTGACCTTAACGCTGGCGGCGTTCGGGTGATGCACCCGCTCGACTTCGACTTGAGTCCCGGCACCAGCGTTGGTCGGTCGCCGAGTTTGGTTTACAACTCGGCGGCGGTAGCGCCGCGACCCGTCATCGAAATGTCGCTAACCGGACTGGGGCCGGTCATCCCTAAACAACTGAACGCGAACTTTTCACTCGCCGATCGCAAAACGCAAGCGTACTCGTCGTTCAACGCCGGTGGGTCCACGGGTTGGAAGAACTACATTTTTGGTGTCCAGGCGGACAAGCCGGTGACGGAACACGGGGCCTACGACTGGCGTTCCCACGTCCGGGTTGAGATGGGGGCCAACAAGGCGCCCGTCGAAGTGGACCTGACCGGCCGGGCCGTTGAGGCCGTGCAAGGCGACCACCCCGAGATACCGACGCCGCTCGGTGCCGGGTGGGGAATTGCCGGGGTGGATCGCCTCGTCTCCGAGTGCCACGGTGACGTGTTGTGGGTCACGGGTGAATCGGACGTGCGGGTGTTTGCCAACAACGGCAACGGCACGTTTTCGAGTCCGGAGGACTTTGGGAAGTTAGAGCAAATCGCCGACAAGTCCTTCACTTACACCGCCCGCGACGCGACGGTCGAGACGTTTAACGCCGCCGGGCTGATGACCAAAGTCGTTTCCCCGCTCGGCTTGACCGTCACGTACAGCTACGACGCGGTGGGCCGACTCGAAAAGGTTAAAACCCCCGACCAAGGTGTTACGTCGATTACCTACACCAAAACGCAAGTCATCATTGCGGAACCTGGAAACCGGGGTGTCACCCTCGATGTCGTCGGGAAGCGACTGACAGTCATCCACGACGCCGACTCGACGAAACATTACACGGGTGCGGAACAGGCGATCGACCCCGACGGTAGCGACAGGGCGTTCGCATACGGCTCTGACGGCCGACTTGTTGCCGACACGTGGGCGCCGTTCGTCACGGTAATCGGGTATGACTCGAAGACCGGGTTGGTGGAATCCGTTGATCGGGGACTCGGGACGAAGTACGACCTGACGCCATCTCCAGCACAATCTCTCCTGGGCGCGATCAACCTGCTGGACGGGTCAAAGACTGCGGTGGCGACTCGCTCGGGTCCGCTTAACCCGACGACGACCTATACGTTCGACACCCGTGGCCGAACGTTGAAGTTGGACGCCCCCCTCCAATCGCTGGATCGGTGGGAGAGAAACGGGGCCGGTGATCCGACGTGGCACGACGACCCGTTGAACCAGCAAACGCGCTCGGCCTATTCCGGCGACGGCAAAGGAGACCTTACGTCGTTAACCTACGCTGACGGGGCGACGCGGTCTTTTGCGTACCACGCCAAGTTCGGGAGTGTCAAGAGCGCGACCGACGAACTCGGTCGTGTCACTACGACGGACTACAACCCCGATTTCGGGTACGTGACGGTCGTCACGCGACCGCTGGGTGACGTCACGACCTACTCCTACGACGCGGCGACCAAACTCTTGCAAACGAGCAAGGACGCGCTCGACCGGGTGACGAAGTACGCCTACGACGCCAACCGCCGCCTGCATGAGGTGACGGATGCCGTCGGGGCAGTGGTCATAACGACATACGACGGCGCCGGGAACCCCTACACGACGGTGACCAACCCTTCCTTGACGGGACTCGCGGCTGAACAACGGACGACGACCACCGTCTACGACGGCCGGAACCAACTCGTCCGAACCACCGACGCGCTCGGCGGCCAAACGACGAGTACGTATCTCGCGTCCGGACGGACGGACAAGGTGACCGACCCGCTCGGCCGATCGACCACGTACTCATACGACCGACGCGGGCTGCAGACCGGGATGACGGAGGGGATCGCGGCGACCCAGACGGGTATCCCCGCCGCCCAACGGTCCGAGACGGAAGCCTACGACGCAGCGGGTCGGGTGCTCTCTGTGACTCGCGGCCTTGCACCCGCTAACCCGACCATTGATGCGGGGGCGTTCTCGCCGATCCCGTATCAGCACGTCACGACGACGCGCTTCGCCTACGACGCGCTCGACCGGAAGACAGCGGAGTACAACGGCTGGGTGAGTTCGACCGATTATTTGAGCGGGACGACTTACGCTTATGACCGCGCAGGCCAGTTGCGTTGGGAGCGATCCGGCCAAGCGAACGGGCCGACTAGCCCCAACCCACTTCTCACCCGCTACGGGTACGATTTGCGTGGCCGTCAGGGTCAGGTGATCGAAGCGGTTGGCGACGTAGGACTCGAACGGACGACGACCAGCGTGTTCGACAAGGTTGGGAACGTGACCGAGTTAATCGACCCGCTAGCCAGTGTCAATAAGACCGACGGGGCGTACATTCTGAACGGTTATGTCACGAAATTACAATATGACGCGCATAACCGCGTAACACTTGTCTCTGAAGCGTATCAAGATACCTTGACTTGATCTCAAAGAACAACTACATTTGCCTACGACCTTGTCGGCAACGTGCTGACGGTGTCGAAGCCGATTCGTCATGATGATGATCTAATACTACCAGACGATAATATCGGGAACGAGGTGACTAACTACGGGTACGACAAGGTTAATCGCCAAGTGACCCTGATCGAGGCTTACGGGAGTCCGGACACGTCGCGCACGACGACGACGGTTTACGACCGCGTTGGGAACGTGATCGCTCAAGAAAATCAACGGTTTCACGCCGGACAGGTCGGCGACGGCCTGCCGCCCACAGTTGTCACTTCCTTTGTGTACGATAAACTCGACCGGCAAACGGAGGTTCGCGGCGCGTTCAACGCACCGGCGAACTCACTCGGCCACACGTCTCCCATCACGACGACTGTCTACGACGCGGTCGGGAACAGACTCTCGACAAAGGATGCGATCGGCCGCGTGACGACTTTCGCTTACGACGCCCTCGACCGGCAGGTCCGGCGGTACGACGAGTGGGAGACGGGCACGACCTACGCCCGTGGCGTGTTCGAGTGGTACGACGCGACCGATAACTTGGTCCGTCGGGACCAAATTGCGGCATCCTCTACTCCGATTCTACCGGCCCCGGCTCCGATACCACTACCGGACCTCGACCCGCCGCGCGTCTCGACGACCTATGCGTATGACGCGATGAACCGGCAAACTTCCGTGACGACCGCCGCTGAAGCAAAAGGTGGTGGGCTGACCGCACTTGGGCTGGTCACTTCCACAAAGTACGACGGCGCGGGCAACGAAGTCTTGCTGACCGATGCCAATTCCGTGAGCACCGAGCAGTGGTTCGATTCGCTGGGTCGTCGAACGAAACTCGTCGAAGCGAAAGGAAAAGCGACCGAGCGGTTCACGACCTTTACCTACGACGCGGGCAATAGATTACTCTCGGAGGAGCGGCAGCGGTATCACACAGGTCAGAATCCAACGGATTCGTTGCCCGCAACCGTGACCACCTCTTACGGGTATGACGCCCTGGACCGCAAGGTCGCGGTAATCGAGGCTTACGGGGTCGCCGGCCAGGCCCGCACCACGACGATGCGGTACGACGCTGCGGACAACCTCGTCTCGGTCTTCGACCCGTTACAACGCGAAACGAAATCGAAGTTTGACCTGTTGAACCGCCGCGTGGAAACAACCGTGGCGGTCGGGGATAGTAAACAGGTCACGTCGAAGTGGACCTACGACGCAGCGGACAACGTGTTAACCGAAGTTCATCCCCGAGTTTACGACAGCCAGGGGCTGACCGACGCGGATTCCGCCCCGGTGACCAAGTCCACCTACGACATGCTCAACCGGCGGGTCACGGTCACCCAAGCGTTCGGCGCGACACAACTCGGCCACGCGGCCCCGACGGTGACGTTCCAGTACAACGCGGTCGGACGTGTTTTGCTCGAAATCAGTCCGGCCCGCGGATCGGACACCACGAAGATGTTCGCCGTTTCGTCCCGCTACGATTTGCTCGATCACGTCGTGTGGTCGGCGGAAGGCACGTCTCTAGCGGACGGGACATCGTTCACACCCGCTCGATACAGTACGACCCGACACGATGGGCTGGGACAGCCTTACGAAGTCATTAGCGGACTGACCGCTGCGAACGCGGATGTCGGATACGCGCTCGCGGCGCGGCCGGCCACGACCACCTTTGCCTACGACGCCGCGGGCCGCGTCACGCGGGAATCGGTCGAGATGTCGCTCGGCTTGTCCATTTTTACCGACGTGACGTATGACAAAAATGGGAACAAGGAGTTGGTGAGTGTTCACCGAGACGCTTTTGTAGTTGGTGTCCCGGAGATTCTCCAAAATCGGGTTACAAAGTACGAGTACGACGCCCTGAACCGGGGCGTGAAGCAAACGAACGCCTACGCGGCAAACGACACCGATAAGGCGTTGAACACGGCCAATCTCGGTCACACCTCGTCCGTCACCCTGGTCGTGTACAACGCCGTCGATGACAAGATTCGTGTGACCGATCCGCGCGGTGTCGTGAGCACCTTTGCATACGACCTGTTCGGGAATAAAGTCCGCGAATCGCAGGCGGTATCTTACCCCGCATCGGTGCCATCGGTCGGGTTTGTTCGCCCGGTGTACACTTACGCCTACGACAAAGCGGACCGGCTTCTTTCCGTGACCGACCCGCGAACGGGAAGCGTCCAGACGACGTTCGGGTACGACGCTTTGGACCACAAAACCGTCGTGATCGAAGGCTTTACCTCGATCGAGTCTCGCCGCAGCGACACCGTCTACGACGCTGCCGGAAACGTACTCCAGGTGACAACGGGGACTGCCGTCACCCTAGGACAGCAAACCGCGAGCGGAATCGCCTACAACCGCCCAGCGGTTACCAATTACGGATACGACGCGCTTGGCCGTAAGAGGTATCAAAGTAGCGGCGTCTTTGATTTCTTCGGTAGCCCCCTACCTGTTACACGATCGACCTACAACGCGGCTGGCGAAGTAGTCAGCAATCAAGTCAGTCATGCGACACAAAGCAGCTTTGCAAGCGATGTTTTAACGACCTTCGCGTATGACACACTCGGTCGTAGCATTGGCTCCACCGAAGTGGCGAGTTACCCCGGACCCGTACACACGTCAAATGAGTCAGGTGACCCAGCCAGCAGGCGAGTCACGTCGGCGAAGTACGACTCTGCCGACAACTTAGTTTGGTCCCAGGGAACGGCGGCGTCCGCAGCAACCGCTTACCAATACGACTCTTTACATGAAAAAACGGCGGTGATAATCGCCCCAGGGACCAATGCCGAATCGCGGGTGACTTACACCTACGATGTTTGGGGATCGCGAACAATCACGCAGACGGCGCAATCGCTGGTGACAATTGCCTACGACAGCCTCGGCCGAGTCTATCGTCAATTCATCAACGAGGCGCACGAAACGAACTTCACTTACGACTCTGCCGGGAACCGCACGTCATTCAGCGACAAAATTAAACCATCGTATTTCGCGGGCCAAGGTGCCACCGACGCGAAACAGGTTCTCGTTAGCGAAACGTGGCAGAAAGCGAACATCACGACATCGAGTTTTGACCCGCTCAATCGCCCAATTACCGTGACCGACCCCGCAGGGAAGACGACCACAACAACCTACGACGCCGCAAGCTTGGTGACCGACGTGACCGACAGGAACGGGCGCCGCCGGCACTTCGATTACGACAAGTTGAACCGCGTATTGACGGAGCAGTGGTTCCCCGCCCCTGGTCAAACTCTCGGTGATACTGCCGTGCAGAAGGTGAAGTACGAATACGATTCGTCGGACGGCGTCGTTGTCAGCTACGGCGAGACCGGCACTGGGGTCCACACCTACGAACACCGTCAGACGTTCGACAATGTGGGCCAAGTGAAGGCAGACGCGGCTCTCTTTGAAAAGAACGCGCCGTTAGTGACTTACACTTATGATGCTGTCGGAAACCGCAGGAAAGCGGACGACTCAAAGGGCGGTCACTTAAACTCATACTACGACTTTGCCAATCGGCTCGCGGTGCGCGATCTGACGACCGACTCCAAGTCCATGCACTACGAGTTCGCTTATTACTCGAACCCGGCTGGTGGGAAGCTCGACCAAGTCGCGGACACGAGCGTCTTTGTCTCCTTCGACACGCCCGTTCCTGCTGCCCACGTCGTGCATCAGTATTACACGGCGGGTCAAATCCTGAGGCACTCCACGTATGCAGGGACTTCTACTTCCGATGCCGATGTCCTCGACGCTTACGCCTATGTGATCAATGAGAAATCCGGCTTATTAACGCGGGAGGATCGGGACGGCCCAAGCGACCTGAACCACGTGGTGACCTACACGTATGACAACCTGGGCCAAGTCAAGACCTCCACTCGCAACAACGATGCAACTGTCCCGACCAATTTCGACCCGTCCGGATTCGCACCATACGGCTCAATCACAAATACGGGTGCAGCAAATCAGTCGGCGGCCATCAACAACAATAACAACCGCCCAACCGTGATTGGCACCCCGACTGGCGGCATCCTCGACCAAGGCTACGACGGCGAAGGGAATGTGGTCGTCCAGGTCGTTCGGGATCTACCGGGGACCACAGTGGAGCGGTGGGAGTTCGAGTACGACCACCGGAACCGAATGACCCGCGCGGTCCGTGGGTCCATCGTCTCCGGCCAAGCCGCATCGACGTTTCAACCGGAGGACGAAGTCCGGTACGGGTACGACGCCGACAACCAACTGGTCGAACGGACCGTCATCAACCGCCGGGTCACCCCAAATACCACAACGGATGTGACCCGCTACCTGTACATCGGTGGTCAGGTGTACGCGGACCTGAACCCGAACAACGACGTGATCGCCCGGTACGTCTATCAAGATGGCGTGGACGGGCCGATCGGGCGAGTCAGCGCGAATCAGGCACTATTGTACGCAACCGACCGGCAGGGGTCGGTGGGGGCGATCTACGAACTCTCCGCGAACGCGGCGCCTCAGCTGCAGAAGGTGCTCGAGTACCGGGGCGTGCAAGCAACGGGCCGTGGGAATCAGGTGGTCGCGGGCGCGACCTCCGGAACCCCACTGGTCGCCGATCGGTTCGAGTACACCGGCCGCGAGTACGACCCGATCGCGCGGATGCAATTCAACCACGCCCGGTGGTTCGACCCCGCCACGGGTCGGTTCATGACCGAAGACGCCAGCCAGGACACCAACCAGTACCGCTACGCCGGCAACTCCTGGCCGAACGCCGTGGCCTCGAGTGGTTCGTTTTTTGGGAACATTTTGAGTGCTGGTACGAGATTGATCGATGGCGATGTAAGTGGGTATGCGAGTGACATGTCCCAAGCCTCACAGATAGCGGGTTCAGGCATCGTTGATTGGGCAAAAGGTGCTTCGGAATGGGCGTATACAGCGGGAGGCATCCACAAGCCACTCGAACATTCCTCTGGCTATAACACTTGGTATGACCTTGCATATGGTATGAGCCTTCCAGCACTTGGTTTGAAAGCCATCGAAGGCGCTGGACATTTCATGAAGGGTGGCTCGAAAATTCTCGAACGTGCGGTAAACGGAACGCCTGCCAATGCCCCAACTGCATGGGTAGGCTTTGCGGCGTTTACAATCAGTGCTGGCTTTGCTGCTTCAGATGGTGGGCTTGGACCGACAGATACGATCGATACCATTGATAAAACCTATGGTATGTTAAAGAAGTGGGCACCCGGCACCTTCCAAAACCGTGACTGGGATACTGCGTCCAAAGCCTATCATTTGCTTCGTGCCTACCCTGAGAAACATGATCCAGAGATGGCTGAAGAAGGCCGGGGTTTTGGTGAAGGAGTCAATTCGGCGATCAATATCGCATTGTATTTTTTGCCGTCTGGGAAGGCTCCTACTAAGGCCCCAATGCCTAAGGGGTTGCCTTCTGCCCCGACGATTGTTTCAAGAACAAAGACAGTTGGTCAATCAGTAACTAGGTATATTGAGACCGCGAAAAATCTTGCGCATCGTGCCGCTCAGCCTGTTGTAAGCGGGGGCATCCACGGCGGTATCGGGAAGGTGCTGGGGACTGAGTCTCGGATCTACACCAAGGCCGTCAACTGGGCGGACCGCAACGGCTGGAAGGCGTGCTTCGCGGGCGACGTGCCGATGCGGACGCCGGCGGGTCACGTGTTGGCGAAGGACGTGCGGGAAGGCGACCTACTGTTGAGCCGCGACGAGTTCGATCCGGACGGGCTGATCGTCGCGCAGCGGGTCGAGGCGGTGTTCGAGCGGTTCGCGGCGATCACGATCCTGGGCGTGCGTGGGGCGTCGATTCGGACGACGGCGGAGCATCCGTTTTACGTAGAAAGCCAGGGTTGGACGGCGTGTCACGAGTTGCGAACGGGTGACGTGATCCGCCTGGACGACGGCTGGGCGGCGGTCGAAGGGGTGGCCGAGACCGGCTCGTGGGAGCCAGTGTACAACTTCCGCATCAGCGCATTCCACACCTACTTCGTCGGCTGCGACGAGTGGGGGTTCAGCGTCTGGGCGCATAATGCATACAGAGGCGAACTGCCTACTTCGATGCCGACTAGCCCGAAGCCCAAGTACGGCCAACCTGGGGCTGCTGAATGGCGATACCAGCGGTATGGCTATCAGAATCGCCACCGACCAGCGAGTGAGTTGAAGGACTTCGATACATGGAAACGAGATCATTACGATCCCGGTCTAAATGGCGGTCGCCCCGGACGTGCTGGTGGGGATGTTCAAGTTACAGCTAAGGATCAACTCGTTGAGCGAGGATGGCAGCGGACAGAAACCACGGAACATGTTGGGCATTTCCCTGATCTTGTGCAAGACCTGCCGAAGGGTGGCAGAGCTTTTGGCGAGGTCGGGACAATGAATAGGAACGGTTTGCCAGAAGGTAGAGAGTGGACGAAGTTCTTCACGCAAATGATGGGAATGAAAAATGGTAACGAACTGCACTTTTTTGACAAAGTGAATGTGGACAGGTTTATAAAGGTCACGAAGGGCGAAGATGGTATCCCTATATTGAGTTTCTCGCCCAAACACTTTGGAAGATAGCTCTGGGAAAGTGTGATCTTGAGGTAAGCAACATGAGCCTATTCGTCAAAATGTTCTTTCGCAGTGACAAGGAGATAGCTCCCAAAGATATTTTTTTGTCGCTACTGGCATCGGGATTGCATTTGACCCCGTCCTCTCGTGAGGAATGGGAACGGACTACAGAGATGCCAGAATCTGGCATCAATTTCCAGTATGACTTATCTTTACGACCAATCAGAATTTATTACTCAAGCGATGGGAGTGCGATTGATTTGTCTACAAGAATTTTGAACGAATTGCAGTCTGAATGCAGCGTGCCGTCCGACATCGTCGATAGACTACAACACACCAAACAGTGCATTGACATCGAGGTAAACCCCGATTCCATTTCGCAACAAACCTGGAGTTTATTGGATGTGTTTGAGCAAGACATGTTATCCAATTTTGATGGAATTTTATATGTTCATGACGAAGGAATATACGACAGCGATCTAACTATGCTATTTGAAATTGAATAAATGATACCGATCCAACTCAAGAGTAGTTCGGTGGCATTGCGCGCACCTGCAGTACCGTCTGTGTTGTGCCAATACGTTTCCGTCTTCCGACTTGAATTTATTCCGTCGCCAGCCACTCGCTGACTTAGCGTTTGCGACTCGGCGCAATGTAGCTGCTCGGTTGAGCAGCAGCGTGGTTCTTGAGCCACTTGTGAGTGGATAGTGTCGCAAAAGTGGAAATGCAACAACTCACTGCAAATCCTTCGGGGCAGTTCCTTAGCCATGACCGGTGCGAGCAAAGTCACCCGTGGATAATGCAGCTCGACCCTGCGAGCAAAGCCTTCGCTTCACCAGCCGATGCCTTTGTTCGTTTGCTCGCTTTGTCCTCAGCGACCGCATAGGCAATGCTACCGCTGGACTTAATTGGCGTCGGGGAGGTGTTGACGCCGGCTCTGTCGGCCGCGCGGACGGCGACGCGGGCCGTTGCCACAACGACCCGTACCGTCACCCGAGGGGCGCTGCAATGGACGGCGGGGAAATTTGCCGCGAACGGCTTGAACGGGGCCGCACGGACAGTGCGACAGGCGTCGGTGCTGGCGACCCGAACCGTGCCACGACTTCCCGGTCAGGGGGCGGCATGGGCGGTCGAAAAATCCATCCACGGCGGCGTGGGGAAGGTCTTTGGCAAGCAGTCGCAAATCTACGAGTCGGCCGTCACCTGGGCGGAACGCAACGGCTGGAAGGCGTGTTTTGCGGGCGACGTGCCGATGCGAACGCCGACGGGTCATGTGTCGGCGAGGGACGTGCGGGAAGGCGACCTGTTGCTGAGCCGCGACGAGTTCGACCCGGACGGGATGATCGTCGCGCAGCGGGTCGAGGCGGTGTTCGAGCGGTTCGCGGCGATTACGATCCTGGGCGTGCGCGGGAAGTCGATTCGGACGACGGCAGAGCACCCGTTTTACGTAGAAAGCCAGGGTTGGACGGCGTGTCACGAGTTGCGGGCGGGTGACGTGATCCGCCTGGACGACGGCTGGGCGGCGGTCGAAGGGGTGGCCGAGACAGGCTTGTGGGAGCCGGTGTACAACTTCCGCATCAGCGACTTCCACACCTACTTCGTCGGCTACCACGAGTGGGGGTTCAGCGTCTGGGCGCATAACCAGTGCGAGCCCCGTGATGTTGCCAAAGCCGTTGAGGAAGCCGTCCCCGGTGCCGCTTTCAAGGACAAGACGACGGCGAAGCGGGTCGCAGCGGCGCTGAACGCCGATGACAAGCCACTGGCTATGAAAATCCTCCGAGACGAGGTGAAGGGGGTTGGTCCGAAGAAGGCCGAACAAGTAGCCGATAGCTTGCTCAGTCAGATGCAGACGAACCCGAGGACGTACCAAACCTACACCAAGCATCATGAAGATGGCTCTGTGTACATTGGCCGGGCCAGCGGGAGAGGGACGCCACGGGAGAACATCGCTCGCCGAGAGAGAGGGGGGCATGATTGGACTGAGCGGGGATTTCGTCCGGCCAAGCTCGATCAGACTTCGGAAAACTCCGCTGCCATTCGTGGGCGTGAACAGATGCTCAAGGATCACTATGATCGACTCAAGATCAACGCTGAGATTGATGGAGGCATCAGCCCGAGGAACCCGAACCGTCAGCAGTACCTCGATGAAGCCAAGCGGCTGTTCGGAGACCCCTAATGGCCTGCGTCTGGAGTATCGAGTCTATGGCTAAGCGAATTCGAGTGGGGGACATCGTGGCGATTCCTCTTACAGCCGGACGATTTGCCTTTGGGCGTGTCCTCAAAGATGCATCAATCGCCGTGTACAGACACGTCTCCGATGCGGAATCGGCTGTGCCAACACAGACCACGCCGTATGCGTTCGTCGTGGGTGTCTATCAAGACGTGCTGCGTTCGGGAAGTTGGCCTCTGGCTGCAAGACTACCATTTGAGAACGAAGATGATGCGTGGCCGCCGCCTCATGCTGTCCACGATGTAATTTCCGGACGTTTTTCGATTTATTATAAGGGCCAGATGCGTCCAGCGTCGCCAGAAGAAGCGGAAGGTCTCGAACCCGCTGCGGTCTGGGATGAACACCACATCGTCCAACGGATTGAGAATGACGCAAATAAGTGGGAGCAGAAGTAAGCACCGAAGACAGAGAGGAACCCTGACCGTCACGCCATATCCGACCCGGCCCGATGGAACCAGCGCCGAGGGGTTCCGGGCCGGCTTTTTGCATTGCAACTTTTGCAACATGCTCGCCGCTGGCCGGGGTCGGCACCAACAAGAAGCACGTCGCCACTCGCCATCCCTTGGCCGTCACCGCTGCGAACAAATCGAGCAAAGCAATCGCTTCACCAGCCGATGTGTTTGTTCGTTCGCTGGCACTGCTCCCACTCGACCTGATCGGGGTTGGTGAGGTCGCCACTGTGGGCATGGCGGTCGCACGCAGCGCGGGACGCAAGGTCGTGAACCAAATGGTTGGGAGGGGATTCTACAGAGGCGCGGAAGGTGTCCTCCACGGGGCCGAGTTCGTCACCGAAACCGCACCGCGATTCTTCAAACAATCAACGGCGGCGTTCAAGAACGCGATGCACGAGGCGGCTCAGCCTGTTGTCAACGGGGGCATCCACGGTGGCATCGGGAAGGTGTTGGGGAATCAATCCCGGATCTACATTAAGGCGGTCAACTGGGCGGACCGCAACGGCTGGAAGGCGTGTTTTGCGGGCGACGTGCCGATGCGGACGCCGACGGGTCACGTGTTGGCGAGGGACGTGCGGGAAGGCGACCTGCTGCTGAGCCGCGACGAGTTCGACCCGGACGGGATGATCGTCGCGCAGCGGGTCGAGGCGGTGTTCGAGCGGTTCGCCAGTGTCGTGCGGCTGTCGGTTCGCGGGCGGGAAATTCGGACAACGGCGGAGCACCCGTTTTATGTAGAAAGCCAGGGTTGGACGGCGTGTCACGAGTTGCGGGCGGGTGACGCGATCCGCCTGGACGACGGCTGGGCGGGAAGTCGAGGGGGTCGCCGAGACGGGGTTGTGGGAGCCGGTGTATAACTTCCGCATCAGCGCGTTCCACACCTACTTCGTCGGCTGCGAGGCGTGGGGGTTCAGCGTCTGGGCGCACAACGCGTATACTGGTCCGCTCAACCCCACGAAGCTTTCGACTGCTGCACGGAAGCTCGATGGTGGCGACCTTGCCGTTCAAGTTCCAATGCGTCGTGGCACCATTGAATCCGTCTTCGATAAGGCTGGAGCGGCTGGTCGCAATCTGCTGGAGCGTCTCGGCATCCGCATTAACAAAAAACTGGCTCTCGATGTCGCCTCCGAGGCCGGGGCCGACACCAGCCACATCATCTACGTCTTGAAAAAGAAAGGGACGGACGAGATTGTCTACACTGGCAGAGCTACGGGTGCTGGCACGCCCGCCGATGCTCTTGCCGCACGTTTCAGGAAAGGCCATAAGGTGTACGATCCCGCACGCCACGACGCACAGATCGTGGAAGTTCTACCTACGAAGAATGCAAGTCATGGTGCCGAGGAAGTCTTCATCGTCGGGTTGCTCGATCAGAAAGCACCCCTACTAAACGACCCAAGAAAATGGGGAGTTGGTTACGACAACATGGCCCGTGCTACTAAGGCACTCGACAGGCTTCAAGACTACGCCGATGTTCTCAAGTCGAGACAGTAAACACCGTAACCCACGAAGGATGGCTTTTGATGTTCGTTTCAATTACTTTCCGCGACCCTCTCGACGTGGACAGCGTCGCTATCGAGGACGAACTGGAAGAGGAGTTCACCTCGGATGGCGAAAACACGGGAGGCGGGACTGGCGAGGGGATTTGCCACATCGACATGGAGGTACACGACGATTTAAGGGAAGAAGACGTTGTCAAACGGGTCCGTAAAGTACTTGCAGCCTTGAACCTCGGGATCAAGGCAGAGATCGAGGTTGATGGAAGATCCCACCTGTACATCCCAGGGAACACTTAAATCAAAGCCGCCGTCAGGCAGGCCGGACCGTTTCTGGCTCTCCGTATATCCCCACCTATCCCGGCGGCAACTCCTTCCCAGCCAAGCCCATCCGTGTGGCCAGGGCCACGGAATGGGAACTTAGTGGGAGACTGCCGCTGCCACGACCTGCACGTCGTTCTTCATTACGCCCGCTGGCTTCGGCGTGTTGCAAAAGCAGGGTAACAAAGTGCCTTTCATCGAAATGCGATGCAAGAAACTTCCGAAGGGACTTCTGCCGGGCTTGGGACTCCTCACCTCTGCGTTCCCTTTTCTTTTGAACGCGCGCCGTTCAGCCGTCCGTAAGTCGCTCGTTGGCGGTTTGCACCGCATTACAAGCTGTCAAACAATGCTTGCCATTCCGTCAGCACGTCACCTTCGATCGTTCGCTCGCTTTGCCCGCAGGTGTGTTGCCGAGCCTGATGCCCGTCGCGGGCGATTGAGGGGATCGCGGTCGGGGACTTGGTGCTGTCGCGGGACGAGAACTGTCCGGACGGGTTGGTGGCGGCCAAGGTCGTGGCGGAGGTGTTCGTCCGCGCGGGGCTGGTGTGGGAGCTGCGGGTCGGCGGGCGGGCGGTCCGGACGACGGCGGAGCACCCGTTCTTCCGGGACGGGGACGGATGGGTGGCGGCGAACGAACTGCGGGTCGGGGACCGGCTGCGGTGCGAAGACGGGTCGTGCGTGGCGGTCGAGGGCGTCCGCGACACCGGCACCTGGGACCGCGTGTACAACGTCCGCGTCGCCGACTCCACACCTACTTCGTCGGCGAAGAGGCGTGGGGCTTCAGCGTCTGGGCGCATAATGCCACATGCGGACCAGAGGATGTGCGGGGCGCTATCGAGAACGTACTCGGTCGTCGTACCAGACTGGGGAATGCTAACCTTCAACGTGTGGCCGAAGCGGTCAACGCAGGTGACTTGCGAACTGCTCGCACGATCCTCGACGAGCGATTGGTTGGAGTGGGACAGGTTCGCGCCCAGCGGATCATCGAGCAGATCGTTCCTGAGTCCTCGCTAGGCCGAGTTACAGGCGGCTTCGATGCCGTCCGACCGGGACCGGTACCTGCTGAGTACGCCAAGACCTTCGCGGGTGGGCATTACCACGAAATCGTCCTTCAGGCGGACACTACGCTGTACCGTGCCGGGGATGCCAGCCGCCCGCTCGGTCGTTTTTTTTGCGGCAGAACCACCCCTAGGGGTTCTCCAGGCACGCATCGATAGCGCTGTACTCCCCGTATGGCCGGGGGGCGGGACTTCGCCCCTCAACTCGGTCGTAACCGTGAGCGTGCCCAGAGGCACAAGGGTGTACGCAGGCGAAGTGTCTACCCAGGGAGGTGTCTACGTCGGGGGCGGACGGCAGGTTTTTATCGATCACCCTTGGGCACAAGGCGTGACCGTCACCGGCGTCGGTCCACTTCGATAGGGGGGATTTGATGGAAGATATCCCTGGCACACTCGCGGCAATCGCAAAGTTGCTCCGTATGTATCAGATCGAGGACTGGGCGATCGCTATGGACAACTTCGCTGGACGGCATCCGACCGAGGCTGAAGAAGTTCAGGCGGCGATCTTGTCGATTTACGGAGGGATGGGGTCATTTAGCGATATCGTGCTCCAGGACAGTTACGGGGCCATGCCCAGGGCAGACAACGATGAGTTGGAACGACTCAGACGGCACCTATATCGTGCTTGTGCAGGTTCCACATGAGCATGTGGCAGTTGGCCACAATCGCCGGCAGCGGCTAGAGCGGTGGATAAAGAAATAAGGCTTCTGATCGGACCGTCGATCCATGTACACGAACGTCTGAGCAAGGCATGCTGCCGCATCGGTCCGCATGAAGGACGCCCGCGCGTCTGAGGTCCACACAAGGGGCGACGGAACCAGCATTGAGCGGACTCCGTGCTGGGCATCGGGACACAACGAGCGGAGCCGCAGGTCTTGCTCACCGAGTGGCGGTGACCGTTCGTCCAACAACAACAACCCCGCTCGATGGCGTCGGGCCGGGCGACATCGGGTCGATCTTCCAGACGCGGACTGAACTGCCGCCCCCGCCGCGCGAGTGCGTCGGGCCAATGGTGCGGGCGGTCGCTCGGAACAACTTCTCCGATTTACCCTAAGCCGGTCCCGCCGAATGCGGGAACCCCGGCTCCCACCGGGTCCGCCGCCACCGAAGCCGCTTGAACGGTGTTCAGACGGGCGGTGTGACGTTGGGACGTGGCGGATCGGCACCCAGGCAAACTCGCACCCCCATCGACTCGGACCCCCGACACCGCCGCCCACCGCAAACACTTCGACCTCGTGCGTTCCGACCGACCCGCCCCGCGATGACACCCTTAGCGCCGTCGGACCTCGCCGTCCTGCCCCGCCGCACCCCGGTGCCGACCAACTGGGCGGCGACCGGATCGACCCGTGGTGCGGTGACAGACCCGACGGCACGAGCGATGGCGACAGGGCGAGATCGACACGGCCTATCGTTAGACATCCGGCAAAGCTACCTGACAGCGATTCGCTGATAGCTAAAAAAAGGGTCGGGGACACCGGCCCGCCACGTGGCGGGCCACCAGTTGTTACGATCGTTGAGCGATCAGAAGCCCGTCAAGTCTACGAAACCTGCCAAAACAAAGGTTTGAAGCATCGCAACTGATCCAACGCGGGGCAGAGCCGGTTGATCGCCACGACGGCGGCATGGAATGGGGTAGCACGTAAAACCCCGAGTTGTCATCGTCGAACCCACACGGGCTAGCTCGCACCCGTTGGGTGCGTTGCGACTGGTCGGACGACGGTGATGTTACTCGGAGCGTTTGGTGCGACGTGCTGTTAAGCCGTCCAGAAACCGAACGATCGAGCGGAGCGATGTAGCCACGCGCCGACTTGGAGTGCGAGGGCAGAGATCGCGCCAACCAGGCCGCTGAGGACCGCACTGGCGGGATGTGGGAGCAGGTAGCGCGTCACTGCCACCACCAAACTCACGGCCACCGCCACGGTCAGGAACCGGCGAAGCGGGAGCGCGGCGGCCAGGCCACGAGCGATCGTTGTGACGTGCGACGCGGTCGTTGCCACACACTCTCTCGTCCGGGAGATGCGAACTTTTACAGGTGTGGCAACGGCGTTCACCTCCTCGACCACTTTTTGCTATCCCGACCGGACCGCCGATTTCAACCGGGTGGGCCCGGGTCCGGTTGACGAGATCGGTGGCAGCGGTCAGGGCCGCGAGTGACGCCCGCAGAACTGGCCCGCCGTGGAGCGTGGCGGCGGTGGCGAGGACGCCCACGCCCACACAGGGCCAGGGCGGGACGCGGTGCCCCCATAGCCACTTCGCAACCAGAACGCCGACCGACAGAGCCGTCGCCCAACTGGAAGGGGGTGCGGGCGGTGATGGCATTCGTTGGGGCGAAGAGTCCGGATCCTGTTGATCGTCATCCCAGTCGTCGGTATCGTCCTCCGACCACGGGTCGGCCCGATACCGGCGATCGGGTCGTGGGTGGGACGGGTCTTCTGCCCGAACTCGCAACGCCGTGGTCAGGACATCTCGGATCGCTTCGGAGACGACGCGGCCCATCTCGGTCGCGACGGCTTCCCGAACGCGGTCTTGGAGGTGGTGCAGCGTCTCGGTGAGATGAATCAAGCGGTCACGGATCGACGGCAAGATCGACGATTTCATGGTGGTCCTTTACGGTCCGAGGTTGAGCGATTTCAGACTGGAGTAAACCGTCGCCAAGGCTTTTTGCTCTTTCCTCTTGGACTTGAGCAGCGTGACCAACCGTCCGGCACTCGGCGTCGCCTCGAAGAGGTGCATCCGGAGGCGGTCGGCTTCGAGCAGCGGGTCGCTCGGCTCGGGCGGGTCGGCTCGGTCGTGTGTGGGTTCGATGCGGTCAACCGATTTCATCGTTCGGCTCCGTCGGCGTGAGGGTAAGGGTAACGAGGATTCCGGGCGGGCGATCGCGGAACCGATCGGGGGTTTCACGATGAGGTTTGTGTCCAAGTTGGATGCCAGAAAAGTCACCCGGTCATTGACGGCCACCACGGGTTTGTTGGACGCCACCACGCGAATCGTATGGCAGCCGAGCCGGATCGCGCGGTTGAGGTAGTTCCGATCCAACGCCACGCGCTGGGGGCCACCGCGGACCACCGAGCGCAACAGAGAGTGTTCCGCAACGCGTTGGGTTTTGTCATCGTGACCGCGCACCACCGCCGGTTGTCCGGGCATCAGGTCGAGCGTGACGGGGTGATTGTCGTCGTGACCGCCGGGCAACGTCGGCAACGCCAGGAGCAATGTTTTGGCATCCTCGGGATGAAGTTGCAGGACGGTGGGCGTGACCGACTTCGGGATCACCGATTCGACGTCGGGAAATCGACCCGTCGGGTCGATGGTCAAGAACACCGTCCACCGACCGGCCTGGACCACCAGGTGGCGGTCGGTTCGGCCCAGACGAAGGTCCGGTTCTTTGGCCAATTCCGGCGACCCGAAGACGGGGATCGCCGGGATCAACACGTCGTCGGCGAACGGGAACGTGAAACCCGCATGCCGGTACGCGGTGACCGCGTCGGTGGCGAGGACGGCTCCGGTTCGCCCTTGGAGTTGCACCCGATGGATGGCAAAGCGGTTCGGTTGCCCAAGTTCGTCGTGAAAAATAATCTGGCGGTGCTGCTCCGGGAGCTAGACCAGGAACTAGACGCGGAACTTTGCAGACTTCATGACGAGTGCCACCGGAAGATCGGGAGACTGCTGGAAGACCTGCATGACGCGGCCGGTGAATCCGAGTAGAACGGATGTGCCGCTTAGGTAAGGCGCGTGCGGCGCACAACCTTGCGGAACGCACGGCGGTGGGCCATACTTCCGGGATGTACACGAGCGTCCGAATCTGTGGAGTTCCAGGCGATGACCGTTCTTGCTATCTTTCAACGCTGTGTCGAGGCGATCAAGCGAGGTGATTTGATCGAGCGTGAAAGCGCCAAGGACAAGGAATTCCACTTCCAGAATTGGTTCAAGAAGCGTCTCGCGGAAACAACTTTCAACTACGAACAGGGCGGCAGGAACAGCTATCCCGACTTCACGATCGTGCAAATCACTGATGGGTACGAACTGAAGGGTCTGGCCTATCCGGGGCGCGACGCCAGCTTCGACTCGAACAGTCAAGTGCCGACAGGCTTTCACAACGGGCGGTCGGTCTACTACGTCTTCGGTCGATACCCCAAGAAGCCCGATGGCAACAAGTATCCGGTCATCGATTTGGTGCTCTGCCACGGCGACTTCTTAAACGCCGACCATAACTACTTTCACAAGAACAAGAGCGTGAAGGGATTTGGCAGCTACGGCGACATTATGATCCGGGACCGGAAAATGTATGTCGTGCCGACGCCGTTTCACATCGTCGAAGGCGTCACCCATCAGCGGACACTGATCCTCCCGGCGGAGATCGATGCCGGGACAGAGTGTTTCGAGGTGGGCAAGCTCAAGCGTGTTGAAGCCAAGGAACTAGTGATTGCCTACTCGTTCGACCTACAAACTAACGAGCTTGTGCCTCAGAAGGTTCCGAATCCCGACGCAGGTAAAGAACACCTGTTCCGGGCCTGGAGGCTGAAAGGTGAGAATCCCGATCCGGCAGCGATGCGGAACGTGAACCCCGAGGAACTGGAACTTGAGACGGATGATGACGATGCGGAAGAATAGGCTGATCGAATCGGATGACTTCCCCTTCGAGTTCCTGTCCAAACTCGGCGAGCGCGAAAGCTGGCGGAAAGAGGTCCACCGTCCGATCTACCACGTTCACAAATGGTGGGCGAAGAGGCTCGGGACAGTGTTTCGCGGCATTCTCCTCGGATGCTCGCTCGACAAAGACGACGATCTTGAATCCAGCTTCTACGATTTCCACAGCATCGGCGGCACTGTCTTTGACCCGTTCATGGGTTCGGGGACGACGGTGGGTGAGGCCCACAAGCTGGGGTTCTCGGCACTCGGCCGCGACATCAACCCGGTGGCAGTCGAGGCCGTTCGGGTGGCGCTCGGCCCGTTGGACCGGGGTAAAGTCGAGGAGGCGTTCCGCGAACTTACCGTCGGGGTCGGCCGTGAAATCATGTCCTTGTATCGCTCGCTCGACTCCAAGGGACGGGCTTGCGACGTACTGTATTACTTCTGGGTGATGCAGACCAAATGCCCGGAGTGCAAAAAGAAGGTCGATCTATTTCCCTCCTACATCATCGCTCGCAACGCCTATCCCCAGCGGAAGCCCGAAGTTCAGATTGTATGTCCGAAATGCGGTGACGTGTTCCGGGGACTGATAGGCCAGCGTGTGTCTTGCCGCTGTGGGCATGAGTTCGACCCGGAGGAGGGTTGCGCGCGCGGTGCGAAGGCGACCTGCACTCAATGTGCGAAGAAGTTCTCCATCCTTTCTGCCGTCGGCAGGAAGCGCCCGCCGTTCCGACTCTACGCCAAGCTGGTCCTAAACCAGGATGGCGGTAAGGAGTATTTAAAAGAAACGCCGGAAGACCTGGCGGCATACGCGGACTGCTTGGGAATGCTTTCTGACGGGAAGAACCCACCACCCATCCTGACCTTGGAAGAAGGGGTCAACACCCGACAGGCGATGAGCTACGGTTTCCTCCGTTGGCGGGACTTCTTCAACAACCGGCAGATCCTGGCCCTATCGCTACTCCGTTCGGCGATCCTGAAAGTAAAAGACGATGGTGCCAGGTGTGCCCTGCTCACATTGTTCTCCGGTGTCCTTGAGTTCAACAACTTGTTCGCATCCTACAAGGGTGAGGGGACGGGTGCCGTTCGCCACATGTTTGCCCACCACATTCTGAAGCCGGAGCGGACTCCCATCGAGGCGAACGTCTGGGGAACTCACAAGAGTTCTGGGTCGTTTTCCAACCTGTTCAGGAGCAGATTGCTCCGGGCAATCGACTACCGAGCACTACCGACGGAAGTGAACGGCACGCAGAGCGCCAAGGGTCGCGTCTGCTCACCACCATTTACCGGCGAGTTGTGGCCGTGGGGTTCCGAAATCCCCCAAAGGGGCATCTCGCTGTCGTGCGGCGATTCCGCCTCGTCCGGCTTGCCGGACGGGAGCATCGACTTAGTCGTGACGGACCCGCCGTTCTTCGACAATGTCCACTACTCAGAACTGGCGGACTTCTTCCACGCCTGGCAGGGCGACGGTTCCACCCGTAGCGCTGGGGAGGTACAAGATTCCGACTCAGAGAACTTTGCCCGAAAGCTCCGGGGCGTGTTCCGGGAGTGCCACCGCGTCTTGAAAGTTGAAGGGCTTCTGGTGTTCACCTATCACCACTCGCGGGATGAGGGGTGGAAGGCCGTCGCGGACGCAGTTCTTGGCGGCGGGTTCGTGTTCGTGAACTCGCAGCCAGTGAAAGCAGAGATGTCAGTGGCTATGCCCAAGTCGCAAGCCAGTGAGCCGATCCAACTAGACATCATTTTGGTCTGCCGGAAGGTAGGTCATGCGCCAAAGGCGACCGAACGCATCAAGGCGGTGAAGACGGCACGGGCTAAGTTGAAACGGCTGGAAGAAGCAGGTTTCAAGCTCTCCCGGAACGACCGCAAGATCGTCCTATGCGGCCAACTTCTCACCACGCTTCGCACGGTCGCCGAAGCGGAAGGTATCGCCGCCCAGGTCGAAAAACAGATGGTGATCCTGGCTAACGAGTCGCGGACATTATTCTGATAGTGCTGGCATTCTCTGTGTCAAGAGTTACGCCGGTCTGACATTGAGTCAGTAGGAACGACGGGACGTACTTCCGGTGCAACCTGGTTCACCACCGCCCACGCCTGCCAATCTTCCAAACTCACGTCGAGATCCAGGTGAACGAACCAGTTCAACAAGGGCGTAATCAGCCGATGGGTGCCCGCCCGATCTTCTTGTCGATTGCTGGCGGCGACGACCGACCACACCCGGCGGGGAGTTCGTACTCACCAATGCGGCGGTCGAGGACCAGTTGCAAACAGGCGGCTTGCACCATCGGCGGCGCCTGGGCCAGCTCGTCCAGGAACAGCACGCCGTCACCGGACCGGGGCAAGAAACTCGGTGGACACCACTCGGCCCGGTCCTTGGTAACTTTGGGCAGTCCCCGCAGGTCCACGGGATCGAGCAGTGTTGCTCGCACGTCGACGAGCTTCAGCTTGAGACGATCCGCCGCTTGGCGGACGACTTCCGACTTGCCGCCGCCGGGGCTGCCCCACAGGTACACCGGCTTGCGCGCCAGGATCAGGGAACTCAAAACTTTCGAGACGTCACGCGGTCGCATACCAACCTCCGGAAAAAGGAGCACCACCGATGTATCCCCCGAAGGAACACACCAGCCGTGGACGAGGAAGTGACGGCCCACGGCTAACATGGCCCCATCAAGTATCATGACCCGTTTCGGGCTGAAATTTAGGCGAGTCGGATCGGTGGTGGGCTTCTCTGCCCGATTCGCGGTTTTCGGAACGGGCATTCCTGGACTCCGCTGCAGTAAAAAATCATGTGTTCCTCTCCAGGAAAATTTCAGCACCGCCATTTCGACGATCCGACCCTTGACGGGATCGAAACACATGAACCTGGGTTCAACTGCCACTGGTCGGGAAAGGGCTCAATTCGGACCAAACCAGGGTGACTTTCCGAGGTGAGAGAGGAAAGACGAGCGGATCGAGGAGGGAGTCGAACCCTCCCGACCTCGCGCGTTCCTACCTGCACGAAGTCGGGAGGGTTCGAGCCAAGCTGTTCAGTCCGAATCGGTTCGCGGTCGCGACGACCGGGGCAGGGACTTGCGGCGGTTCCGGCCGTCGGGCACGGCCAGTCCGCGACTGTCGTGCCAAAACTTCCACGCCGCCGTCACCGTGTTGCGGTCCACGTCCAACGCGTTCGCAATCCCGTCGAAGAGTTGACCCTCGTCGGCCAGTTGCTTGACCCGCTCGGCGATCTCCTGGTACAGCGGCGGTCTGAGGTGCTTGCGGGTCAACGACGCCCGCCGCTGGCGTCCGTCCGGGCATTCCCGGTTCTGCTGCGCGTGCCAGTGTTCCAGAATTTGTGTCACGCGGTTGCGGTTTAACTGCACCCGCCGTGCGATCTCCTTGACTAACGCACCCGCTTCGTAAAGCGACACGACTTCCGCCACCACACTGACGGGCAACGCCTCCGGCTCCCGGCGGTAGTCGATCACAACCTCGCACGGCTCGGACCCGTCCGGTGATACGTGGACCCCGGTTAATTGATGGGTGACACCTGCCAAGACCCGATTGGGGAACCGGCCTTGCAACCAACCTCGTTTCGCGCGACGTTCCCCTTGCTGAACCAACTCGATTCGCCCGCCAGTCAGCAAATCAATCAACTGCCGCACCCGTCCGGCTTGTTCCTCCGCGCCCGCACCGGCCTTCATCAGAACCTCGACCAAGCTGTCGAGCAACCTCAGAACTTCCTCGTCCGTTGGAATCACGATGACCCGTGCGGCCATCGTGGACACCGCGTCTGACTCGGCTTGTACGCTGGATCGCTCGTGACGCAATTGTTTCACAAGAGCGGTTGACTCCGCCGTGTCGCGGTCTGTCTCGCCCGGGTTCCGCAGGACGAACTGGATGCGGTGGTCCAGCTTCGCCAGCCGGGTCGTCAACACCGTTACCTGAGCCGGGTCCGGAGCTTGTTCGTTTTCGGCGTGTCGTTGGCAAGACGCGACGACCCGTTGGACCAAGTCCGAATCCTGCCGGATCAGGTCCGCCAACGCGGCGCACGTTTTCTGAAGGGCGACGACGCGGGGCAACAGCGAGAAGAGCGGGCGTTCCCCGGCCGAAACTGCCTGACAGTCCTTACAAAACATCGACCCCCCGTGCGGCCCGCCGACGTACAGGATTCGATCGTGGGCGGCGCAGGCGAACAGGCCGTTCAACACCCGCGGGCGGGTCGCCGAATCGCCGTCGCGGGGCTTGCGACCCACCATCTTGGCCGCCTCGCGCTCGAACAGCGATTGGGCCGTGAACCAGACGTCGTCGCCGACCAGTCGCAAGGTTTCCAGGTGCACCGATTTGAGCGGGGCGGTGCGATTGACTTGCCGGGCGTAGTCCTTCGAGGAGATCCACACGGTTTCGGTGACCCGGTACCGCCAGCACCCGCGGTACCGGGCGTTCTTGAGCACCCGCATGACGGCCTGCCGGGTCCAGACCCGGTTCGGCGACTTCGGGGGCGGGGGGACTACGGGGTCGGCTTTCAACCGCCGCACGATCGCGAGGATCGACAACCGGTCCGTGACGAACCACTCGAAGACCTTTCGCACGTGGTCGGCAGCCACGTCATCGACGGCTAACGACTTTCGTGGCCGCCCGCGTCGGGTCAGCGTGCCGGGGATCACCTCCCCGCGGTAGCCGAACGAAACGGTGCCGAACACCAGCGACTTCTCGAGCAGGCCCTCGTGGGCGGCCCGGATGTGGTCGACGTTCGTGGTCACGACGAACTCGTCCATCATGGCGTGCATGTTCAGCAGGGACCGCCACTTCTTCACGTCGGCGGTGTCCACGCCCGACTTGACGAAGACCGCGCGGATGCCCCGCTCGACGATCTGTTCCTCGACGAATTGTAACGACCGGTAGTTCTTGCGGAAGAGGCGGTTCGTGGCGAAGAACAACGCGGCCTTCACCGATTTCGATCGGAGGCACGCGCGTAGCCCGTTCAGCCCGACGCGGTCGTTCTTAAACCCGCGAACACTTAGGCCGTGTTGATTGAAGGCGGGTCAACGACGGCGGCCTGAAAATCTCATTTGAGCCAGATCATTGTTGCGGCTAGCAAGACCATCCCCAGAAAG
>JAYVXO010000201.1:0-12548 GCA_043785105.1 Fimbriiglobus sp.
ACGCCACCGTCGGTCCATAAATCGGTAGGGAAGCGGGTCTCCGCCACCACGTTCCCGGACAAGTCGAACGCCAAGCACTTCACGGAGCCGGTGCTAAAATCCCACCCCGCAATCAGGGCGTTCTCGGGGACACACTGCAATGGTTCAGCCATGATCGGACTCCGGGAGGGTGCGGTTCGACGGTGTGAGTTTTCGCCATATTGGGACGTGCCGGCAAGTGGTAAACGCGCGACGCGGTCAACTGGGTACAATGACACAGTTGATCCAACCCCAACCCGGAGTGACGCGAATGCGCTCGCCTTACCTTGTATTCGTGTTCACACTTTTTGCCTTGCTACCTGTGCCTTCGCTCGTGTCCGCTCAAGAAGCAACGGGCGGGGCGAAGGTTTATAAGCAGTCGATTCACTCGGTGGTGTGGATTCATTCCACCCGCCCGAATGGTTTGGCAACCGGCAGTGGTTCCCTGATCGACGCCGAGCGGCGGCTGGTGCTGACGAATTTCCACGTCGTGGAAGAGAACGCCAAGGTGACGATCTTTTTCCCGGCGTTCCGGGAAGGGCAACCGATTCCAGAGAAGCAATACTACGCCGATCGTGTCAAGCGTCTCGGCGTGCCGGGGAAGGTGGTCGCGCTGGATCGCAGTGCGGACTTGGCCATTATTCAACTGGAGAATTTGCCGGAGGGTGCCAAGGCACTGTCACTGGCGACGACGAGTCCGGACCCCGGTGAGATGGTTCATTCGATCGGGAACGCGGGGAAATCCGGTGCGCTGTGGGGCTACGTGAAAGGCACCGTGCGGCAGGTGTATCGCAAGAAGTGGAAGGCGGCTCTGGATAAGAATCACACGGTTAGTTTTGAAGCGAAAGTCATCGAGACTGATTCGCCCACCAACCCCGGCGACAGTGGCGGGCCGTTGTTAAACGACAAAGGCGAACTCGTCGGCGTCACGCAAGGTGGTGCGGTGAACGCGCAGTTGGTGAGCTTCTTCGTCGATCTGTCCGAAGTGAAACAACTACTTGCGTCACGAGACGTGAAAGCGATCAAGGGCAGCACGATTGCGGCCAAGCCCACGCCCAAACGAACCACGCCGGTCCCGATCACGGACGACGCGAAACTCTTCACAGCCGAGACGATCAAGTCCGCCGAGACAATTCAAGCGGAACTCTTCAAGAAAGATGTGGAAGTGATTGTGGAGACGTTCAAATCGGCACCAGCCGACTGGGTCGAGAAAGCGAAGAAAGCAACACCAGAAGACCGCCAGTTGATGTTCCGCGAGTGGATCGAGAGCCGACTGAAAGCAGAAAAATCGGACGGCATGATGATCCTGATCTGCCTTGAACCGAGGATGATTTCGGTGCAAATCCCGGAGCGGGTCCGTAAACTTTATCCGGACAAAACTGCCCAGAAAGTCAGTGACGTTCTCATCAAAGCGGGCAAGGACAAGAAGTTCGATGACGGCCTGCTCGACGCATTAAAATTGCTTCAGGACAGCCTCAAAGGGGCGAAGAAATGACCGCCGCTTTACACGGGTTGATGCTCTGTGACGATCTGATGTTCACAAGTAAAGTGACCGGGACTGCCCGTGCCGTGGGCGTGATCGTCACCGCAATCCGCAACGTCGAACGATTGATCGCACTCGCGGAAACCGAACCGCCGTCGTGCGTGATTCTCGACCTCCACAACACGACGTTGGATTTGCCAACGCTCATGACGAGTCTCCGCGAAAAATGCCCGACGATGCCGCGCGTGATCGCGTTCGGTTCCCACGTTGACGTGGACCTGTTAGCCGCCGCGAGACAGGCCGGGTGCGACCGGGTGATGCCACGAAGTCAGTTCGTGAAACAACTCGAAACCGGCTTGAAGGAGTGGCTGAGCTAGATTTGTTACAACAGCCCTTGCGTGCATAACGCGCGAAGGCCAAGTACGTGCCGACACGAATCGCGTGACAAAAACCCGATGCAGTCGCACGAACAATCCACCGGGCTTCCGACGCGAACATGGTACAGCATTCCCAGCCCCAATCGGTGGACTGCAAACCCCCGCCCACCGATCTCGCACCGAATCTCATGAAATGCGTAAAAATTCACTCGACGATCGACGGTAATCCGAAACACGCCGACGCCGTCCTTCGCCGGTGAGCGAACAAGCAAGATGGTCCGATCAGGTTTTGCAACGGCGTCCGCCATGTCCTAGTTATTCCAAGTGTCGGGTCTGCCACATCCGCGACAACCGCAAGGTGGGGTGTGCGGCGTGGCGGGAATCGTTAAAAATCTCGGTAGCATTCCCTGTGACTTATCCTCAACTGCGAGCAGCGATGCGTTTCACCAAGATGCACGGCATCGGTAATGATTATGTTTACGTGAACTGCTTTGCCGAACCAACGCCCACGGACCCCGCCAAACTCAGCCAGCAAATCTCCGATCGGCACTTCGGCATCGGGTCGGATGGCCTCATTCTGATCACGCCGTCGGACAAAGCCGATGCGCGAATGCGGATGTTTAATGCGGATGGTTCCGAGTCCGAAATGTGTGGCAACGGCTTACGCTGTGTTGCGAAATACGTCCACGATCACGGCATCGCCCGCAAACCAAAACTGGCAATCGAAACCGGACGGGGCGTACTGACTGTTGAACTCGAAGTGACCGACGGCAGGGCTTCTCGTGTTCGGGTCAACATGGGCGAGCCGATCCTGGATGCCGCCAAGATCCCCACGACGTTACCGGGGAATCCGCCGACGAACGCCGAGTTGCGCATTGAGGATACACGCTTTCAAGCGACCTGTGTTTCGATGGGAAACCCCCACGCGGTGCTGTACGTGGGCGACGAATACTTCGACACAACCGGGCGGGATCGCGTTGCCGAATACGGGCCGAAACTGGAACATGACCCACATTTCCCGCGCCGGATCAACGTCCACTTCGTCAAAGTTCACTCGGGCAAAGAAGTCACGATGCGGACCTGGGAACGCGGCAGCGGCATCACGTGGGCGTGTGGAACGGGTGCCTGTGCCGTGTGCGTTGCGGGCGTTGTGACGGGTCGAACGGGGCGGAAAATCCTTGCCCGTTTGCCGGGCGGCGACCTCGAATTGGAATGGTCCGAATCGGACAACGCCGTTTACATGACGGGTCCAGCAACGGAAGTGTTCACCGGCGAGTGGCCCTGTTCAGCATGAAGATTCGCAACAAAAAACTACTACGGTTCGCGGGGTGGTTACTGATCGGCATTGCGAATTGTTTGTTCCGTTCGCTGCGGTTCGAGTACCGCATGATCGGCCCCGTCACCGCACCGGCCAAAGCAATCCCGAAAGGCAAACGCTACGTCTTTGCCGTGTGGCACGAAAACTTGATGTTGCCGACGATCTTCTTCGGCCACCCGGATTTGGCGGCACTGGTCAGCAAGCACGCGGACGGGCAACTTGTCGGCTCGGTCATCGCTTCGACCGGGATTCAGCTTGTGCAGGGTTCGACGAATCGCGGTGGCATTGAAGCGTTGCGAAAGATTATGCACGGCGGCACGTGGCGACACCTCGTTGTCACACCCGACGGCCCACGCGGCCCACGCCGACAGGCCCAACTGGGCATCGTGTACATTGCATCGCGGACTGGGATGGAACTGGTGCCGGTCGGCATCGGCTACGATAAGCCGTGGCGGGTGAAAAGTTGGGACCGCTTCGCCATACCCAAACCGACAACGCGGGCCAAGTTGATTGTCGGGGAACCGATGACGGTTCCGAACGATCTTCGTGCCGAGAGCCTCGAAGCATTCCGCGTTGTTCTGCAAGCCGAAATGGACCGCTTGAACGCACTGGCGGAGCACTGGGCGCAGACGAATCACCTCGACCCTAGTGCCATCCAAAGTCAGCTTTCCCGTCCGAGGTAGCCGTGGATTTTTCGTCCAAACCCGAATGGTTAGAATCCCCGGACTGGGTCTGGACCCACGCACGGCGCGTCGCACGAGTCCTGTTGTGGGTGCTGTGCCTGTTCGTGGCGGAAGCGAGATTGCACCATGCGCGGAGTGAATTTGGTACATACCCCACGACGCCTGACGAAAAACGCCGCGCTGATGTTAACAACGGCCACGCGATGATTGACTTTGGTGGCCAGTGGTTGATGGGTCGAATGCTTGTCACCGGACACGGTCGGGAACTGTACCACCGCAACCAACAATGGCCGGTCGTGTGGCAAGCTTACCCGATCGTGAATGAAGGGACTTTGACACGGTTCGATTCGTTCCCAGCGTTGCGCCGCCCGGCAAAATTTACTGAAATGGACAGCAAGCATGATGCGGAACTTTTGATGCAGTGGGTGATGGGGACCGACGCGAAAGAGTGGCAGGATGTTGGCACGGTTGGCACGTTGCCCTTCGCCACGAATGCGTTGATTTCCGAACCCTTCACCCAAGCCGCGTTGATCGCGCTGGCCAGTGAACGGCTTCCGCCACAAACTGTGGAAGTATTGAATCGCCCCGCGATTGGTGGACCGCTTTACCCGCCGATTCATGCCTTTCTGTACGCGCCGTTGGCACACGGTAATAATCCGCAGGGGGCGTATCAGTTCGTTCAATATCTTTCGGTGGCACTCACGTTTTTAGCCGGTTACGGCATCACATTGCTATCACGCGGGCGTGTCTGGTGGTCTGCCGCGACGTTGGGCATTCTGTTGTTTCCCGGCTACCGTAGCGGCCTTGATTTGGGCCAGAATCAAGTTTTCACGCTGACGATTCTGGTGTGGGGTTGGGTCTGTAATTCTCGTGGCCGTGACGGATGGGCCGGGGCCATATGGGGCTTGCTGGCGTTCAAACCAGTCTGGGCAATGGCGTTTTTGCTGGTGCCGTTAGTGATGCAACGTTGGAGGTTTGTACTAATGATGGCGGCGACCGGCGCTAGTATGATACTGATTACAATACCGTTTGTTGGCATCCAAGCGTGGTGGGATTGGTTGGCTGTAGGGAAGGAAGCGTCGGGTATCTATGAGGTGAATCAAAATTGGATTGCGCTCAGTCGTGACCTGTCGGGCATTGTTCACCGTTACACGATCGACTTCAAACTACCGGATCCGGAACGGCACAACCAGACCGTCACACTGCTGAGTTGGGGACTCATTACCGTAGTGTTTAGCTCCACGATTGGAATCTATTTGTGGTGTGCCGAGCGACGAAACCGCGTCGGGCTGAGTGCGGGGTTTCTTCTGCTAGGAGCGTATTTGTGCAGTTATCGGTTTATGTATTACGACGCGCTGTTATCCTTATTGCCGCTCGCCGTGTTGCTAGCAAATCCGCGCTGGTTTGCGGGTTCCTCATTCTCCCTCGGTATCACTTCGTCTAATACCAATTTGCAACACTGGTCAGGGTCATTCAATTCCGTTTTGATGACTTTGTTGTGCGCATTGTATCTACTGGAAAATTGTCTCATGCACCTTGCGATTGAAGGCACGTTGGCGATCGGCGTGATGGGTGCGAATACCACAGTGATTGGCGGGATGCCGTCTCAAGCACCAAAAGTCACAATCAACACCACCGTGTATCATCCCATTGATACCTACCTCTTGCTGATAATCTGGGCATGGTGTGGGGTGCGATTATTGTTGAGTGGCGATGTCGGAGAAGCGGTTCAGACGCCACGTAGCACGTCGAGCGCCAAGCCAATGTCCGGGGAACGCATCAACGATTCCCCCACTAAAACCGCGTGAACCCCAGCTTCAGCAAGTCGGCGCAGATCCTGTGGCGTCCGGATGCCGCTTTCGCTGACGATGGTAACGTCTGCGGGGATTTTCCCAACCAGGTCCAGCGTCTGTTCCAAGCGCACGGTGAAGTGTCGTAAGTCCCGGTTGTTGATCCCGACGAGTATCGCACCACTATCCAAAACACGCGACAACTCTTCCGGGGCATGTAACTCCACCAACACATCCAAGCCAAGTTTAACAGCTTCTTGGTATAACTCTGCCAGTCGATTGCTCGGTAAAATCTCCGCGATCAGTAGTGCCGCATCTGCCCCTGCGGCGCGCGCTTCCAAAAGTTGATAGCGATCCAGCACAAAATCTTTGCGCAACACCGGACACGTTACCGCAGCATGAATCGCTTCGAGGTATTTCATCGAACCTTGAAAATAGACTTCATCCGTCAGCACGCTGATACACGCCGCGCCATGAGCTTCGTAAATCTTGGCGATGGCCACCGGGTCAAAGTCCGCACGAATCACGCCTGCCGACGGCGACGCTTTCTTCACTTCCGCAATCACCCGCACCTCACCCGAAACTCGCAACGCCGCTGCGAATCCCCGTGCCGGTGACATCCCACTGACACGCCGTTCCAACTGGATTTCTGGCACCGCAAGTCGGGCCGCAGCGACCTCGCCCCGTTTGGTTTCGACAATCCGATCGAGTATGGTTGGCATGGTCAACGACATCCGGATGATGGGCAGAGTCCCGCGTAACACTATCCTAGATTAAGTTCTTCCTGGGACCATGCACGCGAGTTATCAATGCCGTTAAAGTTGGCGAGTGAAGTGAGCCGGATTGCGGAAGCGGGTGGGATCGTTGCCGTGGTCGCTGCGGTGCCGGTCATAGTCGTTGGATGGGCGTTGTGTCGCCGATTGGGTCGCCCGTTCCTTCCGTCGTGGGTGCCAAAACAAGTCGGGTGGACGGTCCTGGATTGGGTGTTCTTGTTCTTCATCAACTCGCTTTTCGCACTGTTGTTCCTGCAACTTCTGTCGAAGTCCGGTTTCTTTCGCGCGATCTACGGGCCGGAGTTTCCATCGCTACCGGACCTCACCGACAAGGCCGCCAACCAACTCGGGGGCCTGTGGGCACAGATGATGGCCGTGCCGTTTGTCGTCGGAATCGGACTGGCTATCCGGGTCTTCTTGCACCAAGTCCCGTGGAAATTCGATTCCCGAACGATCGGCAGTCACATTGGTTTTGGTGCCCTGGCCGCACTTGTTGTGACGCCGTTTGTATACGCCGTTTTCGTATTAGCACTTTATGTCGGCGAACAGTTAGGAGATGCTGCCGAAGACCATCCGTTGTCGCAACTGGGTGCCGGGACTTCGTTCGGTGAGCAGTTGTTTTTTTTGCTCGTGGTGTGCGGAATGGTGCCGTTGATCGAGGAGTTTTTGTTTCGTGGTGTGTTGTTGCGGTGGGCTTCTTCGACGTGGTGGAAGGGTGCCATACTCGTGGGCATCGCTGGGGTTTTTGCCGTCCAGCCCAGCTTGAGCAATGGGGTGAAACCCGGTCCGATCGTGTTCGTGGCATTGTTGGCGGTGTTGTACGTGATTGTAATTCGTTACGGGCGTTCGGTTTGGCACAAGTTCCCGGCTCACACGGTCGGCGGGATTATCTCGACGGCGACCTTGTTTGCAGCGGTTCACTCGGCTGTATGGCCGTCGCCGGTGCCACTGTTTTTCTTGGGGTGTGCGCTCGGGTATGTCGTCGCGCGGTCGGGAGGGATCACGGCTAGCGTTGTGTTGCACGGCTTGTTTAACGCGGTTTCAACGGTGTACTTAATTCGTGGCGGGGCGGGATTGGGTTGACGGGATCACACGCCGATAGACCGCCATGGTTTCCACGGCAGCCCGTTCCCAGGTAAATTGGCGTGCGTGTTCCTGCCCACCGATTTTGACAGCGTCCCGATATTCCTCGTCGGTGGCGATTCGGAACATTGCGGCACGCCAGCCGCCGGCATCCGTCGGTGGTATGAACACCGCAAATTTCCCGCACACTTCCCGCACCGCCGCATCGGTGGAGGCAATCACGGCACCGCCGGTTGCCAGCATCTCGACGGGCGGCAGACCGAAACCTTCGTAGTGCGACGGATACAACAACGCGGTGGCCGCACCGTACAGCGAGGGCAAGTCGGTTTCGGGCACGTACCCGAGTTGCCGAATTCCTTGGTGCCGTCCGATGTCGTCGTAAAACTTTCGCTCCGCTTCCGATTTCCAACCCCACGGACCGGCTAGCAACAAGGGACAAGCTTCCCGCGTTTCGGCTGGCAGTTGGGTAAAAGCCTGCATCACTGCAAGCAGATTCTTCCGGGGTTCGATGGTTCCAACACAAAGGAAGAACTGCTGCGGTAAATCGTACTTGGCCCGCGTCTTGGCAATCATCTCCGGATTCGGCAGTTGAAATGATGGGTGAATCCCGTTGTACACCGTTGTAACGCGATCACTTGGAATGTGAAATTCCCGCATCACTTCGGTCCGAATAGCATCGGAAACGACAATCACATGGGCCGCTTTGATGAGTGCGGTGCGGAAGTAGCGTTCGTGCATTCGCACACGGTCAACCGGGTGCCACTGTGGGAAACGCAGTACCGAAAGATCGTGGACCGTCACAATCGTCGGTAGGTCAGTTACAAACGGCACGAAGTTCGGCTCATGGTAGAGGTCGAAACCGAACGTCGAAGTATAGGCGCGGAAATGCAATTGCGAAGCAGCCTTGGCTGCGAACTTTACTAAGGTTCGGAGTTGATTGCGCCAACTTGAAGTCGCGTTGCCAGTGCCGGGAGTCGAGGGACGATTGATTCGCCGGATGGAGTCCGACACTGACTTTCCCGGATACAGCGTGAAGCGGTCTTGCGGGTAGTGGGATTGCAGCGCGGTTCCGAGGTTGGCGACGTGGTGCCCGACGCCCGTTTTTGGTTTCAGTGCGGCAAGGCCGTTGAGGATCACCTTCATCGGCGTGCCTCATATCGCACATCATAGCGTTCCACGACCACCCACGGGAACCAGCGCCAATACGACACGATTGCCCGCGCCACCGCGATCCTGTGTGGCGTGCTTGCCGCTTGCACGACTTTGGCGTGCAGCACGAACGCGGACCAAATCGCCAAGAAGAGATCGGCGTTCCGCAAGCTTGTCAGTGCCCGGTTGCGTTCCACATAAAACCAAAACAGCGGCGATTGGTCACCCGCTGCGGCGCCGTGAACGTGGCGTACTAACGACCGCGGGGCGTAGGTCACACCCCTGCCTTGGAGTTGTCGTTGCCAACCGGCGTTCAGGTCTTCGTAGTAGACGAAGTAGCGCGGGTCGAGAAGCGGTTGGCCATCCGAAGGGCGGTCCAAAAGTAGTGCGGCACCGCACCCCATGAACACGGATTCGCGCGATTCATACTGTCCAACATCCCGTTGTCGAAAGCCCCGATCGGCACCCCGGCCATCGCGTAACAAGAACAGCCCGGTGCTGTTAATGACGCCGGGGTCGTGGGCAAAAACTAACTTCGAGGCAATCGCATCGTCAGGGTTCGCTGCCTTGGCACACAGCAATTCTTCTAGCCAAAACGGATCGGGGACGGTGTCGTTGTTTAGTAGTGCCAGTCGGTGACCGTGCGCGAACGTGGCGGCGATGTTGTTGCCTTCCGCGAAGCCGGTGTTGCGTTGCAAGGTCACGAGTCGGCACCACGGAAATTGACTGCGAATGATCTCGACGGAATTGTCCTGGGAGTGATTGTCAACAACGATGACTTCAAATCGGTGGCGTGGCACAGTTTGTGTGGCGAGCGCGTTCAAGCAGTTCAGCAGGTGCTTCGCACCGTTGTAGTTCACGATCAGCACGCTGACGATGAGATCGTCGAGAGTCACGCCGCCGCCTTCACCTCGGACGCCTCCACCCCAGGGGCGGCTTGTGCGTCGTCTTCACCTTGTTCGTTGTCAGTCAGCCCGCCGCCAACGTGATGGGTTTCCGTCGTGTTGGACATACTCCGTTGATAAGCCGCGACAACTTCATCGGGGTGGCCGATCTTCATGATTCTGCCGTGTTGGAGCCAGATGGCGCGGTTGCAAATTTGCTCCAGGGTGGTCACTTCATGAGTCACGAGTACCATCAGCCGGGCCGATGCCATCATGTCTTTCATGCGTTCGCGGGCTTTGAGTTGGAACGACATGTCGCCCGCACCCAGCACCTCGTCGATCAGCAGCACTTCCGGCTCAATCGCGGTCGAAATCGAAAACGCAAGTCGCACCAGCATCCCGCTGGAATAGTAGCGTACAGGGATGTTCAGGAAGTCCCCGATTTCGCTGAAGTCGGCAATCTCCTGGATTTTGCCTTTCAACGTGGTCGGCGTTTCGCCCAACAAATAGGACCGATACTTGATGTTCTCCCAGCCACTGGCATCGGGTTCAAACCCGAGAGCAATGTCAAAAAGTGAACAGATTCGCCCCTCGACTTTCAGCTTACCGCGTGTGGGTGGATAAACGCCGGCCAGGAGTTTCAGCAGCGTGGACTTGCCAGCCCCGTTGTGGCCGATGACGCCGATGCGATCGCCGTCGGTCGCGCTGAACGACAGATCGCTCAGGGCATGAACCGCGACTTTCGGGTTCCGCGAGGAAAGAAAAAGTCCACGGGTGATGTACTCCTTCAGCGTCACTCGCCGTTGTTGACGGATCGTGAAGGTCAGGCTCACGTCGTTCAGTTCAATCTTTGCCATCGGCGATTCTAGTGGTTCGGGAGGTCGGTGTTGGTCAAAAGCTACGGAGTCATCTTACAGTTGGAAAATCACCTTTTTCTGGAGCCAACCCAACATCGCCGACGCGATTCCGAACACGACGACCGTGATGCCCACGGCTTGAAGGTACAGGTCGGTCGGCGGCAATTCACCCTTGATCATCGGCACGCGGACGAGTTCCAAAAACGTGTTGATCGGGTTCATGGCAACCATCCATTCCATCTTCGATCCCACAAGTCTGTCTGGGGGGTACATAATCGGCGTCAAGAAGAACAAGAGTTGGCACGCCACTTCGACCAAGTGCTGGGTGTCGTGGAAATAGGCGTTGGTAAACGCAGCAATCGTGGCCAAACTCCAGCACAGCACGAATAGCAACACGGTCACGGGCAAAATCGCCCACAGCATCCGCACGGGTGTCGGGTCGAGGGTGAACGACCAATCTTCTGTACGTAGGCTTTTCAGGATCGTGACCAGTATCACGATGACGAACAGCGAGAGCAGGAAGTGGATCGTCGTTCCCATTACCGTTCGCAGGGGATAAATCCCATACGGTAGCGGACATTGGCGGATGTAGGCTTCGTTGTGCATTAGCGCCAAGCAACCCGACGTGGTCGAGCCGCGAATATAATCCCAGACGCAAAGACTGGGCAGCAGAAACGCGCCGAATTCCGTCCATCGCTCCATCCCGAGAATTTGTCCAAACCCCAGCACCAACACCACGCTCATCAAAACCGGGTTCAACACGGACCAGCCAATCCCCAATACGGACCGACGGTACCGCGTGCGCAGGTCCATCCGGACCAATGACAACCAAAAGTAGCGGAATAACCAAATCGCTTTCAGATGATGCAACATTCCCGATCCCGTTCTAGTCCCACGCCGAAGCATTCCGCCTGACGTGGGAAACTAACGACTCCCCTGAATTCTTACTACCCCAACTCGGTGTATAAACTGCCCAACCAGCAGTCCCGGCAGAATCAGTCCGTTCACCCTGTACAAAAATTTGATTATAACGGTAGTTGCGCTTGCGCCATTTGCAAGGTATGTGTAGATTCTAGTGATTCGGATAGTTGTGCTGTATCGGGGAGAGCGGAAATGCCTTGGGACGAAGTTTGGATGGGCGACTGCGTAACGCTTTTGGACAAACTCCCGGTGGGGAGTGTCGATCTCGCCTTCGCCGATCCGCCGTTCAACATCGGGTACGAGTACGATGTTTACCATGACCGACGCCAGAAGGACGAGTACCTGAAATGGACCGATTCCTGGTTGTCGTCGCTCACCCGCGTGCTGAAGCCGTCCGGGTCGCTGTTCGTGGCAATCGGGGACGAGTACGCGGCGGAAATGAAGATTCGCCTCGATTCGCTCGGGCTGACGATGCGGAACTGGATCGTCTGGCATTACACGTTTGGCGTGAACTGCACGAAGAAGTTCAACCGCAGTCACGCCCACATCTTTTACTACGTGGTCGATCCCAAACAGTGTACCTTCGAGCCAGACCGGGTTCGGGTGCCATCGGCGCGGCAAACAACGTATGCGGATCGGCGAGCGAACCCGGTTGGTAAATTGCCGGACGACACCTGGGTGTTACGGCCTCAAGAAGCGGATCGGCACTTCCAACCTGATTCGGATACTTGGGCGGTGTCCCGCGTTTGCGGAACGTTCAAGGAACGCACCGGACACCCGTGCCAGATGCCTGAAGGCGTTCTCGAACGCATCATTAAAGTCGCGTCGAACCCCGGTGACTTGGTCCTCGACCCGTTCGCCGGCAGTGGAACCACCTTGGCCGTTGCGAAACGATTGAAGAGGCGTTACCTCGGCATGGAACTATCCGAACCCTATGCCGATGCGGTGAAAGCGCGACTCGCCAATGTGCGCGTCGATGCTGCCCACCCCGTCAGCGTGCCACGCCGACCCGGATTGAAACGCACCCAAGCGGCGGGTTTGAAGCCACGGTAATCCGAATTCCTCACGCAGAGACGCAGAGACGCAGTAAGATAGAGGCAAAAGTAATGGATTTCCTAGGCCGTGTTGATTGATGTTGTTGGAATCTGGGCGGCTTGGTAAACGGCTGGGGTAAGGCTGGCAAACTCAGACCGGAGCGCACGGATGCATCGC